>NZ_JBVHPN010000003.1:0-492207 GCF_055567935.1 Streptomyces sp. NPDC026301 | reverse complement strand
AAGCGGGAAGCCTGCTTCGAGATGAGTACTCCCACCTCCTTGAGAGGGTAAGGCTCCCAGTAGACGACTGGGTTGATAGGCCAGATATGGAAGCCCGGTAACGGGTGGAGTTGACTGGTACTAATAGGCCGAGGGCTTGTCCTCAGTTGCTCGCGTCCACTGTGTTTGTTCTGAAGTAACGAACTCGCCTTTCCGGCTGGAGTTGTTATCTTCATAGTGTTTCGGTGGTCATTGCGTTAGGGAAACGCCCGGTTACATTTCGAACCCGGAAGCTAAGCCTTTCAGCGCCGATGGTACTGCAGGGGGGACCCTGTGGGAGAGTAGGACGCCGCCGAACAATCATTGTGGGAAAGCCCCGCACCTCATGGTGCGGGGCTTTTCTGCGTTTTGGAGAAGAACCGGCACCGAGGGTACTGGCACCGAGGGGGCCGGGCCGGACCCGCCCGTGACAGCCAAGCCTCCCTCGCCGCCCTCTCAGCTGTCCCTCAGAGCCGTCCGGAAGCCTTGAGAGCCAGGTACGTGTCGGCCAGTTCCGGGGCCAGCAGAGCCGGCGTGGCGTCGACGACGGTGACGCCGTGGCCGCGGAGGCGGTCGGCGGTGCGATGGCGTTCGGCGCGGGTGCGCTCCGCGGCAGCTGCGGCATAGACATCGGCCGGGGTATGGCGGCCGGCGGCCATGGCCTCGATGCGCGGATCGGCCACCGCAGCCACGATGACCTCGTTGTTCTGCGTGAGCCCGGGGAGGACGGGGAGCAGCCCCTCCTCGACCGGTCCGGCGTCGAGGCCGGTGAACAGCACGATGAGGGAGCGGCGCGGCGCGCTGCGGCGGATCGCCGCGGCCAGACCCCGGGCGTCGGCTTCGACGAGCTCCGGCTCGAGCGGGGTCAGCGCGTCGGTGAGCGCGGGGAGGAGATCGCGCGCGGTGCGGCCCTGTACAGCGGCGCGTACCCGGCGGTCGTAGGCGAGCAGATCGACGCGGTCGCCGGCGCGGGAGGCCAGCGCGGCGAGGAGCAGCGCCGCGTCCATGGAGGCGTCGAGGCGGGGAATGTCCCCGACGCGGCCGGCCGACGTACGGCCGGTTTCCAGGGCGAGGAGGATGTGGCGGTCGCGTTCCGGGCGCCAGGTGCGTACGGCGACGGTCTGCTGGCGAGCGGTGGCGCGCCAGTCGATGGAGCGGGTGTCGTCTCCGGGGGTGTAGTCGCGGAGGCTGTCGAACTCGGTGCCTTCGCCGCGGGTCAGGATGCTGGTGCGGCCGTCGAGCTCGCGCAGGCGGGCTTGCTTTGCGGGGAGGTGCTTGCGACTGGTGAAGGGCGGCAGGGCGCGGACGGCCCAGGGGACGTGGTGGCTGCCCTGGCGGGCGGCCAGGCCGAGCGGCCCGTACGAGCGGACGGTGATGCGGACGGCGCGGTGTTCGCCGCGGCGGGTGGGGCGCAGGGTCGTGGTGTCGCGACGGCGCTCGGACGCGGGGATGCGGAGACGGTGCCGGGATGCGTCGTACTCGGTACCGGGGTCGAAGGCGCTGGGCGGCCAGGCATCGCGGAGGTGGGCACGCAAGAGACGTCCGGTGGGGTTGGTGATGGTGAGGTGTGTGGGGACAGCGTCACCGAGTCGAACTGATGTGTCACCAGTACGGGTGAACTGCAGCTTTCGCACTGGCGCGGCGAGTGAAAGGTCGCACAGAATTGCTGCAAGCAAGGTGAGTTGGACGGTGAGGATGCCGGTCCAGCCGGGGAGCAGGAGCCCGACGAGGAGTGCGCTGATCGCCGCGAGGAGCGCGGTGCGTCCGGTAAGGGCCATGGCGCGGCTCAGCGGGGGACGGGGAGGTGGGCGAGGACCGCGGAGATGACGGAGTCGGCCGTGACTCCTTCCATCTCCGCCTCGGGGCGGAGTTGGACGCGGTGGCGCAGTGTGGGCAGGGCCAGGGCCTTGACGTCGTCGGGGGTGACGTAGTCGCGGCCGGTCAGCCAGGCCCAGGCGCGGGCCGTGGACAGCAGAGCAGTGGCACCTCGGGGGGAAACGCCGAGGGAGAGCGAGGGGGATTCACGCGTGGCACGGCAGATATCGACGATGTAGGCGGCGATGTCGGGGGATACCGCGGTCTTCGCGACGGCGGCGCGGGCGGCTTCGAGGTCGGCGGCGCCGGCGACGGGGCGTAGCCCCGCGGAGGCCAGATCGCGCGGGCTGAAGCCCTCGGCATGCCGGGTGAGGATGCCGATCTCGTCCTGACGGGCGGGCAGCGGGACCGTCAGCTTGAGCAGGAAGCGGTCGAGCTGGGCCTCGGGCAGCGGATACGTGCCCTCGTACTCCACCGGGTTCTGGGTCGCGGCGACCAGGAACGGCTCAGGGAGGGGGCGGGGCGTTCCGTCCACGGTCACCTGCCGCTCCTCCATGGCTTCGAGGAGGGAGGCCTGGGTCTTGGGCGGAGTCCGGTTGATCTCGTCGGCGAGCAGGATGTTGGTGAAGACGGGGCCCGGCTGGAACGAGAACTCGGCGGTGCGCGCGTCGTAGACGAGTGAGCCGGTGACGTCGCTCGGCATCAGGTCGGGGGTGAACTGGACGCGCTTCGTACCGAGGTCGAGCGCTGCCGCGAGGGAGCGGACGAGCAGGGTCTTGGCGACGCCCGGTACGCCTTCGAGCAGGACGTGGCCCCGGCAGAGCAGCGCGACGACCAGGCCGGTGACGGCGGGGTCCTGGCCGACGACGGCCTTGGCGATCTCGGTGCGCAGGGCCTCGAGGGAAGCTCGGGCGCGGTCAGCTGTCGGGGTGCTCACGAGGTGCGTGCCTCTCTTGGAGAAGGATCGAGCGTTCGAGGTCGTCGAGTTGGTCGGCCAGCCGGACCAGGGCCTTGTCGTCATCGGGGGCGGTGCCGAAGAGCAGGGCGCGCAGGGACGAACCGGATTCGCCGCGGGCGGCGAGGCGGGCGGCGACGGCAGGCACGAGGACGTCAGCGGTGTGGATGTCGGCCGGAGGCACACCGACGAGGGGAGCCAGTCGGGTGCGGGTGGCGGAGCGCAGGACGGCGGCGGCCTGGTCGCGGGCGTCGGCCTGTTGGTAGAGGCGGGCACGGCCCTCGGTCGTCTCGGCTGCGGGCACGGTGACGGGCAGCCGTTCGGGGACGAGAGGGCCGAGCCGGCGGGCCCGCCAGAGGGCGGTGAGTACGGCTGCGATGGCCAGCTGCAGCAGTCCCCAGCGCCAGCCGGAGGGGATGAGGTCGAGGAAGGAGCGCTCGCCGTTCCGGGCGGTCGCGGGATCACTGACGGAGGGGAGGTACCAGACGAGATGACGGTGCGAACCGAGGAGTTGCAGGGCGAGCGAGGCGTTGCCCTGTTCGGCGAGGCCGTGGTTGTAAAGAAGTTCGGGGGAGCCGAGCAGCACGGTGTCGCTGGCGGCCGGACCGGTGCCACTCGCCGCGTTGCCCGGCAGGCGGAGCAGGGTGGGCAGGCCGTCCACGAGGTAGCAGCGGTCGGCATCGGGCGCCGAGGTGCGGTAGCGGACCCCGCCGAGGTCGGCGTCGCCGGCGCGGCGGGCGGCGGGCAGGGGGCAGTCCGGTGCGCGCACGGTGGTATCGGTGGGGTCCGCGGCCCGGGCGCCGGGGGCCAGCGCGTCGAGCGCCACTTGGTCGGGGGCGAGGAGGACGGTGCGGCCGGGGGAGCGCCCGGTGGCCGTACGCAGGGTGCTGAGCTGTCGGTCGGTCAGCAGGTTCGGGTCGGTGATCAGCAGGGTGGTGTCGGGGCCTGCCGCGGCGGCGGCTTCGCGAGTGCTGGTCACGACGCGGGTGCTGACGCCCCGTTCGGACAGCAGGGTGGCGAGGGCGCGGCTGCCGGTGGGGTCGGCGGAGCGTGGGTCGAGGCGGCCGTGCTGTTCGCCGGACTTCAGCGCGGCGATGGCGATGCCGCCCAGGGCGAGGACGAGGAGCGCGATCAGCAGGCCGCGGGAGCGCGCCCAGATCCGGGCGGCGGTGGGCGACACGGAGGTGGTGTAAGCGGGGGAAGAGGTCATCCGGCGGCCCCGGGCCGGGTGGTGGTGAGGTCCGGCTTCGCCTGGCTGAGGTCCGTGTCCAGGGCGCTGAGCAGGGTGTACTCGTCGGCGGTGCCGGGGCGACGGCCGTATGTGATGCCGTCGAAGGCCCGGGAGGCGGCGCGCAGCCGGTCGGTGTGGGTAGGAAAGGCGCGGCCGGCCTCGGTGGCCGCCTCGTCGGCGGTGCGTCCCGGCGCGGGTGTGAGCAGCGCGCGTTCCTCCAGGGCGAGGACGATCGCGCGCATCCGCTCCTGGACGGCGGGCGTCCAGTCGCTGCGGGCGGCGTGCGCTTCCGCGGCCGTACGGTGTTCGGCGGCGGTGCGGGGCCGGTCGGGGAAGAGCGCGGCGGCGGTGGTGGGCGTGCGGCGCAGCGCGCCGAGCCGCAGCCGGAGGGCGACGACCAGCAGCAGGACCACCAGGACGACGACGAGCAGCCCGACCCAGCCGCCGGGGGCCACTCCGGCGGCCGCGTTGAAGAGGTCGTCGATGCGCTGCCAGAGCCAATTGAGGGCGCGCTGGAGCGGGTTGGGGTCGTACTCGTGGTATCGCGGCTTGGACAGTTCGCGTTCCGCCGCCTCGCGGGCAGGACCGCGCGGGATCTGTACGGGCACGTCGTCGCCGGTGCCCGCGAGGTGCTGCGCGAGCACGGCGATTCTCCCCCCGGCCGGCACCGCATCAGCTCCCGGGGGTGGCGCCGGGGGCGGGGGCCGCGTCGGCGCCGTAGCCGGGGAGCCCGGCCGCGCGCGCCAGTTCGAGGTCGAGGGCCTCGCGCCGGATCCGCTGGTCCATGTACAGGAGCGCGGTGACGCCGGCGCTGATCGGGAAGGTGACGGTCGAGCTGATCACGGCGCCGATGCCGACCACGATCAGGAAGGTCCAGCCGGTGGTGGCGTTGCCGTTCATCCAGCTCGCGGCGCTCTCCCCGCCGAGCAGGAAAGCGATGATGGTGGCCGGGATCTGGACGATGAACTCCACGATCACCACGATCAGTACGGTGAGCAGCTGGATGCCCAGCACGCGCCACCAGGCGCCGCGTACGAGCTTGGCGGAGCGGCGCATGGACGTGATGACGCCCTGCTTCTCGAGCATCAGGGCGGGGGCGGCGAGGCAGTAGCGGATCCACAGCCAGACCCCGGCGGCCAGGCCGGCGAGCCCGCCGAGCAGCGCGAGCGCCACACCGGCCGGAGCCGAGCCGAGTACGGCGACGAGGATGCCGGGCAGCAGGCCGACCGTGATGACGGCGGCGATGAGCAGCGGGAGCAGGAGGAGCAGGCCGAAGAGGCGGGGGAGTTGCCGGCTCGAGTCGCGCCATGCCTCCCCGGCGGAGACCGAGCGGCCCAGGACGGCACGGCTGACGACGATGGTGATCAGCGCGGTGGCGATCACCGTGCCGAGCATGGCGATGAACCAGGTGATGCCGCTGGCGGCGAGCTGGCCGCCGGCCTCGCGCATGACCTCGTCGACGTCCGCGCTCGGGTCGGTCCCGAGCGTCATGTTGTCGGTGCCTCGGAACCACACGCCCGACACGACCGTGGCGACGGCCTGCGTGATTACCGCGACGACGAGCGAGATGCCCAGCATGGTGCGCCAGTGCGCCCGCATCGTGGCCACCGCGCCGTCGAGGATTTCGTTGACGCCGAGCGGGCGCAGCGGGATGACGCCGGGCTTGGCCGCCGGAGGCGGCGGGGACCACGCGCCGCCCCAGCCAGGCCTGCCGCCACCCCAGTTGGCGCCGCCGGGGCCGGCCTGGCCACCGTTCCAGCCCTGCTGGCCGCTCCATCCGGGCTGTCCGCCCCAGCCGGGGCCGCCGCCGGGAGCGCCGCCCTGCGGGCCCGCGCCGCCCGGCGGATTCCAGCCGGGTGCGCCGCCGTTCGCGGCGCCGTCGGGGCCGCTGCCCGGCGTCCCCTCGGTCGGCGCTCCGGTCGGTACTCCGCCGCTGGGCGCGGACCACTGGCCGGCCGGCGGCTGCTCCTTGGCCCACTGGGCGGAGGGCGGTTGACCCGCCGTCTGCTGCGAGGGGGGCGCAGGCTGCTGACCACCGGTCTGCTGCGATGCGGGCGACGGCTGCTGACCATCGTTCTGCTGAGCCGTGGGCTTCGGCTGCTGATCCGCCGTCCCCTGCTCGGTCGCCGGTGCGTCCTTGGGCTGCGGGCCGGTGGACTGCGGGTCGGTGGTCTGCTCGGGCGGGGTGGGCTGCTCCTGGGGGCCGCGGTCCGGCTCGTCGGAGGGGGAGGATCCGGGCGAGGCCCAGCCCGGAGAGTTGTTCATCGTCGCTCCTTCACACTGCCCGTCCGCGGCGGCGGTCGGGTTCCGGGGTCCGCGGTGCCAGTCATCGTGCCACGGCAAGTCCGGTTTCGTACCGGCCCCCTTGTCAGGAAGGGATCTTCCGGTACCGGGCGGAGACGTTCCGGTTCTCCCGGCGGCCGTCCCGGTCCCGGGGACCGTCCGGGGCTCGAAGACTGTCCGGGTCCCGAGGGGGGACCTTATGTTCGCCCCGCCGCTGACGGCAGACTGGGCGGATGGCCGATCCGTACGGAGTACGTCAGGCGGGCGCCGCGGCACCCGCAGTCCCTGCGCTGCGCTGGGAGGAGCCGCCCGAAGGGCCGGTGGTGGTCCTGCTGGACCAGACACGATTGCCTGCGGAAGAAACCGAGTTGGTGTGCACGGACGTACCGGCTCTGGTCCAGGCGATCCGGACGCTGGCGGTGCGCGGTGCTCCGCTGCTGGGGATCGCCGGGGCGTACGGCGTCGCGCTGGCGGCCGCCCGCGGGTTCGACGTGGCCGACGCCGCGGCGAGCCTGGCATACGCCCGGCCGACCGCCGTCAACCTCGCGTACGGCGTGCGGCGCGCGGTGGGGGCGTACGACGCGGCGCTGGCCGCCGGGCAGTCGCCCGAGGAGGCCGCGGGGGCCGCGCTGGCCGAGGCCAGGGCGGTACACGCCGAGGACGCGCGGGCCAGCGCGCGGATGGCGGAGCACGGGCTGGCGCTGCTCGGTGAGCTGCTGCCGGGCGGTGGTCACCGCATCCTGACGCACTGCAACACGGGAGCGCTGGTCTCCGGGGGCGAGGGCACCGCCTTCGCGGTGGCGCTGGCGGCGCACCGGGCGGGAGAGCTGCGACGCCTGTGGGTGGACGAGACCAGGCCGCTGCTGCAGGGGGCGCGGCTGACCGCGTACGAAGCGGCGCGGGCGGGAATGGCCTACACAGTGCTGCCCGACGGGGCGGCGGGGTCGCTCTTCGCGGCGGGCGAGGTGGATGCCGTACTGATCGGCGCGGACCGGATCGCGGCGGACGGCGCGGTCGCCAACAAGGTGGGCAGCTATCCGCTGGCCGTGCTGGCGCGCTATCACCACGTGCCGTTCGTGGTGGTCGCCCCCACCACGACGCTGGATCCGGAGACCGAGGAGGGCGCGTTGATCGAGGTGGAGCAGCGGGCCGGGCACGAAGTGACCGAGATCTCGCTGCCGTATGTGGTCGCCGCGGGGACGGAGGCGGGCGTCGGCGTGCCGGTGGCGCCGCTGGGCGCGCAGGCCTACAACCCGGCCTTCGACATCACCCCGGCCGAGCTGGTGACCGCGATCGTGACCGAGGCCGGTGTGGTCTCTCCGGTCACTCGTGACAGCCTGGCGGAAGTGTGTTCCACGTCACGATTCGCTAAGTCACGATCAGGTAATGGGATGATGGCCGAATGAAGGGACGCGTCCTGGTCGTCGACGACGACACCGCACTGGCAGAGATGCTCGGCATCGTGCTGCGCGGCGAAGGCTTTGAACCGTCGTTCGTGTCGGACGGCGACAAGGCGCTCGCCGCGTTTCGCGAGGCCAAGCCCGACCTTGTACTGCTCGACCTCATGCTGCCCGGACGGGACGGCATCGAGGTGTGCCGGCTGATCCGGGCCGAGTCCGGCGTACCGATCGTGATGCTCACGGCCAAGAGCGACACCGTGGATGTGGTGGTCGGTCTGGAGTCGGGGGCGGACGACTACATCGTCAAGCCGTTCAAGCCGAAGGAGCTGGTGGCACGGATCCGGGCGCGGCTGCGCCGGTCCGAGGAGCCCGCGCCGGAGCAGCTGGCCATCGGTGACCTGGTCATCGACGTGGCGGGGCACTCCGTGAAGCGGGACGGGCAGTCGATAGCGCTGACGCCGCTGGAGTTCGACCTGCTGGTCGCGCTGGCGCGCAAGCCGTGGCAGGTCTTCACCCGAGAGGTGCTGCTGGAGCAGGTCTGGGGGTACCGCCATGCCGCGGACACCCGGCTGGTGAACGTCCACGTCCAGCGGCTGCGCTCGAAGGTCGAGAAGGACCCGGAGCGGCCGGAGATCGTGGTGACGGTGCGTGGCGTCGGCTACAAGGCCGGGCCCAGCTGAGATGCCCCGGGACGGTTCGGCTCCGGAGGGGACGCGGGGGCGGGCCGCTGAGGCGGCGGATGACATGTCCTTCCTCGAGCGCTTCGTGCGAGGCGGGCAGCAGCTGCTGCCCGACGGGGCGGCCACCGGGCCGGTCCACCCCATGCTGCGCCTCATCGGCCGCTGGGTGCGGCGGCCGCTGCTGCCCGCCATGCGCCTGTGGCGGCGCAACATCCAGCTGCGGGTCGTCGCGACGACCCTGCTGATGTCGCTGGGCGTGGTGCTGCTGCTCGGCCTCGTGGTCATCGGACAGGTGCGGAACGGCCTGCTGGACGCCAAGCGGCAGGCCGCGCAGAGCCAGGCCGCCGGCGGCTTCGCCGTAGCCCAGCAGATGGCCGACGGCGCCGGTGACATCCGCGGGGACGACGCCCAGCGCCTCGGTAACCGCGGCGCGCAGGACTCCGCGACCTGGCTCACCAGCCTGGTCGAGCAGCTCGCCAGTGGCGGCCAGGGCGTGTTCTCGGTGGTCGCGCTGAGCTCGGACTCGGCTGTCGAGCAGCCGTTCGTGGACGACAGCCCCGGCGTGCGCGGTCCGCGCGCTTCGGGCGATGTGGATCCGGAGCGCAGCGTGCCGGCGGAGATGCGCCGGAAACTGGACAAGAACGCGGGTACGTACCGCGAGTACACCCAGATCAAGCGGGTCGGGTCGGACGAGGGCGAGCCCGCGCTGGTCATCGGCAAGCGGCTGGACGACGTCAACAGCAATCCGTACCAGCTCTACTACCTGTTCTCCTTCAGCCAGGAGGAGAAGTCGCTCAGCCTCGTGAAGGGCACCCTCGCCACGGCCGGGGTCTTCGTCGTGGTGCTGCTCGGCGCGATCGCGTGGCTGGTGGTGCGGCAGGTCGTGACCCCGGTACGGATGGCCGCGGGGATCTCCGAGCGGCTTGCCGCCGGCCTGCTGCAGGAGCGGATGAAGGTCACCGGCGAGGACGACATCGCGCGGCTCGGCGAATCGTTCAACAAGATGGCGCAGAACCTGCAGAGCAAGATCCAGCAGCTGGAGGCGCTCTCCCGCATGCAGCGCCGCTTCGTGTCCGATGTGTCGCACGAACTGCGGACGCCGCTGACGACCGTACGGATGGCCGCCGACCTCATTCACGACGCGCGCGAGGATTTCGACCCGGCGACCGCGCGTTCGGCCGAGTTGCTGCGCGGGCAGCTGGACCGGTTCGAGTCGCTGCTGGCGGACCTGCTGGAGATCAGCCGGTTCGACGCGGGGGCGGCCGCGCTGGAAGCCGAGCCGATAGACCTGCGGGACGTCGTCCACCGCGTCATCGAGGGCGCCGAGCCGCTGGCGGAGGCCAAGGGCAGCCGCGTCGTCGTGCGCGGCGCCGAGTACCCGGTGGTGGCCGAGGCGGACGCCCGGCGTGTGGAGCGGGTGCTGCGCAATCTGGTGGTCAACGCGGTCGAGCACGGCGAGGGCCGCGACATCGTCGTACGCCTGGCCTCCGCCGGCGGCCGGAACGGCGGCGCGGTGGCCATCGCGGTACGCGACTACGGCGTCGGGCTGCGGCCCGGCGAGGCGACGCGGGTCTTCAACCGTTTCTGGCGCGCCGACCCGGCCCGGGCCCGTACGACCGGCGGCACGGGCCTCGGCCTGTCGATCGCGGTCGAGGACGCCCGGCTGCACGGCGGGTGGCTGCAGGCGTGGGGCGAGCCGGGCGGCGGTTCCCAGTTCCGGCTGACGCTGCCGCGTACGGCGGGCGAGGCGCTGCGCGGCTCGCCGATCCCCCTGGAGCCGGAGGATTCGCGGCGCAACCGTGCCCGTAGCCGCGCGTCCGGGCACCGCGCCATCGAGGCGCGCAAGCCCGTGACCACGGTTCCGGCCCAGTCCGGGAACGGCGCCGCGGAGGCCGCGCCGCGTCCCGGTACGAACGGTGCGGCAGGCACCGAGGACGCATCGCACGGCGCCCCCGCGCACGACGGGGCGGCGCAGAGCGGCACCGTGTACGGCGGCTCCGCGCACAACGGGGCGGGGCCCAAGGAGCTACCGGCCGGCGACACCACGGACGGGCGCAGCGGTACGGATCACAGCGGTACGGATGCCGACGCGTGCAGCCGTACGGGTGCGGACGCGCGCGCCCGGGCCGGTGCGGACGCACATGCCCGCACGGGTGAGGCGCGGGACGGCGAGGGACGGGAGGACGAGCTACGTGATCGGCGCTGATCGCGGTCGCGGCCGTGGCCGCGCCGGAAGGCGGGACCGGGGCCGCCGCCTCCGTACTCTCGCGGTGCTCGCCGCCGGGGCGATGCTGCTGGCCGGGTGCGCGTCGATGCCGGACGAGGGTGAGTCGCTGCCGGTCGATCAGGCGTCCCGCGCGGACGCCGACTCGCAGGTGCGGGTCTACGGCGTGCCGCCGCAGGACGGGGCGCAGCCGACCGACATCGTGCGCGGTTTCCTCGACGCGCTGACCAGTGACGAGGCCAACCTCCGTACGGCCAAGCAGTATTTGGCGGCGCCCGCCCGCAAGGCCTGGCAGCCGTTCGCGACCACCAAGGTGCTCCAGGAGCGCCCCAAGGCCACTCCGGAGGGCAGCCCGGCCAACCGCGAGGACGCCAAGGGCTTCACGGTCACGCTGGAGGGCACACAGGTCGCCACGGTGGACCGCAAGCACGCCTACACGCCCCAGGAGAAGGCGTACCGCGAGACGATGCACCTGGCCCGGGAGAACGGGCAGTGGCGCATCGACCGGCTGCCGAACGGACTGGTGCTGGGGCTGCCGGACTTCCAGCGCATCTATCAGCCCGTCAACAAGTACTACTTCGCGTCCTACAAGTCCGAGGCCGGGGAGCCGAGGGCGGGCAAGGACGTGCTCGTGGCCGACCCCGTGTACCTCCGGCAGCGGATAGATCCCGTCACGGCCAGCGTGAACGCGCTGCTGCAAGGGCCGACCAACTGGCTGCACCAGGTGGCGGTTTCCGCGTTCCCGAAGGACACGCACGTCTCGCGGCCCACTCTGACGCTGGACGACTCCAACGCGCTGCGGGTACGGCTCAGCAAGGAGGCGACCGGCGTGAACGGCGACCAGTGCCGGCGGATGGCCGCCCAGGTGCTTTTCACGGTGCAGGGCATGGCGCGTGCTTCGAAGGTCAGCGAGGTGGAGCTCCAGAAGGCCGGCGGCGACTCGCTGTGCAAACTGAAGCAGCAGGAGGCGGCGGACCGTTTTGGCCAGCAGGCGCGGGTACGGCACACCGCGCTGGAGTACTACGTCGACGGTGATCACCGGGTGGTCAGCATGACGGACACCGCGACCGACGCGACGCCGGTGCCGGGGCCGCTCGGTACGGGCAAGATCGCGCTGCGCTCGGTGGGCGTGGCACACGGCGAGGAGTCCGCGGCCGGCGTCTCGCTGAACGGGCGCGCGCTGTACGTCGCCGCCCTGGACGAGATGTCCAAGCGGGCCGAGGTACGGCTGCGCAGCAAGGCGAAGAACGAGACGGACGGGCTGACCGCGCCGAGCTGGGACGGCCTGGGCGATCTGTGGATCGCGGACCGGGACGGTGACGGGTCGCGGCTGCTGCGGCTGCGGTCGGGCA
Organism: Streptomyces sp. NPDC026301; assembly: GCF_055567935.1. Classification (NCBI taxonomy): domain Bacteria; kingdom Bacillati; phylum Actinomycetota; class Actinomycetes; order Kitasatosporales; family Streptomycetaceae; genus Streptomyces; species Streptomyces sp. NPDC026301. The sequence continues at coordinate 480,249 of NZ_JBVHPN010000003.1, read as the reverse complement.
AGGGCGAGCCGCAGGAGGTCGCGGTACCCGGGCTCGGCAAGCGGCGCATCAAGTCGATCAGGGTGGCGTCGGACGGCGTACGGATCGCCATGCTCATCGAGGACAAGGGCCGGACGACTCTGCAGCTGGGCCGGGTGGAACGCGGCGGTACGGCGATGAACCCCAAGCTGTCCGTACAGGCGCTGCGCCCGATCGCGCCGCAGCTGGAGGACGTGGTGGCCGCCTCCTGGGCGGGCGACAGCCGGCTGGTCGTGGTCGGCCGGGAGTCCGGCGGGGTGCAGCAGATGCAGTTCATGGAGACGGACGGTTCGGCGTCCAACACGCAGACTCTGCCCGGTGTGAACGGCGTCGAGGCGGTGGCGGCCTCGGAGGACGAGACCCGGCCACTGATCGCGGACGCGGACGAGGGCATCGTCCGGCTGCCGGTCGACGCGAACTGGAAGACGGTGGCGACGCGCGGCACGGCACCGGTCTACCCGGGCTGAGCCCGCCCGGCCCCGCTCAACCAACCAGGGCGTATTTCTGCAGGTCAAGCTGCCTGTGTCCATGCTGCCGGAGGGCGGTTCGCCGAAGTTATCCACAGGGGTGGTGGGCGGGCGGCCGGGGCGGGACAGTGGAGACATGCGGGGGTTGTGGCGGGAATTCGCCGGGTTGGTGCTGCCGGTCGGCTGCGCGGGGTGCGGCCGGCCGCGGACGGAGCTGTGCGGGGAATGCAGGCGGTCGCTGTGCGCCGGGGGCGGGCAGGCGGCCGGGAGGCGGCGTGGGCCGCGGCGGGTGCGGCCGAGCCCGGCGCCGCCGGGGCTGCCGAGGGTGTATGCGGCGGCCGCGTACGCCGACGCGGTACGGGCGGTGCTGCTCGCGCACAAGGAGCGGGGCGCCCTGGCCCTGGCCGCGCCGCTGGGCGGGGCGCTGGCGGGCGCTGTGCGGGGTCTGGGGGCCGGGCCGGGGCCGCTGCTGCTGATACCCGTGCCGTCCGCCCGGAGCGCCGTGGCCGGGCGGGGACACGACCCGGTGCGCAGGATCGCGCTGGCGGCGGCGCGGGAGCTGCGGCGCGGCGGGACCGGGGCGCGGGTGCTTGCGGCGCTGCGGCAGCGGCGGGCGGTGATCGATCAGGCGGGGCTCGGCGCGCGGCAGCGGCAGCTGAATCTCGCCGGCGCGCTGGAGATCGCCGGTGGCGGCCGGCTGCTGCGCGGCGGACGGGTGGTGCTGGTGGACGATCTGATGACCACCGGAGCGTCGCTGGCCGAGGCGTCGCGGGCGGTCGGAGCGGCAGGAGGGAGGGTGGCGGGAGCGGCCGTCGTGGCGGCCTCACCCAGTGCTTTCGAAATCAACTGGAACTGACCGTGAAAATTCATCGTTGCAGGTACTGAGGACAAAAAATCACTCAAACGGAGCTGGTCCCCGCGAGGGGGTGCCGACAACCCCCCAAGCGAGCTATGTTCGGTTGTGAGGACTTGGCAGACGTTTTGCCTCGTATGCCGGATAGGTGCGATTCACGATGCCGGCAGAGATGCTGAAAACGGCTGGAGTGGAGTCCTGGTACGTGGGGGAGGAGGAGGTGAAAGTCGCCAAGTCCGAGGCTTCGGCAATCACCGGGGCCTGGTGCAAGAAGGAATTGCTCCGCCCACTGAGCGGAGTGATCCGGGAACGGAGTTCTGCGTGGACATCGTCGTCAAGGGCCGCAAGACCGAGGTGCCCGAGCGGTTCCGCAAGCACGTGGCCGAGAAGCTGAAGCTGGACAAGGTCCAGAAGCTCGACGGCAAGGTGATCAGCCTGGACGTCGAGGTGTCCAAGGAGCCCAACCCGCGACAGGCCGACCGTTCCGACCGGGTGGAGATCACTCTCCGCTCCCGTGGCCCGGTGGTCCGGGCCGAGGCGGCTGCCGCCGACCCGTACGCCGCGCTCGATCTGGCCACGGCCAAGCTCGAGGCGCGACTCCGTAAGCAGCACGACAAGCGACACTCGCGGCGCGGCAGCGGACGCATCCCGGCGAGCGACGTGGCCGTCAGCGTCCCGGACGCGGCGCGGCTCAACACCAACGGCGAACTGGTCGGCGAGGAAGCGGCCGCCGAGGAGAAGGTGCCGACCACCCGGATCGGCTCGCTGGAGGTCCAGGGCGAAGGCCCCCTGATCGTTCGCGAGAAGACCCACTCCGCGGCGCCCATGGCCCTCGACCAGGCGCTTTACGAGATGGAGCTGGTCGGACACGACTTCTATCTCTTCGTCGACGCCGACACCAAGCAGCCCAGCGTGGTCTACCGGAGGCACGCATACGACTACGGCGTCATCCGTCTGAACTCCGATCCGTTCGCGGACGGAACGCCCACCGACGCCGGCGGGGCGCTCGGCGGCTGACGCACTCCCGAGGTGCCCCCGGCGCACGCCGGGGGCGCCATTGTGGCCGCTGTGAGCAGGAGTTGAGACCGTATAGAGTCTGTGCGACCAGGGTGTTCAGGCACGAGGCGGCGACATGCCGGGGAGACGATTTGTGTATGGCGCTGATCGGGCTGGCCGTAGCGGGCTGTTGTCAACCAGCCTTATGAGAAAGCTCAGGCCCTCCGGGCCGAGTAGTTGACGGGGAGGAACGATGGGGGACAGCTTCGGGCCCGTGCGCGACGAAGCGGACGATGACGGCGTCGGCACGGCCGACGATGTCGGCTCGGCCGCAGCGGCGTCCCGCAAGGAGCCGATCAGAGTCCTGGTGGTGGACGACCACGCACTCTTCCGGCGGGGGCTGGAGATCGTGCTGGCCCAGGAAGAGGACATCCAGGTCGTCGGCGAGGCCGGGGACGGCGCAGAGGCCGTGGACAAGGCCGCGGACCTGCTGCCGGACATCGTGCTGATGGACGTGCGGATGCCCCGGCGGGGCGGTATCGAGGCGTGCACCTCCATCAAGGAAGTGGCCCCCAGCGCGAAGATCATCATGCTGACGATCAGCGACGAGGAAGCCGACCTCTACGACGCGATCAAGGCGGGTGCCACGGGGTATCTCCTCAAGGAGATCTCCACCGACGAGGTGGCCACGGCGATTCGCGCGGTGGCCGACGGGCAGTCGCAGATCAGCCCCTCCATGGCGTCCAAACTCCTCACGGAGTTCAAGTCGATGATCCAGCGGACGGACGAGCGGCGGCTCGTTCCGGCGCCGCGGCTCACGGACCGCGAGCTGGAAGTGCTGAAGCTCGTCGCCACGGGAATGAACAACCGCGACATCGCCAAGGAACTGTTCATCTCCGAGAACACCGTGAAGAACCACGTCCGCAATATCCTGGAGAAACTGCAGCTGCACTCCCGGATGGAGGCGGTCGTGTACGCGATGCGCGAGAAGATCCTGGAGATCCGCTAGCGGGGGCACCGGGACGCGGGCGCACGGAGTCCCGACGGCCCCAGAACGTCATGGCCATGCCTCCCCAGCTTCGCCTCCCCTCCCTGCCTCCGCCTCCGCCGCCTCACGTCAGCCGAGACAGCTCGGCGGTGAGGGCGGCGAGCAGCGCCGGGTCGTCGCAGCGGTCGACCCGTACGGCATCGCAGTCGACCCAGGCGGCGGCCTCCACCAGGGCCTGGGCCATGGGACGTACGGCCTTGGGGCCCTGCATCGAGACCTGCCGGGCGACCAGCGTCGTGCCCTCGCGGGCCGGGTCGACCCGCCCCATCAGCTTGCCGCCGGCGAGCAGGGGCATGGCGAAGTAACCGTGTATCCGCTTGGGCCGGGGGACGTATGCCTCCAGCCGGTGCGTGAAGCCGAAGATCCGCTCCGTGCGCGGGCGGTCCCAGATCAGCGAGTCGAACGGCGAGAGCAGCGTGGTGCGGTGCCGGCCGCGCGGCGGCCCGGCCAGCGCGGCCGGGTCGGCCCAGGCCGCTTTGCCCCACCCCTCGACCTCGACCGGCACGAGTCCCGTGTCCTCGATGACCGCGCTGACCTGCTCGCCCTTGAGGCGGTGGTAATCCGCGAGGTCCGCGCGGGTGGCCACGCCCAGGGCCGCGCCGGCCTGCGCGACGAGGCGGCGTACGCACTCCGTGTCGTCGAGGCGGTCGTGCAGCAGGGCGTCGGGAACGGCGCGCTCGGCGAGGTCGTACACCCTTTTCCAGCCACGGCGCTCCGTACAGACCACGTCGCCGGTGTCGAGCAGCCACTCCACGGCGATCTTCGTCTCGGACCAGTCCCACCACTCGCCGCCCTTTCGCCCGCCACCCAGCTGGGTCGTGGTGAGCGGGCCGTCGGCCTTGAGGCGGTCCAGGACGGCGGCGCAGGAGCGCTCGGGGTCCTGCATGACGTGCCAGCGGTGGCCGCGCGCCCGCCAGGCCCGGCGCCGGAACGCGAAGTGCGGCCACTCCTCGATCGGCAGGATGCAGGCGGCGTGCGACCAGTACTCGAAGCTGTGCGGCTCGTACGACGCGTCGGGCGCCGGGTCAGCGCTGTCCGCGTCGGCGCGCGGGGTCCAGTACGCCGACTCCACGGCCGGGCGGCCGACCGGGCCGAGGCGGGCGTACGGGATGAGCTCGTGGGAGCGGGCCAGCACGGAGATCGTGTCGAGCTGGACGGCGCCGAGCCGGCGGAGCACGCCGCGCACGCCCGCGCGGCGGTCGGGCGCGCCCAGGAACCCCTGGGCGCGCAGCGCGAGGCGGCGCGCTTCATCGGCGGACAGACTGGTCACGGGCTGCGCTGCGGGCACGGCTGTCATGTGGATCAGAGTAGGACCGGCCACTGACAACGCTCCGGCGAATCGATCAACCGTTCCCTGTCCGGGCGGCTCACCTCTCGTCCCGGGCGGCTCACCTCTCGTAGGGCAGATACGGCGTGTCGGAGGAGAGGCCCAGGTCGGAGGGGAGGAGGGAGGCGAGCCAGGCGTCGCGGCGGGTGCCCTCGTGCGGGAGCTTCGCGCGGACCGTGCCCTCCATGCGGAACCCGGCCTTCAGGGCGACCGCCCGCGACGCTTCGTTGCCGGCCTCCGCGACCCACTCCATGCGCTCGACCTTGAGGTCGGCGAAGGCCCAGCGCACGAGCGCGCGGGCGGCCTCGACGGTGTACCCGCGGCCGCGCTGCTCCTTGACCGCCCAGTACCCGAGCTCGGCCTGGCGCTCGGGCGCCGCCAGCTGGGCCAGCCGGACCAGGCCGGCCGCGCCCACCAGCGTCCCGTCGCCCGCCGGGCGGCCGTCCTCCTTCAGCGTCACGGCGAACGCGTATCCGGTGTCCTCGCGCCAACCCCGGGCGGAGGCCGGGCCCACCCAGTCCTCCGCGTGTGCCCGCGTGTACGGGGAGGGGACGTTCGTCCAGCGCGGAATGTCGGGGTCCTGGCAGGCGGCGTGCACGGCTGCGGCGTCGGCGGGCCGGAAGGGCCGCAGGACGAGCCGCTCGGTGGTGAGCGTGACGGGTTCCATGGCAGCAGTGTGCGTATTGGCCGCGAAGGGCGCGAAGGAATTACGCTGCGCCCCCGGGTGCGACCGGAACCGGCAGTACCGGAATTGGCAGTACCGGCACCTTCTGCGGGCCTCGCGCGTTGTCGTAGCGAGGTGACATCGACAGTGTCGTAGCGAGTCGTGGAAAGTTGTGGAGAAGGGACAGGGGCCTTCGGGGCGACGGACCTCCCTGCGTAGCGGGGTCCTCCCTTACGATGGCCGTTGCGGCGGGGCCTGCCCCTTGGAAAAATGCCGCGCCCGCGCACCGACCGTGCACAGGCCCGACCGGCGAGGAGACCAGCCCAAGTGTCCGTCTTGACGAAGATCATGCGTGCAGGCGAAGGCAAGATCCTGCGCAAACTGCACCGCATCGCGGGCCAGGTCAACTCCATCGAAGAAGACTTCGTCAAACTCTCCGACGCCGAGCTGCGGGCCCTCACCGACGAGTACAAGGAGCGGTACGCCGACGGCGAGAGCCTGGACGACCTGCTCCCCGAGGCGTTCGCGACCGTCCGCGAGGCCGCCAAGCGGGTGCTCGGCCAGCGCCACTACGACGTCCAGCTCATGGGCGGCGCCGCGCTGCACCTCGGGTACGTCGCCGAGATGAAGACCGGTGAGGGCAAGACCCTGGTCGGCACCCTGCCCGCGTATCTGAACGCGCTGTCCGGCAAGGGCGTCCACCTCATCACGGTCAACGACTATCTGGCCGAGCGCGACTCCGAGATGATGGGCCGGGTCCACAAGTTCCTGGGCCTCTCGGTCGGTTGCATCCTGGCGAACATGACGCCGGCGCAGCGCCGCGAGCAGTACGGCTACGACATCACCTACGGCACGAACAACGAGTTCGGCTTCGACTACCTCCGCGACAACATGGCGTGGTCGCAGGACGAGTTGGTCCAGCGCGGCCACAACTTCGCGATCGTCGACGAGGTCGACTCCATCCTGGTCGACGAGGCCCGTACGCCGCTGATCATCTCCGGCCCGGCCGACTCGGCGACGAAGTGGTACGGCGACTTCGCCAAGCTGGTCAAGCGCCTGAAGAAGGGCGAGGCGGCCAATCCGCAGCGCGGCGTCGAGGAGACCGGCGACTACGACGTCGACGAGAAGAAGCGCACGGTCGGCATCCACGAGTCCGGTGTCAGCAAGGTCGAGGACTGGCTCGGCATCGACAACCTCTACGAGTCGGTCAACACCCCGCTCGTCGGTTATCTGAACAACGCCATCAAGGCGAAGGAACTGTTCAAGAAGGACAAGGACTACGTCGTCATCGACGGCGAGGTCATGATCGTCGACGAGCACACCGGCCGTATCCTCGCCGGCCGCCGTTACAACGAGGGCATGCACCAGGCGATCGAGGCGAAGGAAGGGGTGGAGATCAAGGACGAGAACCAGACCCTCGCCACGATCACCCTCCAGAACTTCTTCCGCCTCTACGACAAGCTCTCCGGCATGACCGGTACGGCCATGACCGAGGCGGCCGAGTTCCACCAGATCTACAAGCTCGGCGTCGTCCCGATCCCGACGAACAAGCCGATGGTCCGCAAGGACCAGGCGGACCTGATCTACCGCACCGAGGTCGCCAAGTTCGCCGCGGTCGTCGACGACATCGCCGAGAAGCACGAGAAGGGCCAGCCGATCCTGGTCGGTACGACCTCGGTCGAGAAGTCCGAGTACCTCTCGCAGCAGCTCAACAAGCGCGGCGTGCGGCACGAGGTGCTCAACGCCAAGCAGCACGACCGGGAGGCGTCGATCGTCGCCCAGGCCGGCCGCAAGGGCTCCGTCACGGTCGCGACGAACATGGCGGGCCGCGGTACGGACATCAAGCTCGGCGGCAATCCGGACGACATGGCCGAGACCGAGCTGCGCGGCATGGGCCTGGACCCGGTCGAGCACGTGGAGGAGTGGGCGGCCGCGCTGCCCGCGGCGCTGGAGAAGGCCGAGGCCGCGGTCAAGGCGGAGTTCGAGGAGGTCAAGGAGCTCGGCGGGCTCTACGTCCTCGGCACCGAGCGGCACGAGTCGCGCCGCATCGACAACCAGCTGCGCGGTCGTTCCGGCCGACAGGGCGACCCCGGCGAGTCCCGGTTCTACCTCTCGCTCGGCGACGACCTGATGCGGCTCTTCAAGGCCCAGATGGTCGAGCGCGTGATGGCCATGGCCAACGTCCCCGACGACGTGCCGATCGAGAACAAGATGGTGACGCGCGCCATCGCCTCCGCGCAGTCCCAGGTCGAGCAGCAGAACTTCGAGACGCGGAAGAACGTCCTGAAGTACGACGAGGTGCTCAACCGCCAGCGCGAGGTCATCTACGGCGAGCGCCGCCGCGTCCTGGAGGGCGAGGACCTGCAGGAGCAGATCACGCACTTCATGGACGACACCATCGACGCCTACATCCAGGCGGAGACGGTCGAGGGCTTCGCCGAGGAGTGGGACCTGGACCGGCTGTGGGGCGCGTTCAAGCAGCTGTACCCGGTCAAGGTGACCGTGGAGGAGCTGGAGGAGGAGGCCGGCGACCGCGCCGGGATCACCGCCGAGTTCATCGCCGAGGCGATCAAGGACGACATCCACGAGCAGTACGCGGCCCGCGAGGAGCAGCTCGGCTCGGAGATCATGCGGGAGCTGGAGCGCCGCGTGGTGCTGTCCGTCCTGGACCGCAAGTGGCGCGAGCACCTCTACGAGATGGACTACCTCCAGGAGGGCATCGGCCTGCGGGCGATGGCCCAGAAGGACCCGCTGGTGGAGTACCAGCGCGAGGGCTTCGACATGTTCACCGCCATGATGGAGGGCATCAAGGAGGAGTCCGTCGGCTACCTGTTCAACCTGGAGGTCCAGGTCGAGCAGCAGGTCGAGGAGGTCCCGGTGCAGGAGGAGGCCGAGGAGGCCCCGGCGGTCCAGGACGCGGTGCCGGCGCAGGCGGGGGCCGGCGGCCGGCCGGAGATCCACGCCAAGGGCCTGGACGCGCCGCAGCGCCCGGACCGGCTGCACTTCTCCGCGCCGACGGTGGACGGCGAGGGCGGGGTCGTCGAGGGCGACTTCACCAACGACGCCGTGCCCACGGGCCAGACCCGCTCGGAGACCGACGGCATGACGCGTGCCGAGCGCCGCAAGGCCCAGAAGGGCGGCCGGCGCCGCAAGAAGTGACCGGGCCGGCTTTGCCGGCGAGGTGACGGGCCGGGGCGCGCAGCGGAAGGCTGCGCCCCCGGCCCTTCGCGTGGCCGCTCGCCGCGCTCACACCGTCCGGTTCCAGACCGCGACCGACGGGCCGATGTCCAGGGCGGCGCAGCGCCAGCGGGCGTCGCGGCCCCGCTCGAGGCGGAAGGCGAGGGCCCGGACCCGCTCGCCCGCGCCGATCCGCGCGAACGCCTCGATGACGCCGCTGCGCGGGCAGTACACGCCGCACTCGCGGACCTCGGGCTCGGGACCGCGGAGGTGCCGTCCTGCGGGGCGCAGCGGGGCCTGTGGGGCGAGTTCCACGAGGCGGTCGTAGGCGGCGGGCAGGGCGTGGCCCAGCAGCGCGTGCACGGGGCGCCGGCCGCTCAGGGTGAGCACCAGCTGGTCGGCGAACCAGCGGTGCGGCTGCCGCGCGGCGGCGCGGTGGCGGGCGGCGGCCTGCGAGAGAGCGGCCTGCGCGAGAGCGGCCTGCGAAGGAGCCGCCTGTGAGGGAGCGGCCTGCGGGAGGCGGGGCGCGGTGCGCGGGCCGCCGGGGCGGCGGCTGTCGCGGCGGGTGCCGGGCCTGGACACGGGCCTCGAGACGGGCGTGGGCGTGGCCGCGGAAGTGGAAGTGCGCGTGGACGTGGAAGTACGCGTGGACGTGTTCATGATGGAGATCCCCCGTTCTGCCGGGCCCTTGGGATACCGGGCAGTAGCTCCTGTGGTGGGGCTCTTCTACCGAGGCGGCAGCAGGCGCGGCAAGGCGGTCGGGGGCGGGGCCGCGGGCGCCGGAAGATTCACCTATCAGGGTGACGGGAGGCGTACGGGAGCGACGGGAACAGGCCACGGCGGGTGTCCGGCGGGGCGCCCGGGAGGGCCGTACCGGCAGCACGAAGGGGGACCCCCGCCCGTATGCTGGCTGCCTGCGCCCCAACCGAGCCAGTACCCAGCAGTCCGAACGAAAGTGGCGGCCACCATGCGTGTCTACGTCCCCCTGACGCTCCCCGGTCTCGCAGAGGCGTACAAGGCGGGCGAGCTGGGGTCCGGCCCGCTGGACGCCTTCGCCGTCACGCCCGCGCTGCGCGAGTGGTACGTCTCCGACGACATCGAGGAGCTGGAGTACGCCGCGCTGAACCGTGCCGCGCAGGCGTCGCTGCGGCTGCTGGCCACCGATCCGAAGGCCCCCCGGAAGCGTGTCGTGGTGGCCGTCGACGTGGCCGACGGCGCCGCGTCGATGGACCCCGACCGGGGGCTGGACGCGTCGGCGCTGGGCGCCGTGCGGGTGGCCGGGCCGGTGCCGTTGAAGAAGGCGGCGGCGGTGCACGTCGACTCCGGTGACGCGGAGGCGGACGTCACGGCGGCGGCCGCGGCGCTGGGCGCGGCGGACCAGGGGGACGACGACGCGCAGTTCACGGTGGACGGGGCCGAGGACCACGAGCTGATGTGGTTCGGCGTCCAGGAGATCCCGAACCTGATCGCCTGACCGGGCCCGGGTCGGCCTCCGCGTACCGTTCTGACTCCGCGTACCGTTCTGCTCCTCGTACCGTCCTGACCTGCGCGTTCGTGAAGCGACGGCAGGATTGTCGGTGGTGCCGGGTACTTTCCTTGCATGGGGAAGCACGCGACGCACATCGTCTGGGACTGGAACGGCACGCTCTTTCACGACATCGACGCCGTGATCGGCGCGACCAATGCCGCGTTCGGTGAGATCGGCCTGCCCCCGATCACCCTGGAGCGGTACCGGGAGCTGTACTGCGTGCCGATCCCGCGCTTCTACGAGCGGCTGATGGGGCGGCTGCCCACGGACGGCGAGTGGGCGGTCATGGACGAGGCGTTCCACCGGCACTACACGCTCCGGCGGGAGGCGTGCGCGCTGGCCGAGGGCGTGGAGATGCTGCTGGAGAGCTGGCGGACGGCCGGGCGCAGCCAGTCGATCCTCAGCATGTACGGGCACGACGAGCTGCTGCCGCTGGTGCGCGACTTCGGCATCGAGTCGCACTTCATACGGGTGGACGGCCGGACCGGGCCGTCCGGCGGCAGCAAGAGCGCGCACATGGTGCGGCACCTCGCGGCGCTGGAGGGCGCGCGCGTCGATCCCGGCCGTACGGTCGTCATCGGCGACGCCGTGGACGACGCGGTGGCGGCCCGGGACGCGGGTGCCCACGCGGTGCTGTACACGGGCGGTTCGCACAGCCGCGCCAGCCTCCTGGAGGCCGGGGTGCCGGTCGTCGACAGCCTGGCGGCGGCCGTCGAGACGGCGGAGCGACTGGTCATCTGAGGGCGGGACCGGGCCGCTGCCCCGACGCGTGACGCCGCCCCGCAGGGCCCGCGCGCGCCGCCGCGGCGGAGCGGCCGTCACATCGCCGGTGCCTTGGCGCGCAGGACCTTCAGGAATTCGCGCATCCAGGCGGAGTGGTCCGGCCAGGCGCGGGAGGAGACCAGGGTGCCGTCGACGACGACCTCGGCGTCGCGGAAGCCGGCGCCCGCCGCCTGCATGTCCATCTCCAGGGCGGGATAGCAGGTCACCCGGCGGCCGTTCAGGCGGCCGATCGCGGCGGTCAGCAGGGGGCCGTGGCAGATCTGCGCGACCGGCTTGTCGGCGTCGAAGAACGCCTTGATCACCTTGCGCAGCTCGGCGTCGTTGCGCAGGTATTCGGGTGCCCGGCCGCCGGGGATCACCAGAGCGGCGTAAGCGCCCGGGTCGACTTCGGAGAACGCCAGGTCCGCCGGCCAGGTGTAGCCGGGCTTCTCGGTGTAGGTGTCGAAGCCGGGCTCGAAGTCGTGGACGACGAAGCGGAGCGTCTTGCGGGCGGGGGCCGCGATGTGGACGTCGTACCCCTCCTCGCGCAGCCGCTGGTACGGGTAGAGAACCTCCAGGGACTCGGCCGCGTCCCCGGTCACGATCAGGATCCTGGCTGCCATGGCGTACCTCCGCGCGGCTCGCTTCCGACTCCGTCCCGCTCAAGGTCCTCCGGTTCCGAGCGGTTGCCAAGACCCCCTGCGGACGACCGAGTGTGACCGGACGGGGTACGTCTCTGTCCATACCGGCAAAGAAGCAGGTGTGGTTTTGTACACACAAGGCCCATGACTACTCCCCGGCAGGGAGCGATAGCCTGGCATCGTGATCAGCGCGATAACCCGCGGGGGCGTCGAGGCCCCTGCTCCGCGCCCGGGACACCACGGTGCCCGGGCGGCCGTTGATCATTCTCGTTACGACCAGGTGCCAGGAATGCCAAATCTGGCCAATTCCGCCCCGGTCGCCCCTCATCGCGGCATAGCGTCGATTCCGACCGGACATGCTCCCGGGCCCGTCCCGGGGGTCCCTTACGCGTCGGTCCGGCGTTGTGCCGTATCCGCTTATTTCCACAACGTCACGCAACGGCGCGCGACAGGAGCCAGAGGACATGCAGACCAAGCTGGACGAAGCCAAGACCGAGCTGCTCACGAAGGCCGCCAGGGTCGCTGAGAGCGGACCGGCGGGAGGGCAGTCACCGGTACCGGGTCTCGACCCGGACACCCTCAGTGGATACCTCCAGCGCTACTACCTGCACACCGCTCCGGAGGACCTCACCGGGCGCGACCCGGTCGACGTCTTCGGCGCGGCACTCTCGCACTACCGGCTGGCGGGCGTCCGGCCGCAGGGCACGGCGAACGTCAGAGTCCACACCCCGAGCGTCGAGGAGAACGGCTGGACCTGCAGCCACTCGGTCGTCGAGGTCGTCACCGACGACATGCCGTTCCTGGTCGACTCGGTCACCAACGAGCTGTCGCGGCAGGGCCGCGGCATCCACGTCGTGATCCACCCGCAGGTCGTCGTCCGGCGTGACGTCACCGGCAAGCTGATCGAGGTCCTGGACGCCGAGGACGACGCGCACGGCACCCCCGGCAAGGCCAAGGACGCCGAGCTGCCGCACGACGCGCTGGTGGAGTCCTGGATCCATGTGGAGATCGACCGGGAGACCGACCGGTCCGACCTGAAGCAGATCACCGCCGATCTGCTGCGGGTCCTCAACGACGTGCGCGAGGCCGTCGAGGACTGGGAGAAGATGCGCGACGCCGCGCTGCGCATCGCGGACGAGCTGCCCTCCGAGCCCACCGCCGACGACCTGCGCGACCGTGAGGTGGAGGAGGCCCGCGAGCTGCTGCGCTGGCTGTCCGCCGACCACTTCACCTTCCTCGGCTACCGCGAGTACGAGCTGACCTCGGCGCCCGGCGAGACCGACGGCGAGGAGGACGTGCTCACCGCCGTGCCGGGCACCGGCCTCGGCATCCTCCGCTCGGACCCCCAGCACCACGAGGACGACGAGGGCCACCCCGTCTCCCCGTCCTTCAACCGGCTCCCCAGGGACGCCCGCAAGAAGGCCCGCGAGCACAAGCTGCTGATCCTCACCAAGGCGAACAGCCGTGCGACCGTGCACCGGCCCTCCTACCTCGACTACGTCGGCGTGAAGAAGTTCGACGCGCAGGGCAACGTCGTCGGCGAGCGGCGCTTCCTGGGCCTGTTCTCCTCCGCCGCGTACACCGAGTCCGTGCGCCGGGTGCCGGTCATCCGCCGCAAGGTCACCGAGGTGCTGGAGGGCGCCGGCTTCTCGCCCAACAGCCACGACGGCCGCGACCTGCTCCAGATCCTGGAGACCTACCCGCGCGACGAGCTGTTCCAGACCCCGGTCGACCAGCTGCGCGCGATCGCCACCAGCGTGCTCTACCTCCAGGAGCGCCGCCGGCTGCGGCTGTACCTGCGCCAGGACGAGTACGGGCGCTACTACTCCGCGCTGGTCTACCTCCCGCGGGACCGTTACACCACCGGCGTCCGGCTGCGCCTGATCGAGATCCTCAAGGAGGAGCTCGGCGGCACCAGCGTCGACTTCACCGCCTGGAACACCGAGTCGATCCTCTCCCGGCTGCACTTCGTCATCCGGGTCGAGCCGGGCGCCACGCTGCCCGACCTCACCGACGCCGACGTCGACCGCATCGAGGCGCGGCTGGTGGACGCCGCCCGCTCCTGGGCCGACGGCTTCGCCGAGGCGCTGAACGCCGAGTGCGGCGAGGAGCGCGCGGCCGAGCTGCTGCGCCGCTACGCCCAGGCGTTCCCCGAGGGCTACAAGGCCGACAACTCCCCGCGCGCCGCGGTCGCCGACCTCCAGCACCTGGAGAAGCTGTGGACCGCCGAGGAGGGCCGCGACTTCGAGGTCAGCCTGTACGAGCCGGTCGGCGCGGGCCCCGGCGAGCGCCGCTTCAAGATCTACCGCACCGGTGAGCCGGTCTCGCTCTCGAAGGTGCTGCCGCTGCTCAACCGCCTGGGCGTGGAGGTCGTCGACGAGCGGCCGCACGAGCTGCGCTGCTCGGACCGGTCCGGCGCGTGGATCTACGACTTCGGCCTGCGGATGCCGGAGCGCCCGAACGGCGACGACTACCGCGAGCGCTTCCAGGACGCCTTCACGGCGGTGTGGACGGGCCGCGCGGAGAGCGACAACTTCAACAAGCTGGTGCTGGGCGCGGGCCTGGACTGGCGGCAGGCGATGGTGCTCCGCGCCTACGCGAAGTACCTGCGGCAGGCCGGCTCGACCTTCAGCCAGACGTACATGGAGGACACCCTCTCCTACAACGTCCACACCACCCGGCTGCTGGTCAGCCTCTTCGAGGCGCGGATGGCCCCGCGGCGGCAGCGGGCCGGCACGGAGCTGATCGACGGGCTGCTGGAGGAGCTGGACGGCGCGCTGGACCAGGTGGCGTCGCTGGACGAGGACCGCATCCTGCGGTCGTTCCTCACCGTCATCAAGGCGACCCTGCGCACCAACCACTTCCAGAAGAACAGCCAGGGCGAGCCGCACGCCTACCTGTCCCTGAAGCTGGACCCGCAGGCCATCCCGGACCTGCCGGCGCCCCGCCCGGCATACGAGATCTGGGTGTACTCGCCCCGCGTCGAGGGCGTCCACCTGCGCTTCGGCAAGGTGGCGCGCGGCGGTCTGCGCTGGTCGGACCGGCGCGAGGACTTCCGTACGGAGATCCTCGGCCTGGTCAAGGCGCAGATGGTCAAGAACACCGTCATCGTGCCGGTCGGCGCGAAGGGCGGCTTCGTCGGCAAGCAGCTGCCGGACCCGGCGGTCGACCGGGACGCGTGGCTGGCCGAGGGCATCGCCTCGTACAAGACCTTCATCTCCGGTCTGCTGGACATCACCGACAACCTCGTCGGCGGCGAGGTCGTGCACCCGGAGGACGTCGTCCGGCACGACGAGGACGACACCTACCTCGTCGTCGCGGCCGACAAGGGCACCGCGAAGTTCTCCGACATCGCCAACGAGGTCGCCGAGTCCTACGGCTTCTGGCTGGGCGACGCCTTCGCCTCCGGCGGCTCGGCGGGCTACGACCACAAGGGCATGGGCATCACGGCCCGCGGCGCGTGGGAGTCGGTCAAGCGGCACTTCCGCGAGCTGGGCACGGACACCCAGTCCGAGGACTTCACGGTCGTCGGCGTCGGTGACATGTCCGGTGACGTGTTCGGCAACGGCATGCTGCTCTCCGAGCACATCCGGCTGGTGGCCGCCTTCGACCACCGGCACATCTTCCTCGACCCGAAGCCGGACGCGGCGACCTCGTACGCCGAGCGCCGCCGCCTCTTCGAGCTGCCGCGTTCCTCCTGGGAGGACTACAACAAGGAGCTGCTGTCGCAGGGCGGCGGCATCCACCCCCGTACGGCGAAGTCGATCCCGGTCAACCAGCACGTGCGCGCGGCCCTCGGCATCGAGGCGGGCATCACGAAGATGACCCCGGCCGAGCTGATGAAGGCGATCCTGCAGGCCCCGGTGGACCTGCTGTGGAACGGCGGCATCGGCACGTACGTGAAGTCCTCGGCCGAGTCGAACGCGGACGTCGGCGACAAGTCCAACGACGCCATCCGGGTCGACGGCCAGGACCTGCGGGTCAAGGTCGTCGGCGAGGGCGGCAACCTGGGCCTGACCCAGCTGGGCCGGATCGAGTTCGCCACGAACGGCGGCCGGATCAACACCGACGCGATCGACAACAGCGCCGGCGTGGACACCTCCGACCACGAGGTGAACATCAAGATCCTGCTGAACTCCGTGGTGACCGACGGGGACATGACGGTCAAGCAGCGCAACAAGCTGCTCGCCGAGATGACCGACGAGGTCGGCGCGCTGGTGCTGCGCAACAACTACGCGCAGAACACCGCCCTCTCGCTGGCCCTCGCCCAGTCCTCCAACATGCTCCACGCGCAGCAGCGGTTCATGCGCCGCCTGGTGCGCGACGGTCAGCTGGACCGGGCGCTGGAGTTCCTGCCCTCCGAGCGGCAGATCCGCGAGCGGCTGGCCAACGGCCGGGGGCTGACCCAGCCGGAGACCGCCGTCCTGCTCGCGTACACCAAGATCACGGTGGCCGACGCGCTGATCCAGACGAGCCTGCCGGACGACCCGTACTTCAAGCACCTGCTGCACGCGTACTTCCCGAGCGCGCTGCGCGAGCGGTTCGCCGACCAGGTCGACAACCACGCCCTGCACCGCGAGATCACCACGACGGTGATGGTCAACGACACCGTCAACACCGGCGGTACGAGCTTCCTGCACCGCATGGTGGAGGAGACCGGCGCGTCCCTGGAAGAGGTCGTCCGGGCGCACACCGCGGCCCGCGCGATCTTCAACCTGGGTGAGGTCTGGGACGACGTCGAGGCGCTGGACAACAAGGTGACCGCCGAGGTGCAGACCCGCATCCGGCTGCACTCCCGGCGGCTGGTCGAGCGCGGCACCCGCTGGCTGCTCAACAACCGCCCGCAGCCGCTGGAGCTGTCCGGCACCATCGACTTCTTCCGCGACCGGGTCGGCACGGTCTGGGCCGAGCTGCCCAAGCTGCTGCGCGGCAGCGACACGGAGTGGTACGAGTCGATCTTCGGGCAGCTGACCGAGGCGGGCGTGCCGGAGGGGCTGGCGCACCGGGTGGCCGGGTTCTCGTCGGCCTTCCCGGCGCTGGACATCGTGGCCATCGCCGACCGCACCGGCAAGGAGCCGCTGGACGTCGCCGAGGTCTACTACGACCTGGGCGACCGGCTGCGGATCAACCAGCTCCTGGACCGCATCCTGGAGCTGCCGCGCGCCGACCGCTGGCAGTCCATGGCCCGCGCCTCCATCCGCGAGGACCTGTTCGCCGCGCACGCCGCGCTGACCGCGGACGTCCTCTCGGCCGGCAACGGCACGGCCACGCCGGAGCAGCGCTTCAAGGCGTGGGAGGAGAAGAACGCCGCGATCCTGGGCCGCGCCCGCGCCACGCTGGAGGAGATCCAGGGCTCGGACTCCTTCGACCTGGCCAACCTGTCGGTCGCGATGCGCACGATGCGGACGCTGCTGCGTCAGCACAGCTGAGCCGTGTGAAGCGGTGAAAAGGGAAGGCCCCGGAGCAATGGCTCCGGGGCCTTCCCCCTGTCTTCAGGCTCTTACTTCTTCGTGAAGGCTTCGTACTCCTTGATCACGTCGTCCGTGGGGCCGTCCATGAGGAGCTCGCCCTTCTCCAGCCACAGCACCCGGTCGCAGGTGTCGCGGATGGACTTGTTGTTGTGGCTGACCAGGAAGACCGTGCCGGCCTCCTTGCGCAGCTCGCGGATGCGGGCCTCGGAGCGCTTCTGGAACTTGCGGTCGCCGGTGGCGAGGGCCTCGTCGATCATCAGGACGTCGTGGTCCTTGGCCGCGGCGATGGAGAACCGCAGGCGGGCGGCCATGCCGGAGGAGTAGGTGCGCATCGGCAGGGAGATGAAGTCGCCCTTCTCGTTGATGCCGGAGAAGTCGACGATGCCCTGGTAGCGCTCGCGGACCTGCTCGCGGGTCATGCCCATGGCCAGTCCGCCCAGGATGACGTTGCGCTCGCCGGTCAGGTCGTTCATCAGCGCCGCGTTCACGCCCAGCAGCGAGGGCTGGCCGTGCGTGTAGACATGGCCGCGCTCGGCCGGCAGCAGGCCCGCCACGGCCTTGAGCAGGGTGGACTTGCCCGAGCCGTTGGTGCCGATCAGGCCGATCGACTCGCCCCGGTAGGCGGTGAAGGTCACGCCCTTGACCGCGTGCACCTCCCGCACCCCGGTGGAGGGCTTGCGGCGCACGATCCGGTTCAGCGCCGCGGTGGCACTGCCCCGGCCCGCGCCGGTGCCGTAGACCCGGTACACGATGTGCAGATCATCCGCGATGACGGTGGGGACACGCTCCTCCGCGGTCGCGGCATCCTGCACCGCCGGCTGCTCCAGGTCGGTCTTCTGCTGCTCAGCCACGGCCGTACCGCTCCTCCGCCTTCCAGAAGTACACAAAGCCCGCCGCGCCCATCACGACCGCCCAGCCGGCGGCGCAGGCCCACACGTGCGGGGGCAGCTGCGCGGCGGTGAAGGAGTCGATGAGCGCGAAGCGCATCAGGTCGATGTAGACCGCGCCCGGGTTGATGTCCAGAAGGAACTGGACGACGCCGGGGATGTTCTTCCCCGCGGTCACCACGCTCAAGCTGTACATGACGCCGGAGGCGTACATCCAGGTGCGCAGGATGAAGGGCATCAGCTGCGCCAGGTCGGGGGTCTTGCTGCCCAGCCGCGCCATGATCATCGCGAGGCCGGTGTTGAAGACGAACTGCAGACACAGCGCCGGGACCGCCAGCAGCCACGACCAGCCCGGGAGCTGCCCGAACGCCAGCAGGATCACCACGAGCACGCCCATGGAGAACATCAGCTGCTTGAGCTGCATCAGGCAGAAGGAAATCGGCAGGCAGGCGCGCGGGAAGTGCAGCGCCCGCACCAGGCCGAGGTTGCCCGAGATCGCCCGCGTCCCCGCCAGCACCGAGCTCTGCGAGAAGGTGAAGATGAAGACGCCGGTGACCAGGAACGGGATGTAGTCCGGCACGCCCCGGTGGGTGCCGAGCAGCAGGCCGAAGATCAAGTAGTAGACCAGCGCGTTCAGCAGCGGCGTGGCCACCTGCCAGAGCTGGCCCAGCTTGGCCTGGCTGTACTGGGCGGTCAGCTTGGCGCTGGAGAACGTCGAGATGAAGTGACGGCGATGCCACAGCTGCCGGACGTACTCCGGGAGCGAGGGGCGGCGGCCGCTGACCGTGAGGCCGTACTTCTCGGCGAGGGCGCGCGGGCCGGGGTCCGGCGGGGCGGCGGGGACCGGACGCGTGAGGGTCTGAGACATCAGTCCGCTTTCGTGCGTGGACGCGGGCGCGGCGGGGCCGGCGGCGCCCGCGAGGCTGAAGAACTCACGACGAGACGGCTCCGTATCGTCGCAACCTGAGACTAGGGTGCGGGGACGTCGAAACGCAACCGTTGCGTCGCGACGCTATGCTCCCTGCATGGCAAAGGACCCAGCACCGTCGGAAGCGGTCGCGCCGAAGGCGCCTCAGGATCCGACCGCGCCGGCGCCGCGCCGGGCGCCGGCCGGCGCGGCCGTGCTGCGCGAGGAGAAGACCGCCGCGATTCGCGCCGCGGTGTTCGCGGAGTTGGCTGCCGTCGGGTTCGGGCGGATGTCGATCGAGGGCATCGCGCGGCGGGCGGGGGTCGGCAAGACCGCCGTGTACCGCCGCTGGCGCTCCAAGCTGCACCTCGTCCTGGACGTGGTCACCGCGCTGGCCGCCGAGGGGATGCCGGTGCCGGACACGGGGGCGCTGCGCAGCGACGTACGGATGCTGCTGGAGGTGGCGTCCCGGGCGCTGCGCCACCCGATGGCGGCGCAGATCATTCCGGATCTGCTGGCGGAGGCCGCGCGCAGTCCGGAGATCGCCGAGGCGTTGCGGAGTGCGTTGCACGACAGCCAGGAGTCCATGACGCGGACGATGGTGTCCCGCGCGGTGGAGCGCGGGGAGCTTCGGCCGGACGTGGATGTCCGGCTTGCCCTCGACCTGATCACGGGGCCGCTGTACTGGCGGGTGGTGGTCCTCCGAGGGGGCCTGCCGGCCGGGTACCTGGACGAACTCGCGGCGGCGGTGACGAGCGCGCTCGGGGCGCGGGGCAGCGGGTAAGCGCTCGGCTGCGGGCCCGCTGTGGCTGGTCGCGCAGTTCCCCGCGCCCCTTACGGGGCGCGGTATCCCTGTCAGCCGGCCAGGTCCACGTCCACCTCGCCGGCCTGCAGCGGCAGGGTGGTCACGGCCGGAGCCGCGCCGGCCTCCGCCTCGCGCGGGCTCGGCGCCACCGTGCGCTCCGCGAGCGGTACGACCTCCGGGGTCGGCTTCTGGTCGAGGAAGACGCGGCGGACGACGCGTTCCGCGGCGTGGCCGTCGTCCCACTGGCAGAAGCGGGCGCGGAAGGCGGCGCGGCGGGCCGCTGCCTCCTCGCCGTCCCAGGTGCCGTCGCGGAAGGCGGCGATCAGCTCGTCCTCCGTGGTGGCGACGGCGCCGGGGGTGTCGCCCGGCTCGCCGGAGAGCAGGTCGAAGGTGACGCCGCGGGACTTCACGTACACGTCCCAGTCGTCGGCGTACGTGATGATCGGCCGGTCCAGGTTGGCGTAGTCGAACATGATCGACGAGTAGTCCGTGATCAGCGCGTCGGCGGCCAGGCACAGCTCCTCGACCGAGGGGTGCCGGGAGACGTCGATCAGGGCGCCCTGCTCCTGGAGCTCGGCCAGCCGGGGGTTCTCGCCGTAGAAGTAGTGCGTGCGGACCAGCAGCACCACGTCGGGGCCCAGCTCGCGGGTGACGCGCTCCAGGTCCATCCGGGGCACGTAGCCGGTCTGGTAGTCGCGGACGGTGGGCGCGTACAGGACGGCGGTGCGGCCGGGGGCGATGCCCAGGCGCGCGCGGATGTCCAGGACGTCGGCGGCGGTGGCGCGGTAGTACACGTCGTTGCGCGGATAGCCGGTGTCCAGCGACTGGAAGGAGCAGGGGTAGACCCGCTCCCACTGCTCGGTGGTGTGCTGGTTGGACGAGACGCTGAAGTCCCAGCGGTCGGCGCGCTGCAGCAGCTTGCGCATGCTCATGCCCTTGGCGGCGGCCGGGTACTGCTGCTGGTCGATGCCCATCCGCTTGAGCGGGGTGCCGTGGTGGGTCTGGAGGTGGATCTGGCCGGGGCGCTTGACGACCGCGTCGGCGAAGTTGACGTTGTTGACGAGGTACGTGGCGCGGGCCATCACCTCCCAGTAGCGCGGGGAGCCCACGATCACGTGGTCGGCACCCTCGGGGAGGGTGTCCTCCATGCCCTTCTTGATCACCCACACGCCGTGGATCCGCGGCGCCAGCTCCTTGGCCTTCTCGTAGATCGCGAGCGGATTGCAGGCGGGGGTGCGGTTCCAGTACGCGGCGTAGACGGCCAGGTGCGGGTCGAGCGGGCGGTGCAGCTGGAGCTGATAGAAGCGCGCGTACGCCTGCTTGCCGAGGGTGTGCTTGACCTTCTTCAGCCGCCCGGCCGCCTTCCTGCGGCCCCGCGCGGCCAGCTTCAGCGCGGTGTAGGCGGGGAACGAGCCGCGCGCGAGCGCGTCGTACTGGACGCCCATCACGCCCTTGGGCCGCACGAAGTCGGCGGGCAGGTAGCGGCGGTAGTGCTGGGCCGCGCGGCGGAAGAACTCCGGGCGGGCCGCGGCCGGCACGCGGTCGGGGCGGGCCAGGATGAAGAGATAGTGGTCGATCATGTGCTCGAAGAGGAAGGCCCGCCAGCGGTGCAGCGGGGGCCGCTCCTCGATGAACGCGAAGAGCCGCTCGTACTGGTCGAAGGCGGCGAAGTGCTCCCGGCTGGGGGTGCGCAGGGCGTTCCCCTGGCGGCGCTGCCGGTAGTGCACGCAGACCTGGTCCAGCAGCGCGATGCGCTCGGCGCTGAAGAGCGATTCGTAGACGACGACCGCGTCCTCGTAGAAGCCGTCGGGGAAGCTGAAACCGCCGGCGAGGTAGAAGTCGCGGCGGTACGCCTTGTTCCACACGACGGTGAACAGGCGCAGCAGTTCGGGCCGGTCGTCGATGGTGCCGACCTCGGGGCCGGGCGCCGCGAGCACCTCGGCGTCGCGGTTGCGCTTGGCCTCGCCCCACCAGAAGGTGCGCGCGTAGTCGTAGACCAGGACGTCGGGGTCCTCGGTCTCCGTCAGCCGGCCGGCTATGGACTCCAGCGCGTCGGGCAGCAGGGTGTCGTCGCTGTCGAGGAAGAGGAGGTAGTCGCCGCGGGCGTGCGCCACGCCCTCGTTGCGGGCGTTGCCGATGCCCTTGTTCTCGGCGAGGTGCAGCGGGATCACGCGCGGGTCCCGGGCCGCGTACTCGTCCAGGATCGCCCCGGAGCCGTCGGGCGAGCGGTCGTCCACCGCGACGACCTCGAAGTCGGTCCAGGACTGGGCCAGGATCGAGTCCAGGCAGGCGCGGAGGTAGCCCTGCACCTTGAAGACAGGGACGACGATGCTGAAGCGCGGCACAGCGGCGGAGCTGTCGGGTGCGGGCATTGCGGTAACTACTCCTCGTATCGGACCGGGCACAGATAGCGGAATTGCCCGAAATGGGGGCGGTAACCGCTACCTGTGAGACGGAAGTGACGAGGAGTTGGTTCTGTGTTTGTTTGTTAAATGTAGGGATTTTGTTCAGTCGTGGCGGGCTTCCGGGTGGTGCAGCAGCCAGCCCGCCCAGGCCGAAGCGATCATGTCGCGCACGTCGTGCCGGGCCTTCCAGCCCAGCTCCGCCGCGATCCGGTCGGCCGCCGCGACCACCCGCGCCGGGTCGCCGGGACGCCGCGCCGTCACCTCGGCGGCCCGGTCCCCGTATCCGGTGACCTCCGCGATGAGGTCGACCATCTCGCGGACGGACACGCCCTCGCCGCGCCCGATGTTGAGCGTCAGATCGCGGACCGGGCCGCGCTCGCCGAGCTTGCGGGCTGCCGCGAGGTGCGCGTCGGCCAGGTCCTCGACGTGGATGTAGTCCCGGATACAGGTGCCGTCGGGGGTGTCGTAGTCGGCGCCGAAGATCCGCGGCGCCGCGCCCTCGGTGAGCTTCTCGAAGACCATCGGGACGATGTTGAAGACGCCGGTGTCGGCGAGCTCCGGGGAGGCGGCGCCCGCGACGTTGAAGTAGCGCAGGCAGGCGGTGGAGATGCCGTGCGCCCGGCCCACGGCCCGGGTCAGCCACTCGCCCGCCAGCTTCGTCTCGCCGTACGGGCTCATCGGCACGCACGGCATGTCTTCGGTGACCAGGCCCGCCTCGGTGGCCGGCCCGCTTTGGGTGGACGGCATCCCGTAGACCGCGGCGGAGGAGGAGAAGACGAAGCGGCCGACGCCGCCGGCCGCCACCGCCTCCAGCAGCGTCGCCAGCCCCTGCACGTTCTCCCGGTAGTACAGCAGCGGCAGCTCCACCGACTCGCCGACCTGCTTCTTCGCCGCCAGGTGCACCACCCCGGCGACCTCGTGCTCGGCGATCGTGCGGTCCAGCAGCCCGCGGTCCAGCGTCGAGCCGACGACGAGCGGCACGTCCTCGGGCACCCGCTCCGCCACGCCGGTGGACAGGTCGTCCAGGACCACAGCGCGCTCGCCCGCGCCGGTCATCGCGCGCACCACGTGCGCGCCGATGTAGCCCGCGCCACCAGTGATCAGCCAGGTCATCTCGCTCCTCGCTCCTTCTGCTCCGGGTCAGCCGCGCTCGTACGGCGACGGTACGGGGAAGTACGCGCCCAGGAAGGCACGCACCACCCGGTCCTGCTCGGCGGCCGGCACCTCGGCGTCGGCGGAGTCCCCGATGCAGAAGACGCTGTGGCTGCGGGTGGCGAGCAGGCGGCTGAGGACAGTGTGGTGGTCGTAGCGGCCGGCGTTCGCGAAGGAGCAGGAAATGGTCGCGGGCGTCGACTTCCCGGTCAGGTATCCGTAGTAGTGGTGCAGGGACGAGGCGATGGAGAGATCGGTACGCGCCCGGAAGCGGCTCCCCGCCGTCGCCGCCACCTCCTCGGGGAAGCGGTCGGCGATCTCGGCGAGGACGCTGCGCCGCAGCGGGTGCGGGGCGTGCAGGAAGCTGTGCGTGGCGACCCGGCCGAACTCCCGCTTCAGCAAAGCCCGGTTGTTCTTGGCGGCGGCGAAGTAGCCCTCGTCGTCCTCGGTGACCTCGCCGGGCGGTACGGCGGTGGGCGAGCGGAAGAAGTGGGCCGTGCCGTTGCTGTGGAAGAACGCCGACGGCGGCACCGGACGGCCCAGGAACACGTCGTCGTTGAAGTACAGGAACTGCTCGGACAGGCCCTCGATGCGGTGCAGCTGGCTCTCGATGGCGTGCGAGTTGAAGGTCGGCAGCAGGGAGGGGTCCGCGAAGAGCTCGCGGTGGTCGACCACCTTCAGGCCCGGGTGCGCGGTGTCCAGCCAGTCGGGCACCTGGCCGTCGGTGACGAGGTGAACGGTGCGGACCCAGGGGGCGTACATCGCCAGCGAGCGGAGCGAGTGGCGCAGTTCGTCGCGGCTGCGGAAGCGCGCGTCGCCGCTGTCCACGTGGTCGGTGGCCAGGCCGGCCGCGCGCCGGGCCGCGTCCCGCCGCTCCCGCCAGGCCGGGTCGGCGTCGTCGACCCAGGTGTAGACGACGTCGACGGGGAAGTCGACGTCCCACATGAGGGTGTCGGTGAAGGCGGCGAGCGTGGGGTGGTCCCGGTCGGCGACCCGCCACTTGGCCGTCGGCTCCAGGCCGGGCAGCCGCGGCCCGAGCAGGGTCGTACCGCGCGGGGCCTCCCGCCAGCCGTCCTCGTCCAGGGCCCAGAACTCCACGGTGCAGCCGAACCCCGGGCCGTACCGCAGGGTGCGGCTCTCGCTGGTCACCGGCTTGAAGACGCGCACCCCCGCGACCTCGCCGGCCTCCCGCAGCCGCTCGGCCAGCAGCGCACCCGGCGCGTGGCCGCGCGGCGAGACCAGCTCCCCGTACACCGGCTCGCCGGCCAGCTCCTCGGCGAGCGCGGCCAGCGCCCGCTCCCGGTCCTCCACGGCCACCGCGACCCGGTGCGCGAGCGCGTCGTCGCGCAGCAGGACGTAGCCGATGCCGTGCGCCGCGAGCGCGTCGGTGGCCAGCTCCAGGTTGCGGTCGGCGACCTGTGGCGCGGTGAGGTCGTCGCGCAGCTCGGCGAGGCGCCCGGCGGACCGCACCAGCCGGCCCGTCCGGTCCTGGGCCTTGAGCAGCACCTCGCGGGCCTTCTGCGCGTCGGCGGAGGCGGCGAGCGGGCCGCCGTGCGGGGCCGCCACGCTGAACGCCCGGCCGCCGCCGGCCGCGATGCGCAGCGCGGTGCGGTCGGCGCGGGCCGCGAGCCGGTCGGGGCCGTCGCGGCGGGCCACCAGCTTCTCGAACAGCCGCTCCCACTCGGCGGTGACCCGCTCGCCGGAGAAGCGCTCGTACACGCCCGCGCGCGCGGCGCTCCCGTACGCCCGCAGCCGCTCCTGATCACCCATCAGTTCGCCGAGCGCCGCGGCCAGCGCGTCGACGTCGCCGGGCGGCACGAGCAGCCCGTCCACGCCGTGCCGGACGATCTCGGCGGGCCCTGTGACGATGTCGTACGCGACGACCGGCACCCCGGCGGCGAACACCTCCAGCAGTACGAGTGGGAACGCCTCGTTCCGGGACGGCAGCAGGCACAGGCTCGCCTTTGCCCACTCCTCGGCCATCTCCCGCGTCCGGCCGAGGAGTTCGACCCGGTCGTGCAGCGCCAGGCCCTCGATCAGGTGGCGCAGCCGGACCTCGTGCGGCCCGTCGCCGAAGATCCGCAGCCGCCAGTCCGGGTGCTCCTCCGCCACCTGTGCGAAGGCCCGTACGGCGTGGTCGAGCTGCTTCTCGGGGGTCATCCGGGCGGCCACCACGATCGTGCGGCCCGCGAGGTCGGAGCGCGGGCGGTAGCCGTCGGGCACCGCGTTCGGGATGGCGGGGAGCTCGGGCGCCGCCGGGCCGAGGGACTCGCGGAACCATTCGGCGGTGCGCTCGGTCAGCGACACCAGCGCGTCGATGCGCGGCGCGTACCGCAGCAGCGGCTCGCCGCTGACGCCGCGCAGCTGGGAGGCGCGGTGCTCCTGGTGCACGGTGATCACCCGGCCCTGCACCAGCTCGGCGGCCGCGGCCATCAGGGCGGGCGTGGTGGTGACCAGGACGTCGGTGTCCAGGGCCGCGAGCGCGGCGCTCAGCTCGATGTCGGAGAGCCGGTTGAAGGTGTGCTCCCAGGCGGGTTCGATCAGCTCGCTGGGGAGCGAGGTTAGGGTGCGGCAGGCCGCCTCGTCCAGGCCGCTGCGGCGCACCGGCCGCTCGTACGGCCCGGTGCGGTCGATCAGGTAGCGGCGTCGGATGTCCCGGCCGGAAGGGAAGAACGGCTCGGCGCGGGTGCGGAAGACGCTCAGTACCTCGACGTCGTGGCGCGAGGCGAGGTGGGCCGCCTGGGTGTACGCGGCCATTTCCGTGCCGCCCATCTCGTCGCCGAGGGTGAGCAGGAACGTGATCCTCATGGCCGGTCCTCCGAGGGCTCGTGGGCGCGGGCGGGCGTGGCGTACGCGGCGCAGCTGACGGCGAGGGTCCCGGCGGCGGAGAAGTGGGCGTGCACCCGCAGCAGCTGGCCGTCCGCGAGCGCTATGGAGCGGTAGGGCGTACGGAAGACCCGCTTCGGGTGGCGTACGTCGGTCAGCCGGCGGCCGACCTTCAGGCGGGTCCGCCCGGACCGCAGCCGTACTTCCCAGGTGTGCTGGACATGCCCGTCGGCGGCCATCGCGGCCAGCGGGAGGTCGGCCGTGAGGTGGCCGGCGCCCTGTTCCAGCTCCATCGGCAGCACGATGCCGCCGCTGCCCTGCCGGACGGCCTCGGCGGTCCAGGCGGCGTGCCGGGGCAGCGGGCCGACCAGCCGCACCTGCACGGTGACCCGGTCCCAGCGCAGGCCGAGCGCGACCAGCTCGGCCTGCGGGGCCGGGGCCGTCACCTTGAGCAGCGCGTGGCCGTCGGCGG
The DNA here is from genome assembly GCF_055567935.1 of Streptomyces sp. NPDC026301. NCBI lineage: Bacteria > Bacillati > Actinomycetota > Actinomycetes > Kitasatosporales > Streptomycetaceae > Streptomyces > Streptomyces sp. NPDC026301. The sequence goes on along the minus strand of NZ_JBVHPN010000003.1, from coordinate 453,843 downwards.
ACCGCACGGGGCGGAAGAGGGCGCCGCTGTCGGGGTCGGGGGAGCGCGGGAGGGTCGGCCCGCCGCCGGTGCGGTGCGGGGCGGCGCCGAGGCCGGCCAGGACCTCCCGGCCCGCCGTGTCGGTCACGGCCAGGGACAGCCGCCAGACGCCGGGGCCGAGCGCGAGGGCGCCGGGTTCGGCGGACGCGGCGGGCTCGTCGTGCGGGGCGAAAAGCAGCGGGGCCGTGGCGGTGAGCAGCAGCGTGCCGTCGGGCTGGAGCTCGGGGGTCAGCGGGGCGGTCCTGCGGTGGCCGCGGTGGTCCAGATGGAGCAGCGCGGTGCCGATCCCGTGGGCGCGGCGGGGGTAACGCACCGCGAGGTTCAGGGTGCGGCCGCCGAGTACGGAGAGGTGGACGGGGCGCAGGACGGGCCGCGGGCGCAGCCGTGCGGCGAGCACCGGGACGGTGTCGACGCGCTCGATGCGGCGGCGTACGCCGGCCGCCGCGCGGCGGGCGCGGCGGCCGGCTTTCACCGCTCGGGACAGCAGGGCCTGATCCATGGCGGGCCGGTGCTCCCTTCCGTGGGACGCGGGGCGGCGCCCGTTGGGCGCGTGGCAGGGCATCCTTTTTGTCCCCTGGCGAGTCATCCCTTGAGTGAGCTTCCCCCTGTGGGGGCGGAAGCACCCGCGGGTGTCCGGGTGCACAGGGGATGTGTACACGGACTTACGGCGTCATAGTTGCATCAAACGCCCATAGGGGTAAACGACCGGACCGCGGGGAGACGCGAAGGGGGAGACCGGAGTGAGTGCACAGATGGGACAGCGGACCGCCGAGCCACGCCGCCGGCCCGTACGGCATCCGGGTGCGCGCCGCGCCGGAGGGACGGTGCGGCGGATCAACCCGGAGGCATCGACCCTGGTGTCGGTCTACCGCAAGGCGGTACCGGAACACCTGCGGCGGGCCATCGCGACCCGCTCCACCCCGGAGCTGCGCCGCCGCATCAAGCAGCAGGTCAGCTGGCTGGCGACGGCCCGACATCTGGACGGGCTGCGCACCCGGAGCGTGGCGCTCGCGCACCGTGCCCTCGCCGCCGGGCCCGGCCGGGCCGTCACGATGGCCGACGGGCACCCGCGCATCGCCCTCGTGCAGCACGACCTCTCACCCGCCCGGGCCCGCCGCGACAACCTGGTCACCGTCACCGAGACCCTGGAGCAGGCCGGCGTCGACCACTTCTGCGTACGCGGCAAGGAGCGCGGCCGGGGCGTGGTCGCGGTGGCCGAGGAGGACGGCTCGCGGGCGCTCGCCGCGCTGGCCGCCCGGTGCCGCGCGCTGCCCGGCTACGTCTCCCTGCTGGCCCCGGGCAACGAGGTCCGGCACACCGCGCCCGGTTACGACTCCGGCGGCTGGCACCGGGCCGGGCGTGCCGGGCTGTTCCGGGTCACCTGGTTCCGTACCGACCCAGGGCGTTCGCTCGTACTGGACGAGGCGTACGGCTGCGACGTGGAGTTCTGGCCGCGCGAGGAGGACCGGCTGATCGCCCCGCGGCGGAACGCCGTCACCGAGTGGGTGCCGGCGCAGGGGCGCCGGATCAGCGTCCCCGCCGCGCTCTTCACCTGCCCCAACGGGTCGGGCGACGACCGCACCCCGCAGGTGGCCACCTACCGGGACTTCACCGTCCCGCTGCCCGGCGACATCACCTTCCCCATCGACGTCGTCTACACCTGGGTGGACGGCGCCGACCCGGCCTGGCTGGAGCGCCGCGCGGCGTGCACCGGGCAGGCGTACCACGACGAGGCGGCCAACGCCGCGCGCTACGCCAACCGTGACGAGCTGCGCTATTCGCTGCGCTCGCTGGACATGTACGCGCCCTGGGTGCGCGACGTCTACCTCGTCACCGACGACCAGGTACCGCCCTGGCTGAACACCGCGCACCCGCGCGTGAAGGTCGTCAGCCACCGCGAGATATTCACCGACACGAGTGCGCTGCCGACGTTCAACTCGCACGCCATCGAGAGCCAGCTGCACCACATCGAGGGCCTCTCCGAGCACTTCCTCTACTTCAACGACGACGTCTTCCTCGGCCGGGAGGCGTCACCGCACGACTTCTTCCTGGCCAACGGGCTGACGAAGTACTTCCCCTCGCCCGCGCTGGTACCGCTCGGGCCGCCCGGCGACGACGACGTCCCGGTGTCCGTCGCGGGCAAGAACAACCGCGCGCTCATCGAGGCCCGCTTCGGCACCACCCCGGTGCAGAAGATGAAGCACGTACCGCACGCCCTGCGGCGCAGCGTCCTGGACGAGATAGAGCGGGAGTTCGGCGCACAGCACCGGGCGACCGCCTCGCACCGCTTCCGCAGCATGGACGACATCTCCATCCCGTCCTCGCTGCACCACTACTACGCCTTCCACACCGGCCGCGCGCTGCCCGCCGACATCGCCTACTCCTACCTCGACCTCTCCCGGCCGAACGCGGCCAACCGCCTGGACCGGCTGCTCGCCCGCCGCGACCGGGACGCCTTCTGCCTCAACGACACCCAGTCGGAGGAGACCGACCTGGCGGCCCAGCTGGCGCTGCTCCGGCCGTTCCTGGAGGCGTACTTCCCGCTGCCGAGCCCGTACGAGCTGCCGGAGCCATGAGCGGACCGGGCGTCGCGGACCCCGAGGAGGAGCGGCCGCCGTCCGCGGCGCCGGGCGGCCGTGCCCCGCTGACCGTGCGCGGCGGGACGCGCGCGCGGCGCCGCGCCACCGCCGTCGCCGTCCTCGTCCCCTGCGCGGTCATGCTCGCGCTGGGCCTGTGGGGACTGGACCGCGGCACGCTGTGGCGGGACGAGGCGGCCACCGCGCAGCTCGCCCGCCGCTCGCTGCCGCAGCTGTGGCACCTGCTCGGCACCGCCGACGCGGTGCACGGCCTGTACTACGCGCTGATGCACGGCGTCCGCGCGCTGCTGGGCGACGGCGAGGAGGCGCTGCGGCTGCCGTCCGTGCTCGGCGCGACGGCCGCCGTCGGGCTCGTGGCGCTGACCGGCAGCCGGCTGGCCGCGCCGCGCGTCGGGCTGTGGGCCGGGCTGCTCTTCGCCGCCTTCCCCACCACGAGCCATTACGCGCAGGAGGCCCGCTCCTACGCGCTGGTCACGGCCGGCGCCGCGCTGTCCACGCTGCTGCTGACGACCGCCGTACGGCGCGGCCGTGCACGGGACTGGACCGGATACGCGGCCGTCACGGCGCTCACCGCGCTGCTCCACGAATGCGCCGTGCTGGTGCTCGCCGCGCACGCGCTGACGCTGCTGATCTCCCGGGTGCCGCGCGCGGTGTGGTGGCGCTGGGCGGCGGCGGCCTGCGCGGTGGCCCTCGCGCTGCTGCCCCTCGTGGCGCTGTCCCGGGGCCAGAGCAACCAGCTGAACTGGCTGTATCCGCCCGGGCTGCGCGCCGCCTGGCTGCTGCTGCGGTCGTTCGCCGGGCCGTCCGTGCCGGTCGTCGTGGCCGTGTGCCTCCTGCTGGCGGTGGCCGCCTGGCGCCCGCTGCCGCGCCGGGGCCCGCTCGGCCTGTCCGCCGTCGCGCTGCCGCTCGCCCTGCTGCCGCCCGTCCTGCTCTTCGCGGCCTCCCAGCGGTACCCGGTCTTCCTCGACCGCTACCTGCTCTTCTCGCTGCCGGGTGTGGCACTGGCCGCGGCGGCCGGGGCCGAGCGGCTGGTGATCGCGGCGGCCGTACGGCGGTCCCGGCGGCTGCCGCCGCGCCTGGTGGCGGCGGTGGGCGCGGCCGCGGTCGCCGCGGCGTTCCTGTGCCAGCTGCCCGCCCAGCAGCGCGAACGGCTGCGCACCGGCCGCCCGGACGATCTCGCGGCGGTGGCGGCGGCCGTCGCGCGCCGCGCCGCGCCCGGGGACGGCGTCTTCTTCGCGCCCACCTACGAACGCCGGGTAGGACTCGCCTACCCGGAGCGGTTCGCCGGCCTGACGGACCTCACGCTCGGCGCCACGGGCGCGGCGTCGGGCACGCTCTACGGCCGGGACGCGCCGCTCGCGGAGATCCGGGCGCGGCTGGCCCGCACCGGCCGGGTCTGGCTGGTCGCCGCCGACGGCGTGGACCGCACCCACTGGTTCCGCCACAACGACCACGAAATGGCCAAATGGCGGCTGCTGCACACGCTCTTCGCACAGCGGTACTGGCTGAACGGCCCCGGCGGCAATGTCGCTCTCTTCGTACGACGGAACTGAGCGCGGCGGAATACCTCGTACGCGCCGACCACCGCCCGTATTCCGGAATTCCGGGCGGCCGGCGGCTAGTGTCCGGCACCGCGATTTCCGTCGAGAGGCCGGGCACAGGACATGACCCCACTGCACACCGAGACCCTCGCCGCGCCCGCCGGAGCGGCGCTGCCGCGCCCCGGCACGCTCGCGGACGTCAAGGGCTGGTTCTTCGACCAGGACCAGCTGCTCTTCGACTGGCTACTGACCCACCAGGCCCGCTCCGGCGTGCGCGGCGACCTGCTGGAAATGGGCGCGTACCTGGGAAAGAGCGCCGTTTTCCTGGGCCGTTACCGCCACTCGGGGGAGGAATTCACGGTCTGTGACCTCTTCGATTCCCCGGCCGGGGACGCGGCCAACGACGAGGAAATGCAGCGCTCTTACGCGACGCTCAGCCGCCGCGCGTTCGAGGCGAATTACCTCTCCTTCCACGACGAGCTGCCCGCCATCATCCAGGGCCCCACCTCCCTCGTTCCCGAGAAGGTGGCTCCCGGCAGCTGCCGCTTCGTCCACATCGACGCCTCGCACCTCTACGACCACGTACGCGACGACATCCTGGCCGCGCGTCGCGTGCTGTCACCCGAAGGAGTGGTCGTGCTGGACGACTACCGCTCCGAGCACACGCCGGGCGTCTCGGCCGCCGCCTGGGAGGCGCTGTTCACGGAGGGGCTGCGGCCCATCTGCCTGAGCCGCTGCAAGTTCTACGGCACCTGGGGCGACCCGGCGCCCTGGCAGGAGGCGCTCATCCTGGAGATCGTCGGCCGCGCCGACTGCCACGCCGACCTCCAGACCATCGCGGGGCACCGGGTGGTGCGCCTGGTCAGCGGGCAGGGCCTGGCCGTGCCCGAGCCACCGCGGTCCCGGCACTACGAAGCGCTGCGCGCCGAGGAACGCGCGGCCGAGGAGATCCGGCGCCGCCGCGAGGAGACCGACGCACGCGCCGCGGCAGCCGCCGCCGAGGCCGAGGCAGCACAACACCGAGCCACCGCCCGCCGCCCAAAGGCCCGCGCCCGCCGCGCAGCCCTCCAACTCCTGCCCCCCTTCCTCACCAAGGCCCTCCGCAGGCTGCGGCGCCGCTGATTCCCGGGCCGCGGCCTCAGTCCAGCAGCAGATCCGCCGCCCGTGCCGCCGCCCGGCCGTCGTCCCGTGGGCAGTACGCCGCGCGGAAGCGTGCGTACGCGTGCGCGCTGCGGCGCGCGACCCCGTCCAGGTCGCGCAGCGCGTCCACCAACTCCCCGGTGTTCGTCAGGAGTGGTCCCGGGGCCTCGGCCTCGAAGTCGAAGGTGAAGCCGCGCACGGTGTCGCGGAAGTGCTCCAGGTCCGGCGTCAGGAACAGGATCGGGCGGCCGGTGTTGGCGAAGTCCACCGCCAGGGAGGAGTAGTCCGTGACCAGTACGTCGGCGGCCAGCAGGAGTTCCATCGCGTCGGGGTGGTCGGTCACGTCGCGGAGGAAGCCGTCGGGCCGGGTCGGCACCCGGTCGGCGACCAGGGGGTGGCTGCGCAGCAGCAGGACGTGGTCCTCGCCGAGCGCCGCCCTGGCGTGTGCGACGTCCAGCGGCAGGTGCAGCTGGTAGTGGTCCGCGTCGTACGCCTTGTCGTCCCGCTGGGTCGGCGCGTAGAGGACCACCTTCTTGTCCGGGGGGATGCCGAGGCGCTCCCGTACGCGCAGGGCCTGTTTGTCGCGGTCTTCGGAGAGCAGGGCGTCGGTGCGGGGCAGGCCGGTCTCGTGGATGGCGCCGTCGTAGCCCAGGGACCGGCCCAGCAGGGACGTGCTGTGCGCGTTGGGGGAGAGCAGCACGCTCCACTGGTGGCCGCGGCGCGGCTGCGGCCACAGGTGGACCAGGTCGGCGCAGAGCGTGCCGGCCAGGTCGGTGCCGATGCGCTTGACCGGGGTGCCGTGCCAGGTCTGCAGGACCCGCTGGCCGGGGCGGCGGACGAACCACTCCGGTAGGTGGGTGTTGGTGACGATGCGACGGCTGCGGGCCAGTGCCTCGTGCCACTCGGTGCTGCCCAGGAGTACTGGACGGGTGCCGGGAGGGATGTGGGCGTGGGTGTCGCGGACCACCCAGAGGTGGTCGGCGCGCGGCTCGCGGCGGGCCAGCTCCCGGTGCACCGCGCGTGGTGAGTCGCCGCCGCAGCGCCCGTCGAAGCTGTTGTAGAGGACCGTCTCGCGCAGCGGGCGGGAGCGGCGCCGCGGGTAGTGCTCCTCGCGCAGCAGCCGCTGCCGGTACGGGCCGCGGTCCGCGTCCGGTACCGCGGGGCCCGCCTCGACGAAGACCCGGTCGTGGAAGCGGCGGTCCACGGTGAGCCGCCCGGTCGCCGCCGGGCAGGTCGCGGGCAGCGCGGCGAAGAGCGTGGGGCACAGCCGTACGGGCAGGTCACCGGCGCCGTGCCGGTCGCCGCCGGGGTCCGGGGCGACCGCTTCGGCGGCCTCGTCGTCCGCCGCACCCGCGTCGTACTCGGCGCCGGGCCCGACCGCGCCGTCGGCGTCCGCCGTGCGCAGGAAGAGGTACCAGCGGCCCTCGCGCAGCGGCCGTGCGCCGCCGCAGGAGGGGACCGCGGCGGGCCGCAGTACGGCCGTGAACCGCTCGCCGTCCCGGGTGGCGGGGAAGACCGCCTCGGCGGCGAACCGGCTGTGCCGCAGCACGGCCGCGAGCGGCGCCGCGCCCCCGGCCGCGCCCGGCAGCCGCCCCGCCACCTCCAGCGACCCGTCGGGGCGCCACGCCAGCCGGTCGGCGAACGGCTCGGGGGCGCGGGTGTGCAGGACGAGGTTGCCGGCCGCGGTGGCGGTGACCACCAGCTCCCGGCCGCCGCTGTCGACCTGCCGCCCGGCCGGGGTGGTCGGGTCGGCCGCGATCCGGGCGGTCTTGCCGTCCGCGTAGACCAGTACGGGGTCCCAGGTGGCGGCGGTCCCGTTCCCGGCACCCGTGGCGGCGGTCCCGCGCCCGGCACCCGTGGCGGCCTCGCCGGTGGCCGCCTCGGCCAGCGCGGCCGGGTCGATGCGCAGGGTGAGGCGGTGGCCGGTGCCCTCGGCGGTGATGTCCGCTTCCGTGAGCGGCAGTTCGAGGCGTTCGTCCGTGCCGCGGTGGGTCAGCCGCAGCGCCACCGGCGCGTTGGCCGAGGCGTCCGTCACGGTCAGCTCGGCCGCGCCGTCGCCCACCGTGCGCTGCCCGGCCAGCCGCCGCACGGTCCGCTCCACCGACAGATGCAGCCGCCCGTCCTTGTACCAGGGCACCACCCGCATCCCGTCGGCCACCTCGTGCGGCAGCGGGGACGCGCCGGAGCCGGTGTCCAGGGCGCGCAGCGCGGCCGGCCGCACCACCCCCGCCCCGGCCACCACGATGCCCGCCTTCCACTGGCCGGGCCGGAACCGGCCGCCCTTGGCCAGCCGCTTGGGATCCACCGTGATCTCGAAGCCGGACCAGTCGTAACAGTGCTGCTCCTGGCGGGAGTTGTGGGTGGCGTCCGGCGCGGGCACGGACCGCACCGGCAGCACGATCCGGCGCCGGCCCGACATCAGCACCGCGGCCTTCAGGCAGCGCAGCCGGCCGGGCGCCGCGATGTTGCGGATGTAGGCGTAGCCGCGCAGCACCAGCTTGCCGTCCCGCCACACCGCCTCCCGCAGCCGCGCCCGTACCGGCAGGTCCTTGGCGGTGAGCCGGGTGACGGCGGGCGGCAGCGGGATCGGCCGGCCGCCGCCGACCGCGAGCACCGCGCGCTTGCGCAGCGGCGGACCGGCCACGTGGAAGCCGGAGTTGTTGCGCTGCTGGTACTCCAGCAGCCGCAGCAGGTCGTCGAGGCGGCCCTCCCGGATCAGCGCCCACTTCATGCGCTGCTCGACGGGGAGCTCGGCGTACAGCGTGGGGTCGATCCGGCTGAGGAAGTCCCGCGCCCCGTCCATGAAGACCCGGTGGTACTCCTCGCCCGCCATGGGCAGCGCGTCGATGAAGTACTGCAGGTCGTCGACCAGGACGGACCGGTCGTAGTCGCGCTTGTGCCGGGTCCAGCGGGTGCGGTCCGGGTCGGCGAGGAAGCGGCTGACGCCGTCGACGGCGGCGAGCCGGTCCCGTACGCCCTTCACGTCGGTGCGGCGGCGGGTGATCGAGCCCTCGCGGATGCGCCAGTAGTAGACGTGCTCGTGGAGGACGTCGACGGCCTCGGCGAGGAAGTGCGCGGGGATGGTGACCGGCGTGTCCTCGTAGAGCACGCCCTCGGGGAAGGCCAGCCCGTGCCGGTCCCAGAAGCTCCGCCGGAAGACCTTGTTCCAGGCCACCCGGTCGGCCAGCAGGGTCAGGTCCCGGCTGATGTGGGTGCCCAGGACCGTGCGGGTCATCGTCTTGTGCTGCCACGCCTGGCTGCGGCCCTCGGCGGTCAGCCGGTAGACGTTGCCGGTCGCGAAGTCCGAGCCGGACTCGTCCAGCAGCGAAACCAGGCCCTCGTACGCGCGCGGCGGCAGCACGTCGTCGCTGTCCATGAAGGTCAGATAGGCGGTGCGCGGGTCGGCGTGCCGGGCGCCGGTGTTACGGGCGTGCCCCAGGCCCCCGTTCTCCTGCGTCACCAGCCGGAAGCGCGGATCGCGCGCGGCGAACTCGCGGGCCAGTTCGGGTCCGGAGTCGGTGGAGCCGTCGTCGACCATCACCACGTCCAGCTCCCGCAGGGTCTGGGCGGCCACGGACGCGAGGCATTCGTGGAGGTACTCCTCCACGTTGTAGATCGGGATGACGACGGTGAGCCGGGGATCCATGGAGCAGACCAGACCTTTTCCAGGGGACGCACGGGACACCAGTCCAACCCCGTGCGGTCTCACCCGTCACATTTCCTGCGCTGTTCGAGTGACCGGCCCCGGCGGAAGAACGGGACGGAGCGTGATCGTCCGCCTACGCTGGCGCTGCACCGTGCGTACCGACCCCTGGATGGCCATGCCCCGCTTCAGCGTCATCGTCCCCGCCCGCGGCGTGCAGGGTTTCCTGCGCCACTGCCTGGACTCCGTCCTCACGCAGTCCTTCGAAGGGGTGGAGCTGATCGCCGTCGACGACTGCTCGGACGGCGGCGACGGGGCGATCATCGACGCGTACGCGGCCGCCGACCACCGGGTCGTCGCGCTGCATCTGGAACGCCCCGGCGGCGTGGGCCCGGCCCGCAACGCCGGCGTCCGCCGCGCCACCGGCGAGTACCTCCTCTTCCTCGACGGCGACGACTTCCTCGCGCCCGGCGCGCTGGCGGCCATCGACGCGCGGCTGCGGGCCGCGGGCGAGCCCGATGTGCTGCTCTTCGATCACGACCGGATCGACGTCTGGGAGAAGCGGCACGGCAGCGCCGACCGGGAGTTCCTGGAGGAGCACGCCGACACGGTCTTCACCGCCGAGGACCTGCCGGAGTGCCTGGCCGTGCTGCCCGCGTCCTGGAACCGCGCGGTCCGCCGTGACCTGTGGGAGGCGCACCGCTTCGCGTTCGCCGACGGCCCGTACGACGACGTGCCCGTGGTCTTCGGGGTACTGCTGGCCGCGTCCCGCATCGCCTGCCTGGACCAGGTGTGCGTGACCTGGCGCAAGCGCCGCCGGGGCAGCGCCTCCACCGTCCCCGGACGGCACCACTTCGCGGTCATCGGCCGGTACGACGCGCTGTTCCGCGCGCTGACCGGCACCGGGCTGGGCGGCGGCACCGAGGCGGCCCGCGGCGTGCTGTTCACGCACGCCGCAGGCCGGCTGCTGCGGATCATGGAGGACGACGGCCGGGTGCGCGCCGCGGACCGGCCCGACTTCTACCGGGAGCTGGTCCGCCTGCTGCGCCGGCACCGCCCGGCCGCCGCCGAGCTGCCCGGTCACCTGAACTCCTACGCCGTCTACCGCTCCCTGCAGCGTGCCGGAACGCTTCGGCACCGCACCGCCAAGACGCTGCGCGCCCGCAAGCACCGCACCGCGCGCAGCGTCTACCGCCGCTACTACGGCCTCCAGCTGCGCCGCCCCGTCGACGAGAACCTCGTGGTCTACGCCGCCTACTGGAACCGCGGCGTGCTGTGCAATCCCGCCGCGATCCACGCGAAGGCCCGCGAGCTGGCGCCGCACCTGCGCGGCGTGTGGGTGGTGGACCGCAAGCACCGCGAGGACGTGCCGCCGGGCGTGGAGACCGTACTGGTGAACTCGCGCCGGTACTGGGAGGTGCTGGCCCGAGCCAAGTACCTCGTCAACAACGCCAACTTCTCCGGCACCGTCCACAAGCGCCCCGAGCAGGTCTACCTCCAGACCCACCACGGCACCCCGCTGAAGAAGATGGGCATGGACCTGCGCCGCCACCCGGCCGCCGCGCACGGCGTCAGCTTCCTGCGGATGCTCGACCACGCCGACCAGTGGGACTACTGCCTGTCCTCCAACCCGCACTCCACCGAGGTGTGGCAGCGCGTCTACCCCAGCGACTACGAGACGCTGCCGACCGGCTACCCGCGCAACGACCGGTACTTCACCGCCACCGCCGACGACGTCCGCAGGATCCGCGCCGGGCTGGGCATCGCGCCGGGCACCACCGCGATCCTCTACGCGCCCACCCACCGCGACTACGAGCGCGGCTTCAACCCGCCGCTGGACCTGGAGCGCCTCGCCGACGACCTCGGCGAGGGCTACCAACTCCTGGTCCGCACGCACTACTTCTACGGCGCGGACTCGCGGCTCGCCGCGCTGGAGGAGGCGGGCCGCATCCTGGACGTCTCCCGGCACCCGTCCGTGGAGGACCTGGCGCTGGCCTCCGACGCGCTGCTCTGCGACTTCTCGTCGCTGATGTTCGACTACGCGGGGCTCGACCGGCCGGTCGTCGTGCACTCCTCGGACTGGGAGGCGTACCGGCACGCCCGCGGCGTCTACTTCGACCTGCTCTCCGGCGAGCCCGGCGACACCCCGGGCCACGTGGCGGGCGACGAACAGGAGATCGCCGCCCTGTTCCGCTCCGGCCGCTGGGCGGACGCCCACTCCACGGAACTGCGGGCCGCATTCCGGGACCGCTTCTGCCCATACGACGACGGCCTGGCCGCCGAACGCGTAGTCCGCCGCGTCTTCCTCGGCGAGGAGGAGCTACTGCCGGTGGTCCCGCTCGCCGAACGGACCGTAGCCCCGGCCCCGTAAGGGGCCGAGCTCTGGGCACAGGAGTGAGGCAAAGCGCCCCGTAAGGGGCGCGGGGAACTGCGCGACCGGCCACAACGGCGCCGCGGCCGGGAAACTGCCCGTAGTGGCTCAGCGCGCCCGCTGACGGGCACCGACGATCGCCTTGGTGACGACCGGCGGCAACACGTTCACCGCGAAGCGCCGCAGCGCGCGCCGGCCGCCGCCCGCCGACCGCCCGCCGCCGAGCCCGGCGATGCCGCCCGGCTGCGACGGGACCGCCGACCGGTGCCGGGACACCGGATGCGCCGGTTCCTTCGCCCCCTTCGCCGACAGGCGAATCAACGGCTGTCCGGCCACCTGCTGCACCTCGTGCCACAGATCATCGCGTCCGGCGAGCCACTCCCGCAGCTCGGCGCGGACCGGCTCCGCGTCGCCCCAGGTGCCGTAGAACTTGGTGCCGGTGATGCACAGCGGCTTCAGCCCGCCCGTGGTCACCGCCTGCCAGGTGGCCGCGGCCACGCCGGGACAGTGCTCGGCGCGGTAGTCGTCCAGCACCACCACGCCGTGCGGGCGCAGCAGCTCCCGCACGGCCAGGATGTCGCCGTGCACGTGCTCGTACAGGTGCGAGGCGTCGATGTGCGCGAAGCGGCAGCTGTCGTCCGCGACGTGCGCGCGGATCACCGAGGACAGGCCCTGCACGAGGTGCGGCAGCTCGTCGTGGAAGGAGAGGTAGTTGGCCTCGAAGGCGCGGCGGGTGAGCGTGGCGTAGGACTTCGCCATCTCCTTGGAGTTGGAGGCGTCCTCGGCGGGGGAATCGAACAGGTCGCAGACCGTGAAGCGGTCACCGGCGCGCAGCCGGGCGCCCATGAAGATGGCGCTCTTCCCCATGTACGCGCCGAGCTCCAGCAGGTCGCCCGGTTCCTTGCGGCGGTCCTGGCGGGCCAGGAACCAGTCGAACATGAGCTGGTCGGCGGTGAAGAACCAGCCCTTGACGTCGGACAGGCGGGTAGGTCGTGGGAGCTGTTCGGCACTCTGGTCTGCGGTGAGGGCAGTCATGTGCGGTCCGTCTCCAGACGGTCGGGGGATTCGATGGCGACATGCGACGCGTGTGCTGTTGTGGGCGGCCCGGGCACCGGCTGCGGCACCGCGAGCCGGCGGGCCCGCTCGGGAGAAGGCGCGGGCCGGCGCTCGTGGAGGGGTACGGCGTCGGGAGGTGACCCCTCGTCCCCGAGAAACACACGGCGTACCACGCGTTCCGCGGCGTGGCCGTCATCGTAGGGGCAGAAAAGTGAACGGAAAGTGGCCCGCAGAGCGGCCGAACGGGGACCGCGCCATGCGGGACTCGCGAAGATGTCGATGAGCTCGTCCTCACTGCGGGCCACGGGCCCCGGCGGGTGCCTGAGCAGGTCGAAATAGGTGCCGCGGGACGCCCGGTACGCCTCCCAGTCGTCGGTGAGGACCACCACGGGCCGGTCGAGGTTCACGTAGTCGAACATGAGCGAGGAGTAGTCGGTGACCAGCGCGTCCGAGGCCAGGCAGAGGTCCTCCACGCACGGGTGCCCGCTCACGTCGATCACCCCGTCGCCGGGCGGCGCCGGCGGCACGTCGGCGGCGTACGGCGGGCCCTCCAGCGAGGAGAAGTGCGGGCGCACCAGCACCACGAAGCCGGGGCCGAGCTCCCGCAGCAGCCGGTGCGGGTCCAGCGCGGGGCGCCGGGAGCGCCGGTAGTCGCGGTGGGTCGGCGCGTACAGGATCGCGGTGGCGGACGGCGGGATGCCCAGCTCGGTACGGATGCGCAGCACGTCCTGCGCGGTGGCGCGCAGGAACCGGTCGGTGCGCGGCTGCCCGTACTCCAGCGTGGTGTAGCCGGCGGGGTAGACCCGCTCCCAGGTCAGGGTGGCGTGCCGGTTGGCGGAGAGGCTGTAGTCCCAGCTGTCCACGCCGCGCAGCAGCCGCGCGAAGTCGGTGTCGCGGGCCGCGGCAGGGCGCTCCTGGAGGTCCAGGCCCATGTGCTTGAGGGGGGTGCCGCGATGCGTCTGGAGCAGTACCTGGCCGGGCCGCTTGGTCAGCCGCCCGTCGAAGTGCACGTTGTTGACCAGGTACTTCGAGCGGGCCAGCGCGGTCCAGTACGCGGCGGTGCCGGGCCGCAGCCACCGCACGCCCGGCGGCACGCTGTCCTCGTACCCGGGCGCCGCCACCCACGCCGTGCGCATACCCGGGCACAGCTCGCGCAGCTTGGCCTCGATGGCGGCGGGATCGCCCGCGTAGCCGCGGTGCCAGTGCGCGGTGAAGACCGCGTGGTCGGGCCGCACCGGCAGCCGCCGCTGGAGCCGGTAGTGGAGCCCGAGCGCGGCGCGCCGCGTCCGCCGCAGCAGCCACCGGGCGTGGTGTGCGACCGCCCGGCGCAGCCGCTGCGCGCTCGCCAGCAGCCGGAACGGGCGGTGCCAGCCGAGCCGTACCAGGCCGTGCCGGACCCGCACGGCGAGCCGCGGCGGGGCGCCGTCCACGCCGACGGGGACGGCGCAGCGGTACCGGCGGCAGTGCGCCGCTGCCCGCCGGAAGAACTCGGCGCGGCTGTCGCGCGGCAGCCGCCCGCGCGCCGTGTAGACGGCCGTGAGGTGGTCGGTCATCCGGCGCACCATCAGCGGGCGCCAACGGGCCAGCTCCGGACGGGAGTCGAGGAACGCGAAGACCCGGTCGTACTGGTCGAAGATGTCGAAGTGGCCGCGCCCCGTGGTGCCGAGGATGGAGCCCCGGCGGCGCTGCCGGTAGTGCACGCAGACCCGGTCCAGTACCGCGATCGACTCCGCCGTCGCCAGCGCCGGGAACGTCCAGGGTGTGTCCTCGTAGTAGCCCGGCGGGAAGGTGAGCCCCTGCCGCTGCACGAAGTCCCTGCGGTACGCCTTGTTCCACACCACCATCAGCAGCCGCAGCAGGGCGGGCCGGTCGGCCAGCCGGAAGGCCGGCGGGCCGTGCTCGGCGAGCAGGTGGGCGTACTGGTTGCGGGCCGCGGTGCCGGACCAGGTGGTGCGGGCGTAGTCGTAGACCAGCACGTCCGGGTCGCCGGTCGCGGCCAGCCGGTCGGCGACGGCCCGCAGGGCGCCGGGCGTGAGGGTGTCGTCGCCGTCGAGGAAGAGGAGGTAGTCGCCGCGCGCGTGGGCGATGCCAGCGTTGCGGGCCGGGCCGAGGCCGGTGTTGGCCGGCAGGTGCACGGGCCGTACCCGGTGATCGCGGCGGGCGGCGTCGCGGATGAGGGCACCGCAGCCGTCCGGCGACCCGTCGTCGACCGCGATCAGCTCGAAGTCCGTCCACTCCTGGCCGAGGACGGACTCCAGGCATTCCGGCAGGTACGCCTGGACCTGATAAGCGGGAACGATGACGCTGAACCGTGGCAAGGGCACTTCCATGAGTCGGCGGCCGGCTGCGCTGTCGGTCAGCGATCGTTCCCGGCCCCGCCGCGCCCTCATGCGGCGCGGCGGCCGGTTACCCCCGGGTGGCAGACGAGACGCACCCGTACGAGTGAGCCGCCGCCGGCTCCCGCTCCTACTTCACCGCGCCCGCCATCACGCCGGACACGAACTGCCGCTGGAAGGCGAAGAAGACCACCAGGGGGATGACCATCGAGACGAAGGCGCCGGGCGCCAGCACGTCGATGTTGTTGCCGAACTGGCGCACCTCCTGCTGGAGCGCCACGGTGATCGGCGGATTGCCGCTGTCCGCGAAGATCAGCGCGATCAGCATGTCGTTCCACACCCACAGGAACTGGAAGATGCCCAGCGACGCGATGGCCGGGCCGCCCAGCGGCATGACCACCCGCGTGAACAGCCGCAGTTCGCTCGCTCCGTCCAGCCGGGCCGCCTCCAGCAGCTCGCGCGGGATCTCGGCGAAGAAGTTCCGCAGCAGGAAGACGGCGAACGGCAGGCCGAAGGCCGTATGGAAGAGCACCACCCCGGCCGTCGTCTCGAACAGCCCGACCGCGCCGAAGAGCTTCGCCACCGGGATCAGCGCGACCTGCACCGGGACGACCAGCAGCCCCACCACGACCATGAACCAGACGTCCCGCCCGGGGAAGTCCATCCAGGCGAACGCGTAGCCCGCCAGCGACCCGATGACCACCACCAGGACCGTCGCGGGCACCGTGATCAGCGCGGTGGTCCACAGCGAGTCCATGATCTTGGCGTTGCCCAGCAGATTGCCGTACGCCGACCAGGTCAGCTGCGCCGGCTTGGCGAACACCTGCCACCAGCCGCTCTCCGCGACGTCCGCCGGGTCGCGCAGCGAGGAGATCAGCAGCCCGACCGTCGGCATCAGCCAGAACAGCCCGACCAGGATCAGGAAGACCCGCAGCGCGCCGCCGCCGGTACGGGCCGCGATCCGCGCGGCCAGGGACTGCCGGGCGCGTACCGCGCCGTCGGCCACCGCCGTCATCGCTGCCGCTCCTTCCGCAGGCGCCGGATGTTGACGATCAGCACGGGCGAGACGAGCAGCAGCAGGAACACCGCGATGGCGCTGCCGATGCCCTGGTTCACGTCCGTGCCGAAGGACGACTGGTACAGCTGGAGGGCGAGCACGTTCGCCTCGTCCTGGCTGGCGCCCGGCGCGATGATGTACACGAGGTCGAAGATCTTCAGTACGTTGATCATCAGCGTGACGAGGACGACCACCAGGACCGGCGCCAGCAGCGGCACCGTCACCCGGCGGAAGACCTGCCACTCGTTCGCGCCGTCCACCCGGGCCGCCTCCAGCAGCTCCCGCGGCACGCTCGCCAGGCCCGCCGCGATCAGCACCATCGCGAAGCCCGCCCACATCCACACGTAACTGCCGATGATCGCGGGCGTCACCAGCGTCGGGCCGAGCCAGTCGACGCCGTTGTACGCCTCGGCGAAGTTCGCCGCCGGGAGCCGCAGCTTCGCCCCGTCGGCGCGCGCGGGCAGCGCGTACGTCCCGTCCGCCGCGGTGGTCGCCGTGGCCACCACCCTGCCGCCCCTGACCGCCTCGATCTTCAGGCCGGCCAGCGCCTTCTCCTGCTTGTCGATCCTGTTCGGGGTGCCGCCGCCCCCGCGCGTGAAGTCCAGCCACGCGGTGCCGGTGATCTGCCCGGGACGCGGCGTCGCCGGCTTCGCGCGCTGCGCGCCCTTGAGGTCGTCCGGCTGCACGGCCACCAGCGGCAGGCCCACGGCACTGCCGCTCCTGGCCGCCGCCTTCGTCATGAACGCGCCGCCGCCAGCGGGCCGCAGATCCGCGTTGGGCCGCGGATTGGCCCCCGGGTACGGCGAGGGCTCGGCGAAGGTGTCGTGCACGCCCACCCACACCGCGTTGGCGACCCCGCGCTCCGGGTCCTGCTCGTACACCAGCCGGAAGATGATGCCCGCGGCCAGCATGGAGATCGCCATCGGCATGAAGACGACCAGCTTGAACGCGGTGCCCCAGCGCACCCGCTCGGTCAGCACGGCGAAGATCAGGCCCAGCGCCGTGGCCACGGTCGGCGCGACCACCACCCAGATGATGTTGTTCTTCAGCGCCGTGCGGATGCGGTCGTCGGAGAACAGCTCGGCGTAGTTGTCCAGCCCCACGAAGCCGCTGCCCGGCGCGTCGAAGAAGCTGCGCCAGACCGAGTACCCGATCGGATAGACCACCAGCGCGCCGAGCAGCAGCAGCGCCGGGAGGAGGAACGCGCCCGCGATCCACGGGCGCGTCCCCGTCACGCTCTTGCCGGGCTTCTTCGCGCCCTTGCCGGACGCCTGCGCGGCGGCCGCGGTGCCTCCGGAGGTCATGGCATCAGTTCCCGAACGACTTGGCGGCGTCCTTCTCCAGCTGCGCCTGGGTCCCCGCGACGTCCTTCGGGTTCTTCAGGAAGTCCTGCAGGGCCTTCCACTCGCCCTGCCCCGGCTTGCCGCCGAAGGACGCCGGGGCCTGGTCGGACATGTCGAAGCGGAAGTCGTCACCGGCCGCGACCAGCGCCTTGGCGATCTCCCGGAACACGGTGTTCGGGTAGACGGCAGGGTCCAGCTTCTCGTTGGCGGAGACGAAGCCGCCCTGCGCCGCCCAGATCCGGGCGGCGTCCGTGGACGCCAGGAAGGTCAGCAGCGCCTGCGACGCCTTGTTGTCCTTCAGCGCCACCGCCACGTCGCCGCCGGTCACCACCGGCGACTTGTGCCCCGCGCCGACCGCAGGGAACGGGAAGACCTTGGCGTCCGTACCGACCTTCGCCTTGGTCTGGCCGATGTTGGCGGCGGCGAAGTCGGCCGAGGAGACCATCGCGGCCTTCGGCTGCTCCTTGAACGTCTGCGTCACCGACTGCGGGAACGCCGTCTGCAGCGCGCCCCCGTTGCCGCCCGCGAGCAGCCCCTTGGCGCCGAAGAGCGAGCCGAGCGTGGTCAGCGCCTGCTTCACCGACGGATCGGTCCACTTGATCTCGTGCTTGGCGAGCTGGTCGTACTTCTCCGGCCCGGCCTGCGAGAGGTAGATGTTCTCGAACCAGTCGGTGAGCGTCCAGCCGTCGGCGCCGCCGACCGAGACCGGCTCGACGCCGGAGTCCGCGAGCGTCCTGGCGGTCTTCAGGAAGCCCTTCCAGTCCTTGGGCTCGGACACCCCCGCGTTCTCGAACGCCTGGGTGTTGTACCAGACCAGCGACTTGTTGCTGGCCTTGTAGTACACGCCGTAGGTCTTGCCGCCGTAACTGCCGAGATCCTGCCAGCCCTTGGAGAAGTTCTTGCCCAGCTCCTTCTCCGCGGCCGGGCCGAGCGGCTTGAGCCAGCCCTTCTTGGCGAACTCCTGGAGCACGCCGACCTGCTGGAGCATCGCGACGTCCGGCGGGCCGCCGCCGGCGACCTTGGAGCCGATGAAGCCGGCCATGTCGTCGCCGCTGGGCACGAACTGCACCTTGGCGCCCGTGCGCTTCTCGAACTCGTCGAGGACCTTGGTGAAGTTCTCCCGCTCGGGTCCGGTCCACACGGCCGTCACCTGGAGGGTCTGCCCGTTCAGCTTCGGCAGCTCGACGGTGGGCGCACTCCCGCCGCCGCCCTTGCCCTCGCTCTTGCCGCTGTCGCCACCGCAGCCGGTCAGTGCCAGGGCACCCACCGCGACAAGTGCCGTTGCCGTACGAAGCGTTGCGTGACGCATCCGTCGCCCTCCCGTTCGCCGTGCGACAGTCCTACCGGCGCCGGGAGGCCCGAGCAATACCGCGTTCGAACACAACTCCCCGTCGTGACCGGGCCGTTATCGCAGTGGGTGACTCTCCTTGTCCGTACGGCGACCGATTCGTTGTACGCGACGGCGCACGCGAGGTCACGGCAGGGACTGGGCGGCCTTCTGCAGCGCGCTGGCCAGCAGGGCCAGGTCGGTCGGGCCGTTCCCCAGCTCGCGCAGCGGGCGGCGGGCCGGCGGATCGCCCATGCGGTGCCATTCCAGGGGCACGACTGTCGGCCGCAGGGTCGACGTCCGGGGTATCCGGCCCGTGACCCGGCCGGCCTGGAACGGGGTCGCGGAGCCGTCGGCCGCTCGGTACAGCCGCCCGCGCCCGACGGGCAGCGGCTCGGCCGGGTCGCCCTCCGCGCCCAGCCGCGCGCGCAGGCCGGCCCGCTCGGCGGTGGCGGTGGCCGCCGTGCGGTCCGGATGGCCGGTCGAGGCGATCAGATGCACGCCGAGCGCGGCGCCCTCCCGGGCGACCGCCTCCAGCGCCCGCACGACCGACCCGGCCGCAGGCCGCCCCGTACTGCCCAGCGCCGGTGCGACCAGCGCGTCGAAGTCGTCGACGATCACGAACAGCCGGGTCATCGGCGGTACGGCCGCGAGCCCGTCGCCCGCCGCTGCCGGGCGCTCGGCCCCCTCGGCACCGGGCGCCCCCTGCGTACGCTCCCGGGGGCGCAGCCGCAGCGTGTGCGTCGCGGGCGTGTCGAGCAGGCCGGAGTCCTGCGTGGCGGGAGCGGGGGAGCCGGGGACCTCCGCTGCGGGACCGGCCGCGGCCGCTGCCGTGCGGCCCTCGGCGGACCGGCGCGGGCCGACCACCCGGGGCGCCGCGACGTGCTTGGCGCGCCACTCCGCGAAGCCCGTACCGCCCAGTATCTCGGCGCGCCGCTTCAGCTCCGAGACCAGCGCCTGCGCGAACTCCCGCATCCGCACCGGGTCGGAGGCGGCCAGATGCGCGGTGACGTGCGGCAGGTCCGTGCACAGCCGCAGGCCGTCGCCGCGCTCCGTGCCCGCGCCGTCGACCAGTACCAGCGAGAGCAGGTCCGGGCGGTCGGCGGCGGCCAGCGAGGCGGCGATCGAGCGCAGCAGCTCGGTCTTGCCCGTGCCCGGGCCGCCCTCCAGCAGGAAGTGGCAGCCGTCGGCGGCCGGGTCCGCGTGCACCGGGCCGTGCGGGCCCGCGCCCAGGACCGCGGCGGCCGCGGGCTCCTCGCTGTCGGCGGCGGCCGCCCAGCGGGCCATCAGGGACGCGGGCGTGGCACGGGCCAGCCCCAGCTCGTCCAGCAGCCGGGAGCTGTCGGGCAGCGGCACGGCGGCGCTGCGCGTGCTGCGGCCCGCCCGCGCCGTGTCGGCCTCGCGCAGCGGCGCCAGGGCGCGCGCGAACCGCTCGGCCCACGGCGCGGAGACCGCGTCCACCGTCGCGACCGTGCCGTTCGCCCCCGCGCCGTACGGTCCCGCGCCGTTCTGCGGGACGCCGTTGACGGCGATGCCGCCGGCCGGGGTCAGCGGAGCGGCGGGCTGGACGACGCGCAGCGCCGTGGCCACGTCGCCGCTGAGCACCGCCACCGCGCCGCACTCCCCGAAGGCCGGGGACGCGGCACGGGCCGCTTCGTACGTCGCCGTGAGCGGATACGCGGGCGAGGCGGCCGGGGTCTCGGCCAGCGCGAGCACATGGATGCCGGCCGACGGGCCGCCCGCCGCCAGCCGGGCCACGGTCTCCCGCAGCCCGGACGTGCCGGGGTCGCCGTCGGCGATCACGAGGGTGTACGGGCCGTGGTGCCGGGCCGCGGCGGCGGCCACCGCCGACCGGTCGGCGCTCGCCCAGCCGGGGCCGAGCGGCCCGTCGTCCAGGCGGCGCACCAGCTCGGCCGTGCGCGCCGCCGCCTGGTCCTTGTCGTACGCCAGCAGCAGCCGGCAGTCCTGGCCGTGCGCCGGGCGCACGTGCGGCAGCCAGCCGAGCCAGGACCACTCCTCCAGGCGCTGCGCCGTGTCGCGCGCGCGGTCGGCGGCGAGCAGCACGATCTCCAGGGTGCCGGGCGCGTGCAGCGCCGCGAGCTGGGCGGCCGCGGCCCGGGCCAGCCCGGCGAGCCGGGGGCGCGGCCCGGCCAGGCCGAGCGCGCCGGCCGAGCGCAGCGCGACGGTCACCGGCACGGCGCTGCGGCCGCCGTCGCGGTCGGCGGTGCCGAGCCGGACGGCCAGCGCGTCCGGATGCCCGGCCTCGCGCTCCCACAGGCGGGGGCCGGGGCCGAGCGCGGTCAGCAGGACCGTGGCGGCGTCCGGCCAGCGGCCGTACGCGGCCGGGGCCCGGCCGTCGCCCGGCAGGTCGCCGGGGGCCGCATCGGCCGGGGGCCGCGGACCGGGGGCGTACCCGGCGGCCTGCCGCGCGGCCTCCTCGTCCGCCGCCTCCTCCTCGGCGGCGCGCCCGCCGGCCAGCCGCCGCGCCCACGCACTCCACCCGCCGCGGCGGGTGGGCTTGCGGGACGCGGAGAGGTCGTCGGGCCCGGCCGGTCGGTCGGCGGGTGCGTACGGGGCCGCCAGCGGCTGCTGACCGCCGTGGGTGGCGGCGGAACGGGGATCGGGGACGGGGGCGAAGGCGGCCGGGGTGCCCCGGACGGGGGTGCCGCGGCGGCCGGACGCCGGGCCGGGCGGGGTGTCGGTGCTGTCGGCGGGGTGGCCGTGCGCGCCGCCCGCTCCGGCGCCGTACGGCTGGTCGTGCCGCTGGTCGTACTCCTGGTCGTACTGGCGGCCGTGGTGCCGGCCCTGGTGTCCCGAGGCGTACTGGTCCGCTGCGTACTGGTCCGGCGCGTACTGCTCCGCCGCGTGGAGGTCCGGCGCGGGCCGTCCCGTGGCGCGCGCGTCGGGGGAGTGGACCTCGGCCGACCGCGCGCCCGCGGCGTACGCCTCGGCACCCGGCGTCCCGGCGGCATACGGGCCCGTCGCCCGCCAGTCGCCCGGCGCGCCGGGCTCGGCGGCCTGCGGCGCGGCGCCGTATGCCCCCGTGCCGTACGCCGCCGGGGACGGCCGGTCTCCGTACGCGTCGCCCGCCGGGGCCGCTTCCTGTCCGGCCGGCCTGACGGACTCCGCCCGCTGCGCGCCACCGGCCGCGCCCGCGCGCTCGTGCCCGGGGGCCGCTTCGTGGTCGTACCGCTCGCTGCCGTACGGAGCGGGAGACGGGGCCGCGTCCCGGGCGCCGTGCGGGGAGTGCGCGGCCGGCGGCCGCTGTCCTTCGGCGCCGCCGCCCGCCGGATGGACGCGCAGATGCCCCTCGCCGTCCGGGCTGGCCGCGAGGACGGGGTCGGGGGCGCCGGGGGAGGGCTGCAGGCGGAGCGCCGACTCGCCGATCCGGAGCAGCGCGCCCGGGGGCAGTGGCACCGGGCGGTCGTCGAGGTCGGCGCCGTCGACGGCGGTGCCGTTCGTCGAGCGGAGGTCGGCCACGGTCACCGCGCCGTCCGGCGCCACCGTGACCGCGCAGTGCATCCGGGAGACGTCGGGGTCGTCCAGCGGCACGTCCGCGTCCGTGGAGCGGCCGATGCGGATCTGGCCGCCGTGCAGCAGATGGACGCCGCCCGCGTCCGGGCCGGAGACGACCCGCAGCCGGGCGGGGCCGGCCGGCAGGCCGTGCGCCGGGGCCGGGCCGGGGCCCTGGAGGGAGAGGACCGCACCGTCTATGAGCGGCGGCTCGCCGAGCGCGGCGCGCTGGACGTCCAGCCGCTCCTGGCCCGCGTAGAGCACGACGGGGCCACTGCCGGCGCCGCCACCGCCGACGTCCGCGCCCGCCCCCGCGACGGCCGCCGCGAGGCCGCTGGCCACCGCCGCGAGCGCCGTCCCGGCAGGGGCCGTCACGAGCACGTCGCAGGCCCGAGTGGAGTGGCCGCTGCGCGGCCCGAGGACGGTCAGCCGGATCTGCATCGCCGTCAACGGTCCCTTCCGCCCGGCAATGCGGCGGGGCCCAGTACCTCCCCCCACCGCGCCCGGACACGTCGGCACGTACAAGTCCAAGTCCGCGTGCATGCGCACGCCGCACGCCGCGGCGCAGCGCCCCCGTCCCCACCGCTGCCGTGCTGGAGAGCATCCTCGCACCTGCCACCGACAAGACGCGTGGCGACTGTCCTTCAGTGATCTTGTTCGGTCACTCATGTATGCAAAAGTGGCTGCTTGCGACCCATGATCGGCCAAAGATCGTCGCGCGACCGGTCAGCGATCGGCCCGGAGGGCAACCATCCGCGCGCGACCGGCGTCTTCCCCCGGAGCCCCGCCGGGTCCCGACCGGACCGACCGGCCGGAACCGCCCCGGACCACGGGATCCGCCCGGCCGCCGCCGCCGAACACGGCACTATGGTGGGGCGGAAGGGGCCGCCCGGACCACCGGAGCGGCCTCACAACCCCCACAGCCCGACAGACAGCGCAGATCAGGCAGCTGCTCAGTGACGACCAGGGAGCGCATGACGTGCGGCCGGTAGGCAGCAAGTACCTGCTCGAGGAGCCGCTCGGACGCGGCGCCACGGGCACCGTCTGGCGTGCCAGCCAGCGGGAGACGGCGGGCGCCGAGGCAGCAGTGGCCGGACAGCCCGGCGAGACGGTCGCGATCAAGGTCCTCAAGGAGGAGCTGGCGCACGACCCCGACGTGGTGATGCGCTTCCTGCGCGAGCGCTCCGTCCTGCTGCGGCTCACCCACCCGAACATCGTCCGCACCCGCGACCTGGTCGTCGAGGGCGACCTGCTCGCGCTGGTCATGGACCTGGTCGACGGCCCCGACCTGCACCGCTATCTGCGGCAGAACGGCCCGTTCAGCCCGGTCGCGGCCGCGCTGCTGACCGCGCAGATCGCCGACGCGCTGGCCGCCAGCCACGCCGACGGCGTCGTGCACCGCGACCTCAAGCCCGCGAACGTACTGCTCGCCGGGGCCGAGGGCGCCGCCGAGATGCACCCGATGCTGACCGACTTCGGCATCGCCCGCCTCGCGGACTCCCCGGGCCTGACCCGCACGCAGGAGTTCGTCGGCACGCCCGCGTACGTCGCGCCGGAGTCCGCCGAGGGCCGCCCGCAGACCTCCGCCGTCGACATCTACGGCGCGGGCATCCTGCTGTACGAGCTGGTCACGGGCCGTCCGCCGTTCGCCGGCGCGACCGCGCTCGAAGTGCTGCACCGCCACCTCAGCGAGGACCCGCAGCGCCCCGGCAGCGTCCCCGAGCCGCTGTGGACCGTCATAGAGCGCTGCCTGCGCAAGCGCCCGGAGGAGCGGCCCAGCGCCGAGAACCTCGCCCGCGGCCTGCGCGTGGTCGCGGCCGGCATCGGTGTGCACGCCTCGCCCGCCGAGGCGGAGGCCGCGCTCGGCGTCGCCGCGCTGCTCGCGCCCGACCCGGCGCCCGCGCCGGTCCCCGAGACCGGCGGCGACAGCGGCGCCGCCGATCCCACGCAGGTACTGCCCTCCACAGGGGCGGGCGGCGGGCAGTACGACCCGTCGGCCGCGACGAACGTCATGCCGACCACGGGAGCAGGCGCCGCGGGCGCGGCCGGGGCTGCGGGCGCTGCCGGTGCCGCGGCGGGTGCCGCGGCCGCCGGTTTCGGCGCCGACTCCGGGCAGCCCCCGGGCAGCGGCGACCCGACGCGCGCCATGCCGCCCGTGCCGCCGGGCCCGCCCGGCGGCGACCCGCAGCAGCCCGAGGGTCCGCATCCTTGGGAGAACCAGCTGCGCGCCGCCCGGGACCGGAACGAGCAGACCCAGGTCCAGTACCTGAGCCCGGAAGACGACCCGCTGCGCCACCGCCCCCAGCGGCGGCCCGCGCAGCCCCCGCCCTACCAGCAGCAGCCGCAGCAGCCGCCGCAGCCCCCGCAGCAGCAGTACGGCCGGCAGCAGCCGCCGCCGTACCAGCAGCAGCCGCAGCGCCGGCAGCCGCCGCCGCAGCGGTACGAACCGCAGCGGCCGCCCGCCCCGGAGCCGCGCCGCCGCGAGCCCGAGCCGCGCCGGCGCAGCGCCAACCCGGTGCACATCCCGGGCCTGGGCTGCCTCAAGGGCTGTCTGATCATGATCGTGCTGATCGTGGTGGGCGCCTGGCTGATCTGGGAGCTGACCCCGCTGCAGGACTGGATCGGCCAGGGCCGCAGCTTCTGGAACCAGGTCAGCCAGTGGGTGTCCGACGTCTCCGACTGGGTGTCCACGATCGGCGAGGCCTCGAAGTCGGTGGGGGGCCGGTAGGCACCGCTCCCGCACGGACCCGGGGAACCGCCACCCGCCTCCGGAGTGGCGACGCCGGAGATTTATCGACATCCGGGAGATTTTTCCGGCGGAGAAGTGGCGGTTGACGGCGTCCGGGGCGCCGAAAGCGCCGCTGTCCGCGTAGTTTTGTCGCCAGCATCGGCCCCGGGGCGCCCCGGGGCCGCGGCCCCCGCGCATCCGCGCCGCGGGCCGTCACCTGTCGGACAAGACCCGTCGGAGCAGTCTTGGCACGGAAGATCGGCAGCCGGTACACCGCCCACCAGATCCTCGGTCGCGGCAGCGCCGGCACGGTGTGGCTGGGCGACGGTCCCGAAGGGGCCGTGGCGATCAAGCTGCTGCGCGAAGACCTCGCCTCCGACCAGGAGCTGGTCGGCCGCTTCGTACAGGAGCGCGCCGCCCTGCTCAGCCTGGACCACCCGCGCGTGGTCGGCGTCCGCGACCTGGTCGTGGACGGCAACGACCTCGCCCTGGTGATGGACCTCGTACGCGGTACCGATCTGCGCACCCGGCTGGACGCCCAGCGCCGGCTGGCCCCGGAGGCCGCGGTCGCCATCGTGGCCGACGTCGCCGAGGGCCTGGCCGCCGCGCACGCCGCGCGCATCGTGCACCGCGACGTGAAGCCCGAGAACGTCCTGCTGGACATGGAGGGCCCGCTCGGCCCGGGCGGCGCGCACCCCGCCCTGCTCACCGACTTCGGCATCGCCCGCCTGGTCGACTCGCCGCGCCGCACCCGCTCCACCCGCGTCATCGGCACCCCCGACTACCTCGCCCCCGAGATCATCGAGGGCCTCCCGCCCCGCGCGTCCGTGGACGTGTACGCGCTGGCCACGGTCCTGTACGAGCTGCTCGCCGGCTTCACCCCCTTCGGCGGCGGGCACCCCGGCGCGGTGCTGCGCCGGCACGTCACCGAACGGGTCGCGCCGCTGCCCGGCATCCCGGACGAGCTGTGGCAGCTGCTCGTCCAGTGCCTGGCCAAGGCCCCCGCCTCCCGCCTCCGCGCCCCCGAGCTGGCGGCCCGGCTGCGCGAGATCCAGCCCTCGCTGGCCGGCATCCCGCCGCTGGACATCGACGAGCCGGAGAGCGAGGAGGAGGCGGAGGAGGCGGCGGGCCAGGACGCGGTCCGCGAGGACGGCCCGTACCACCCGGCGGCGCCCGAGGAGGGCGGCCGGGTCCGCGGCGCGGTGCCGCTGGTCCACGGCGCGGCCCCGGACTCCAACCGGGAGACGCACACGAGCATGCGCGTGCCGGGCCCGGACGAGCTGGCCGGCGGGGCGCACGGCACGGCCCGCGCGCCCCGGGCGGCGGGCGAGCGCCGTGCGGGCTCGGCCCGGCACCGGGTGCGCAAGCGCCGGGTGCGACTGGGCCTCGCGGCGGCGGGCCTGGTGGCCGTAGCGGGCATCGGCACGTGGCTGGCTTCCGGCGACGACACCCCCGACGACGCCCGCCCCGGTACGGAGCAGACAGCTCCGGACGTGCCGTAGCCGAGTGCCCCGTAAGGGGCGCGGGGAACTGCGCGAGCAACCACGACGGCGCCGCACGGGGCCACCGGCCTCGGACGGCCCGGCGCATGTCGGCTCACCCAGCCGTTAGGCTGGAGGCGTGGCAGTCGTCGATGTATCCGAAGAGCTGAAGTCCCTCTCCTCGACCATGGGGTCGATCGAGGCCGTCCTGGACCTCGACAAGATGAGGGCCGATATCGCTGCGCTCGAGGAGCAGGCAGCGGCCCCCGACCTCTGGGACGACGTGGAGAACGCCCAGAAGGTCACCAGCCGGCTGTCCTACCTCCAGGGGCAGCTGCGCAAGGCCGAGGACCTGCGAGGCCGCGTCGACGACCTCGAGGTGCTCTTCGAGCTGGCCGCCGACGAGGCCGACGAGGACACCCAGGCCGAGGCGGAGGCCGAGCTGATCTCGGTCCGCAAGGCGGTCGACGAGCTGGAGGTGCGTACGCTCCTGTCCGGCGAGTACGACGCCCGTGAAGCCGTGGTCACCGTCCGCGCCGAGGCCGGCGGCGTCGACGCCTCCGACTTCGCCGAGAAGCTGCAGCGCATGTACCTGCGCTGGGCCGAGCGGCACGGCTACAAGACGGAGCTGTACGAGACCTCGTACGCCGAAGAGGCCGGCATCAAGTCGACCACCTTCGCCGTCAACGTGCCGTACGCCTACGGCACGCTCTCCGTGGAGCAGGGCACGCACCGCCTGGTCCGGATCTCCCCGTTCGACAACCAGGGCCGCCGCCAGACGTCGTTCGCCGGCGTCGAGGTGCTGCCCGTCGTCGAGCAGACCGACCACATCGAGATCGACGAGTCCGACCTGCGGGTGGACGTGTACCGCTCCTCGGGCCCCGGCGGCCAGGGCGTCAACACCACGGACTCCGCGGTCCGCCTCACGCACCTCCCGACCGGCATCGTGGTCTCCTGCCAGAACGAGCGCTCGCAGATCCAGAACAAGGCCACCGCCATGAACGTCCTCCAGGCGAAGCTGCTGGAGCGGCGCCGCCAGGAGGAGCAGGCCAAGATGAACGCGCTCAAGGGCGACGGCGGCAACTCCTGGGGCAACCAGATGCGGTCGTACGTCCTGCACCCGTACCAGATGGTCAAGGACCTGCGGACGGAGTTCGAGGTCGGCAACCCGCAGGGTGTGCTGGACGGCGACATCGACGGCTTCCTGGAGGCCGGCATCCGCTGGCGCAAGCAGCAGGAGCAGGAGAAGTAAGCCGAGGTCGAAGCCGAGGCCGAGGCCGAGGCCGAGACATCGGAGGCAACCGTCGCCTGTGGGGCGGCGGTTGCTTTTTGTTGTGGTGATTTGGTTACAGTCGTACGCCGCCGACCCCCATAAAGCGCTGCAATACGGTCATCCGCTCTTTATTTGACCTTGACGGTCCGTTGGGATCTGGGAAGGGTAGAGCGCGGCATGCGTATGTCTGGGGCGCGTGTGAAACGGGGATCCTGGCGAACCGCCCGCTCAGCGGAGCCGCGAGTCGCGTACCCCCATCGGCCGTCGCCCCGCACAGAAATGCCCCAATGACACATGAGCTACTGGGGGTAGCAGGCAGATGACCAAGAAGACGCGGGTGCGCGTGGCGCGCGTTGCGGCCGGCGCTGTGATCGCGCTGGGCGCGTCGCTGACCGTGACGGGCGCCGCTTCGGCCGCCGAGCCGGGCGCTCAGGCCCAGGAGGACGACGGCATCATCGGCGGTCTCATCGGTGGCCTCATCGGCGGCGGTGACGGCGGCCAGTCCGACGGTGGCCAGTCCGACGGCGGCCAGGCCGGTGGCGACACCGGTGGTGACGACGGCGGTCTGATCGGCGGCGAGGACGACGGCGGCGCGATCGGCGGTGACGACAGCGGTGGCGCGGTCGGCGGCGAGGACGACGGCGGCGCGATCGGCGGTGACGACAGCGGTGGCGCGGTCGGCGGCGACGACAACGGCGGCGTGGTCGGTGGCGACGACAACGGTGGCGCGGTCGGCGGTGACGACAACGGCGGCCAGAACGGTGGCGACAACGGCATCGGCGGCGGCAACGGCGGCAACGGCGGCGACAACGGCATCGGTGGCGGCAACGGCGGCGATGGCGGCAACGGTGGCGACAACGGCATCGGCGGCGGCAACGGCGGCGACAACGGCGCCACCGGCGGCAACGCCACTGGCGGCGACGCCAACGGCGGCGACGACGGCACCGGTACCGACAACGAGGGCACCAAGCCGATCGAGCAGCCGGGCGACTCCAAGGAAGACATCGCCAACACGCCCGGTCAGGCCCAGGACACGCCCAAGGGCGGTCAGCAGCAGGCCGGCGGCGAGCTGGCCGAAACCGGTTCGTCCGGTACGACCTTCCTGCTGATCGGTGCGGCGACGATGATCGCCGGTGGCATCGGCTTCCGCATGATGCCGCGCCTGATCAACAAGGGCGGTTCCGCCGCGGCCTGAGGCCCCGGCGCGGCACCGTGAAACGTGCCGCAGCGGCATGACGCACAGCGAAGGGCCCGGCGCGCAATCCGCGCCGGGCCCCTTTGCGTATGCGGTCTTGTCCGTATGCGGCTGTCCGTATGCGATGTCCGTATGCGATCTCGTCGAGATCAGCCGGGGGTCAGCCCACCCGTCGCCAGCAGGCCCACCGCGACCAGCGCCACCAGCAGCACCACGAGGGTCGCCGGGGTGACCTGCGCGAAGAGCCCGGTCAGGCCGCTCTGCTGCTGCAGTCGCTCCCTGCTGGCCCGGCACACCGGACAGCGGCCCTCGCTCACGGGGGCCGCGCAGTTGGCGCACACCAGTCGGTCGTACGTCATGCGACCTCCTTCTCACCAGCTCCAACGCGCGGGCCGGCGCATTGGTTCCCTCTTCTACTGTGCCAGCTCGCCGGCCCCTCGGCGCGCGTACCGGAATCCTCGCAGCGCACGGCACGTTCAGGCCGCGCGCGGGCCGTCGGCGGGAGCCGGAATGTGTTCGTTTTGTCCCCGTAGGTGCCGTGAATAAACGCACCAAGACCGGACGCCGACTGCGCCGCGCCTCGTGGTTCGCGTATGGTCACGCTCACCGACGGGAGCCGCAACTCGGCAACCCGTGCCCCTACCCAGGTCGACCGTGGTGCATCTGTGATCCGATTCGACAACGTCTCCAAGACTTATCCGAAGCAGAACCGCCCCGCTCTCAGGGACGTCTCGCTCGAGATCGAACGAGGCGAGTTCGTCTTCCTGGTGGGCTCGTCGGGCTCCGGCAAGTCCACCTTCCTGCGGTTGCTCCTGCGCGAGGAGCGGGCCAGCCACGGTGCGGTGCACGTACTGGGCAAGGACCTCGGAAAGCTGTCCAACTGGAAGGTCCCGCAGATGCGGCGCCAGGTGGGCACGGTCTTCCAGGACTTCCGGCTGCTCCCGAACAAGACCGTCGGGCAGAACGTCGCGTTCGCCCTGGAGGTCATCGGCAAGCCGCGCGGCCAGATCCGCAAGACCGTCCCCGAGGTGCTCGACCTCGTCGGCCTGGGCGGCAAGGAGGACCGGATGCCGGGCGAGCTGTCCGGTGGTGAGCAGCAGCGCGTGGCGATCGCGCGGGCGTTCGTCAACCGCCCGATGCTGCTGATCGCCGACGAGCCGACCGGCAACCTCGACCCGCAGACCTCCGTCGGCATCATGAAGCTGCTGGACCGGATCAACCGCACCGGCACGACCGTGGTCATGGCGACCCACGACCAGCAGATCGTCGACCAGATGCGCAAGCGGGTCATGGAACTAGAAAAGGGCCGGCTCGTACGCGACCAGTCGCGCGGCGTGTACGGCTACCAGCACTAAGCGTGTACGGCCCCCAGTACTGAAAGGACGCCATGCGCGCCCAGTTCGTCCTGTCGGAGATCGGCGTCGGTCTCCGCCGTAACCTCACGATGACCTTCGCCGTCATCGTCTCCGTGGCTCTCTCGCTCGGCCTCTTCGGCGCCTCGCTGCTGATGCGCGACCAGGTCAGCACGATGAAGGGCTACTGGTACGACAAGGTCAACGTCTCCATCTTCTTCTGCAACAAGAACGACGCCGACTCCGGCGCCAACTGCGCCAAGGGCGCGGCCACCACGCAGCAGAAGAACGACATCCGCGCCGAGCTGAACCGGCTGCCGATCGTCGAGAAGGTGAGTTACGAGTCCAGCGACCAGGCGTACAAGCACTACAAGGAGCAGTTCGGCGACACGCCCGTCGCGGGCCTCGTCACCCCCGACCAGCTGCCGGAGTCCTTCCGGGTCAAGCTGAAGGACCCGACCAAGTTCGCGGTCATCAAATCGGCCTTCAGCGAGCGGCCCGGCGTCCAGGAGGTCCAGGACCAACGGGACACCGTGGAGCCGCTGTTCAACCTGCTCAACGGCATGAACATCGCCGCGCTGTGCGTGATGGGGCTGATGCTGGTCGTTGCGCTGCTGCTGATCGTCAACACCGTACGGGTGTCGGCGTTCAGCAGGCGGCGGGAGACCGGGATCATGCGGCTGGTGGGCGCGTCCAGCTTCTACATCCAGATGCCGTTCATCCTGGAGGCCGCCATCGCGGGCCTGATCGGCGCCGGGTTCGCCTGTGTCCTGATCGTCGGCGGCAAGTTCATCCTCGTGAACAACTGGCTGGCGGAGAAGATCCAGGTGATCAACTTCATCGGCTGGGACTCCGTGGTGGCCGTGCTCCCATTGGTCCTGCTCATCGGTCTTCTGATGCCGGCGCTCGCCGCGTTTTTCGCGCTCCGCAAGTATCTGAAGGTGTGAGTTATGCCAAGAGCGCCGTGCGGGCAACTGCCCGTACGGCGCTTCTTTCTGGCCTAGACTCACCGGCATGTCGGGCCGATTGCACTTTGTCCGGCCCCGCCGCATCCGCCGCGGGGCGGCCCTGACGTTGGTCTTCGCGAGCGTGCTCGGTACGGGCGCGGCAGCCGGTACTTGGGGCGGCGAAGGCCGAGAAGGGGCGGAGCACCGGATACCGGTACGTACCGTCGCCGACGGCCGGTCGGCCGCGGACGGCACGGCGGACCGCGAGGCCGTCGAGCGGGCCGCCAGCGAGGCGATCAAGGACGGCAAGTCCGGCAGCCAGGCCGCGGCCGACGTGGTCAGCCGCAGCGGCGACCGCTGGTCCACGGTCTACACCGCGGGCGAGTACGAGGACTTCAGACAGCAGCTCGACGGCGAGTACGTCGGCGTCGGCCTGTGGCTGCGCCAGGCCGAGGGCGGTCATGTCCGCGTCTCCCGCGTCCGCCCCGACAGCCCCGCGGCCCGGGCCGGCATCGCGCCCGGTGACGCGCTGCTCGCCGTCGACGGCCGCACCACCCGGCACCGCCCGGTCACCGAGGTCGTGGCGCGGCTGCGCGGCGACGCCGGTGCCGAGCCGCGCACCCGGGCCGCCGCCGCCCCCGGTACGCCCGTCGCGCTGAAGCTCCAGCGCGCGGACCGGCACTGGTCAGCGACGCTGCACCGCGCCCGGCTGCGCACGGCGAACGTCACGGTCGAGCGGCCCGCGGCGCCCGGGGGCATGACCCGGATCAAGGTCGAGGCGTTCGCCAAGGGCACCGGCGAGGAGGTGCGCGAGGCGGTCCGCTCGGCGCCGCCCGGGGGCCTTCTGCTGGACCTGCGCGGCAACACCGGCGGCCTGGTCGGTGAGGCGGTCACCGCGGCCGCCGCGTTCCTCGACGGCGGCCTGGTCGCCACGTATGACGTGCGCGGCAGCCAGCGCGCGCTGTACGCCGACCGCGGCCGGGCCACGAAGTCGCCGCTGGCCGTGCTGGTCGACGGCGGCACGATGAGCGCGGGCGAGCTGCTGGCGGGGGCGCTGCAGGACCGCGGCCGGGCGGTGGTGATCGGCTCGCCGACCTTCGGCAAGGGCTCGGTCCAGATGCCCAGCAAGCTCGCGGACGGCTCGGTCGCCGAGCTGACCGTCGGCCATTACCGCACGCCGTCCGGCCGCGGCGTCGACGGCCGCGGCATCACCCCCGACATCCCCGCCGACGACCGGGCGGAGAGCCGGGCCAGAACAGTAATGAGTGGCCTCGGAGGTGGGTCGTAGTGCGAAAATGGCCGCACTATGGCTAAGGCGAACGCGAAAACGAAGGCGAAGCGGCAGGCCGCGGAGGCCGGGCGCAAGCTCATCGCGCAGAACAAGAAGGCGCGCCACGACTACCTCATCATCGACACCTACGAGTGCGGCCTCGTGCTCTCGGGCACGGAGGTGAAGTCGCTGCGGCAGGGTCGGTCTTCGCTGGTGGACGGCTTCGTCCAGATCGACGGCGGCGAGGCGTGGCTGCACAACGTGCACATCCCCGAGTACGCGCAGGGCACGTGGACCAACCACGCGGCACGCCGCAAGCGGAAGCTGCTGCTGCACCGCGAGGAGATCGACAAGCTGGCGGCGAAGTCCCAGGAGACGAGCCACACGATCGTCCCGCTCCAGCTGTACTTCCTGAAGGGCCGTGCGAAGGTCGAGATCGCGCTGGCAAAGGGCAAGAAGGAGTACGACAAGCGGCAGACCCTGCGTGAGCAGCAGGACCGCCGCGAGGCGGACCGGGTGATCTCGGCGGTGCGCCGCCGGGAGCGGGGGGCCTGACCTGGGCGGAAGGCCCGGCGAAAGCCCCTGGGAATATGCTGGCACGGTGCCATGTTGTTCCCGTACGATGGCACATGTACCCCGAGGTGACGGGGTGCGGGGCTCTCCGCGAGACGGAGCGTCCGGCTTTGAAAAAACAACATGGGGATGATCGGTTTCGACAGCGGATGTCGAAGCAGGGGAAGCGTGTCGAGGAAGCGGCAATGATCTCGTTAACCATATGTCGCAACCAATAATCGCCAACACCAAGCGCGATTCCTTCGCCCTCGCTGCCTAAGTAGCGACCTGCGAAGTGTCAGCCCGGGGATGATCCCGACCCGGTTCCTGGCATCAGCTAGGGGTCTTATCCACTGAGCCCGGTCACGGGGCTGAGTGGAGACATCAAACAGTGACTGAGCCCGTCGGAGACTTGTCCGCGTGATCTCCGGGGCCGAGAAAATCGCAGCGGACTGCACACGGAGAAGCCCTGATTCTGCACCGTTGGACGCGGGTTCGATTCCCGCCATCTCCACTCATCCCATGTGGGCACGAGCCCCGCCGCCGTAAGGCAGCGGGGCTTTTGTCATGTCGGTCCCATGGTGCGGACGCCGGATGTGGCGTCCCGCGCCATATCGGGCGCCGCCCTGCGCTCCTACCGTCCTCGGGCATGTACAAGACAACCAAGCGCACGCTGAGCGTCCTGGTCGCGGCCCTGCTGGCCGCCCTCTTCCCGCCGTCGCCGACGACGGCACACGCGGCCCCCGGCGCCATCGAGGAAGTCACCGGCTTCGGCAGCAACCCGGGGGCGCTGCGGATGTACCGCTACGCCCCGCAGGGGCTGCCCGCCGGCCGCCCCGTGGTCGTCGCGCTGCACGGCTGTACGCAGAACGCCACCGCCTACGGCAAGCAGAGCGGCTGGACCGAGCTCGCCGACCGCTGGGGCTTCTCCGTGGTCTTCCCGGGCCAGACCGGCGCCAACAACCTCAACTCCTGCTTCAACTGGTTCCAGGCGGGCGACATCGAGCGCGGCCACGGCGAGGCCGCGTCCATCCAGCAGATGACCGCCCGGCAGCTCGCCGACGTGGGCGGCTCCAAGGCGTACGTCACCGGGCTCTCGGCCGGCGGCGGGATGACGGCGGTGATGATGGCCGCGTACCCGGAGACGTACGCCGCGGGCGGCGTCGTCGCGGGCCTCCCGTACGGCTGCGCGCAGGCAGCCGGCTCGCCGTACGTGTGCATGTACGTGGGCGCGACCCAGACGCCCGCGCAGTGGGGCGACCGGGTGCGGGCGCAGAACCCCGGCTACACCGGCCCCTGGCCCCGGCTCACGGTCTTCCAGGGGACGGCCGACACGACCGTGAAGCCGGTGAACATGGCCGACCTCGTCGAGCAGTGGACGAACGTGCGCGGCACCGACCAGACCCCGGAGAGCACGGACACCGTGGGCGGCTATCCGCATGCGGTGTACCGGGACGCGGGCGGCGCGGTCGCCGCCGAGACGTACTCGATCACCGGCATGGGGCACGGACAGCCGTTGGACCCCGGTACGGGCCCCGCGCAGTGCGGCACGGCCGGCGCGTACATGCTCGACGTCAATCTCTGCGCCGCGTACGAGATGGGCAGGGGCTGGGGCCTGGACCGCTGAGCCCCGCCCCGGCGCGGCGGCCCAGGAGCGTCACGGTCAGGGCGAGGGCCGCGGCGGCCACCGGCACGGCGTATCCGGAGCCGTCCGGGCCCAGCTGGTCCGTGGCCCAGCCGCCCGCCGCCGAGCCGGTCGCGATGCCGGCCAGCAGGGCCGTCACGGCGAGCGTCAGGCCCTCGTTGACCTGGCCGGCGGGCGTCAGGGCCTGCACCCGGCCCATGCCGGTGACCATGGTCGGGGCCGTCGCCATCCCGGCCACCAGCAGGGCGCCCGCCAGCACCGCAGGGCTGCCGCTCGCCGCCCCGAGGAGCGGCAGCAGCATCAGGACCGCCATGGCCGCCACACAGCCCGTGAAGCGTGCGGCGGGCCGTCCGGCGGGCGGCAGCAGCCCGTACAGCAGGCCCGCGGCGCACGACCCGGCCGCCTGCAGCGCCAGGATGCCGCCCGCCGCCGCCCGTATGCCGTGCCCGTCGGCGAACCCGATGGTGACGACCTCCAGCGACCCGAAGACCGCGCCCGTGCACAGGAAGGTCAGCAGGAGCGGCGGCAGTCCGGGGCGGCGCAACGGGGAGCGGGTGCGGTCCGTACAGGGCGCGAGCGGCGGCTCCGTACGGCGCTGCGCGGCGAACAGCAGCACGCCGGTCAGCAGCAGCCCGGCCCCGGCGAGCGTGCCCGCCTCCGGGAACAGCGCCGTGCACAGGAAGGCCGCGAGCACCGGGCCGAGCATGAAGCACGCCTCGTCCGCCGCCTGTTCGAAGGAGTTCGCGGTGTGCAGGGCGCGCGCGTCGGTACGGAAGAGGTGCGCCCAGCGGGCGCGGGACATGCCGCCGGTGTTGGGCGTGGTGGCCGTGCAGAGGTACGCCGCGAAGAGCGTCCAGGCGGGCGCGTCGAGCCGTACGCACAGCACGAGGGCCAGCGACCCGGCCACCGCGAGCAGGGCGGCGGGCGGCGCGATCCTGGCCTGCCCGTACCGGTCGACCAGCCGCGCGGTCCACGGCCCGGCCACCGCCGTCGCCGCGAGCCCGGTGGCGGTCACGGCCCCGGCCAGCGCGTACGAGCCGCGCGACCCCGCGATCATCAGGACCGCGCTCACGCTGAACATGCCCATGGGGAGCCGCGCCAGGAGGTTGGCGGCGGTGAAGGCCCGGGTGCCGGGCACGGCGAAGATCCGGGCGTACGGGCGGAGGAACGGCAGCCGCGGGGTGCCGCGCGGCGGGCGGCGGCGCGGCCGTACGGGAACGGGCGGGGCCGTCACAGGCCGGGAGGCGAGGAAGAGGATCACCCGTTCACGATCGGGCCGGCCGCCCCGGACCGTCCAACACCTCTTCACCACGCATTCACCGTCTCTCGTTGTCAATCCGTTGGCCGGACGGTCTCCATCCAGCCACTTCGTCTTTGTCACCATGGGTGCGTGCCTCACGACATAGAGCCGCGACTGCTGCGGGCCTTCACGGCCGTCGCCGACGAGCTCCACTTCACCCGTGCCGCCGCCCGCCTGTACGTGGCTCAGCAGGCCCTCAGCCGCGACATCCGCCGTCTGGAGCGCGACCTCGGCACCGTGCTGTTCCTGCGCACCACTCGTCAGGTGCGCCTCACCCCCGAAGGCGAGCGGCTGCTCCCGTATGCGCAGCGCGTGCTGGCCGCGCACGACGAGCTGGCCGCGGCGTTCCACGGAGGCGGCGGCCACGAGCGCCCGCTGCTCGTCGACGTCGGCGCGCCCGTGGGCACCGCGCACCGGGTGCTGGAGCGGGCCCGGGCGGCGGCGCCCGGCCTGGAGTTCGCAGCCCGCTTCCACAGCGGCCTGACCGGCGCCGCCGAAGGGCTGCTGACGGGCGGCCTGGACGTGTCCTTCGGGCGGATCGCGGGCCTGCCGCGCGGCGTGCGGTCCCGGCTGGCCCACCACCCGGTGCGGTACGAGCCGATGGCCGTTCTGCTGCCCGAGGAGCACCCGCTGGCCGCACGCGCGGCCGTGCCCCTGGACGCGCTCGCGGGGGAGACGCTGTACACGGGGGCGGGCAACGCGCACACGGCGGAGTGGACCGGCCTGGCGGCACGCCTCTTCGAAGGGCGCGGCATCCGGGCGGCGGCGCCGTACCCGGAGATCGACGGCCCGG
This sequence comes from Streptomyces sp. NPDC026301, assembly GCF_055567935.1. Taxonomy (NCBI): domain Bacteria; kingdom Bacillati; phylum Actinomycetota; class Actinomycetes; order Kitasatosporales; family Streptomycetaceae; genus Streptomyces; species Streptomyces sp. NPDC026301. The sequence continues at coordinate 417,344 of NZ_JBVHPN010000003.1, read as the reverse complement.
CCGAATTCCTCCGCGTCGTACGGAAGCGCGGCTGGTCCGTGCTGGCCAGTGTCGAGTTCATCGAAGCGCCGGGGATGGTGCTGCGGCCCCTCGTGGACCCCGTACCGCTGTCCCCGGTGTCGGTCGTCTGGCGCCGGGGGCTGCGCCACCCCGGGCTGGACGCGCTGCTGGCCGCGGCGCGTGAGCTGGGCGCGGCCGGCGGCTGGCTGGCCCGCCCCGAGGGCGCCTGGCTGCCGCCCGAGGACGCCCGACTGATGGCGGCGTGAGCGCCGCGGAGGGTGCCCCGGCCGATACTCACCGTGGCGCGCCGTCCCGGGTGAGCGCGATATTGCGTCGGTGACACCTGGCGGCACCGCGGCGAAACGCGCCGTCCCTAGCGTCGGACCGGGAGACCCCGAGAGCTGGGAGGCGCGATGACGGCGGTACGCAAGGGCAAGCGGTGGATCGAGGAGTGGGACCCCGAGGACGAGGCGTTCTGGCAGAGCGGGGGTGAGCGGATCGCGCGGCGGAACCTGTGGTTCTCCGTGCTGTCCGAGCACATCGGGTTCTCCGTGTGGAGCCTGTGGTCGGTGATGGTGCTCTTCATGGGGCCCGAGTACGGCGTGGACCCGGCCGGGAAGTTCTTCCTGGTCGCGATGCCGACGCTGGTCGGCGGGGTGCTCCGGGTGCCGTACACGTTCGCCGTGGCGCGCTTCGGAGGGCGGAACTGGACCATCATGAGCGCGACGCTGCTCCTGGTGCCGAGCGTCGTCGCGGCCTTCGTGATGACGCCGGGCACGTCGTACACCACCTTCATGGTGGTCGCGGCGCTCACCGGGGTCGGCGGCGGCAACTTCGCCTCCTCGATGACCAACATCAACTCCTTCTACCCGCTGCGCAAGAAGGGCTGGGCACTCGGCCTGAACGCGGGCGGCGGCAACATCGGCGTGCCCGTCATCCAGCTGCTGGGCCTGCTGATCATCGGTACGGCGGGCGCCGCGCACCCGCGCATCGTGCTCGCCGTCTACATCCCGCTGATCGTGCTCGCCGCGGTGTGCGCCGCGCTGTTCATGGACAACCTGGCGCCGGTCACCAACGACACGGGCGCGGCCAAGGAGGCGGCGCGCGACCCGCACACCTGGATCATGTCGCTGCTGTACATCGGCACCTTCGGGTCCTTCATCGGCTACAGCTTCGCCTTCGGGCTCGTGCTGCAGAACCAGTTCGCGCAGACCCCGCTGCAGGCGGCCTCGCTGACCTTCATCGGGCCGCTGCTCGGCTCGCTGATCAGGCCGGTCGGCGGAAAGCTCGCGGACCGCTTCGGGGGCGCGCGGATCACCCTGTGGAACTTCGCCGCCATGGGCGCGGCGACGGCCGTCGTGATCGTCGCCTCGGTACAGAAGTCGCTGCCGGTCTTCCTCGTCGGATTCATCGCGCTCTTCGTGCTGACCGGGCTCGGCAACGGCTCCACGTACAAGATGATCCCGGCGATCTTCCAGGCCAAGGCGGTCTCGCGCGGACTGGCGGACGAGGCGGCTGCGGCGTACGGGCGGCGCCTCTCGGGCGCGGCGATGGGACTGATCGGCGCGGTCGGCGCGCTCGGCGGGCTGGGCATCAACCTGGCGTTCCGGCAGGCGTTCATGACCGCGGGCTCCGGCACCCCCGCCTTCGTGTCCTTCCTCGTCTTCTACGCCCTGTGCCTGGCCGTGACCTGGGCCGTATACCTCCGGCGCCCGGTGGCGCAGCCGGACCTGCGCACCGAAGAAGCGCAGCGCCCGGCATACGCGGAAGTGTGACCGGTCGTACCCGAGGAGTGGCCCCGGCGGGAACGTCCGGGGCCTCTCGGGCGTAACACTGGAGAAATAACGGTGAACCCGGGTCGTCACGGACCCTTGGCAGCATCAGGAACCCATCCGGTCTGTGGGCCCGCCCTGGGACGGGCGCCCCGGAGCCCGGTGAGGCCAGGCCGCCGTTGAGCCGGCGCACAACATTGCGAAGCGGGACGAGAGCCAACATGCACGAGGGACAGCGAAACGACCCACAGGACGACAGCGGTCAGCGTCAGCAGGGCGCCGAGCGGGGCGGCGGGCTGCCGCTGGCCGGGTTCACGGTCGGGGTGACCGCGGCCCGCCGCGCCGCCGAGCTGGGCACGCTGCTGGAGCGCCGCGGCGCCGAGGTCGTACACGCGCCCGCGCTGCGCATCGTGCCGCTCACCGACGACGCGGAGCTGCTGGCCGCCACCAAGCAGCTCATCGACGACGCGCCGGACATCGTCGTGGCCACCACCGCCATCGGCTTCCGCGGCTGGGTGGAGGCCGCCGAGGGCTGGGGCCTGGGCACGGCGCTGCTGGAGCGGCTGGGCGGCGTGGAGCTGCTCGCCCGCGGCCCGAAGGTGCGCGGCGCGATCCGCGCGGCCGGCCTCACCGAGGAGTGGTCGCCCGCCTCGGAGTCCATGGCCGAGGTGCTGGACCGGCTGCTGGAGGAGGGCGTGGACGGCAAGCGGATCGCGGTACAGCTGCACGGCGAGCCGCTGCCCGGCTTCGTGGAGTCGCTGCGCGCCGCGGGCGCCGAGGTGGTCGGCGTCCCGGTCTACCGCTGGATGCCGCCGCAGGACATCGGCCCGGTCGACCGCCTCCTGGACGCCATCCTGGCGCGCACGGTGGACGCGGTGACGTTCACCAGCGCACCGGCCGCCGCGTCGCTGCTGCGCCGCGCCGAGGAGCGGGGCGTCCACGGCGAGGTGCTGGACGCGCTGCGGCACGACGTACTGCCCGCGTGCGTCGGCCCGGTGACCGCGCTGCCCCTGGAGAACCACGAGATCGCCACGGTCCAGCCGGAGCGCTTCCGGCTGGGCCCGCTGGTGCAGCTGCTCTGCCACGAACTGCCGGGCAGGGTACGCCCGTTGCCGGTGGCCGGGCGCCGCGTGGAGATCCGCGGGCACGCGGTCCTCATCGACGGCGAGCTGCGGCCCGTGCCGCCCGCCGGCATGTCTCTGCTGCGTGCGCTGGCGAAGCGGCCCGGCTGGGTCGTCTCGCGCGGCGACCTGCTGCGCGCGCTGCCGGGAGCGGGCCGCGACGAGCACGCGGTGGAGACGGCGATGGCCCGGCTGCGGGTGGCGCTGGGCGCCCCGAAGCTGATCCAGACGGTGGTCAAGCGCGGCTACCGACTGTCCCTGGACCCGCACGCGGAGACGAAGTACGCGGACGCGTAAGGGCGTTGGCCCCCGGCCGGGCCGGGGACGGCTCGCACGCCGGCACGGTGCCGAGGGTTCCGCCCGTGCACCGGGCCGGGCACTCTGGAGGGAGACGTTGTCCCCGAAGGAGTGACAGGCACATGGCGGCGCCTTACGACCTGCGGTTCGACTGCGGGCGGATCTGCCTGGACCTGGTGGCCACGACCGGCGAGCCGCCGGCCGAACGGCTCCTCGGCCCCGACCACTTGCGCGCCTGGCTCGTCGGCGCGGGCGTCGTCCCGCGCAGCAGCGCACTCGACGCCGTCGACGGCAGCTGGGTCGCGCGCTTCCGGGCGCTGCGCGAACTGCTGCGGCGCATCGTGCACGACGAGATCCGCGGCCGGGCGGCCGACCGCGACCTGGCGCTGCTCAACGCCACCGCCGAGGCCCCGCCCCCGCCCGAACGCGCCGTACGCGGCGCGGACGGCGTACTGGAGCGCCGCCCGGCGCGCCCGCCGGACTGTGCCGGGCTGATGTCCGCGGTCGCCCGCGACGCCGTCGGGATGCTGACCGACGCGGTGGCCCGCGGCCAGCTGCGGCAGTGCGAGGGCGAGGCGTGCTCGCGGATCTACCTGGACACCTCGCGCGGGCGCCGGCGGCGCTGGTGCTCCAGCGAGGTGTGCGGCAACCGCGAGCGGGTGGCCCGCCACCGCCGCCGCGCCACCCTCGGCCCGGCCTCCCGCGTCACCGGCTGAACACCTCCCGCGTCACCGGCTGAACGCCGGAGTCCCCGCGTCCGTACTCCCCTGGACCAGCCCGTACGGAAGGCTGTCCGTCCCCTCGACCCGGGAGTGGCGTTGCGCAAGGATGCCGTCGTGGCCGACCGGACGACGCCCGACGAAGAGCTCATGCGGGCCCTGTACGAGGAGCACGCGGGACCGCTCCTCGCGTTCGTCCTGCGGCTGGTGGCGGGCGACCGGCACCGCGCCGAGGACGTGGTGCAGGAGACCCTGCTGCGCGCCTGGCGCAACGCCGACCAGCTGCAGCGCGCGACCGGCTCCGTACGCCCCTGGCTGGTCACCGTGGCCCGCCGGATCGTCATCGACGGGCACCGCAGCCGCCAGGCCCGGCCCCAGGAGGTGGACGCCGCGCCCCTGGAGACGCTGCCCGCCGCCGACGAGATCGACCGCGCGCTGCGCCTGATGACGATCTCCGAGGCGCTGGCCGACCTCAGCCCGGCGCACCGGGAGGCCCTGATCGAGACGTACTTCAAGGGACGTACGGTCAACGAGGCGGCGGAGGTGCTGCGGGTACCGCCCGGGACCGTACGGTCGCGGGTCTTCTACGCGCTGCGCTCCCTGAAGCTCTCGCTGGAAGAACGAGGAGTGACGGCGTGAACCGGCCCCACCCGCCCGCCGAGCCGGCGGCCCACACCGACGCCGGCGCCTACGCGCTCGGCGTCCTGGACGCCGCCGACGCCGCCCGCTTCGAGGAACACCTCGCGGGCTGCGACCGCTGCGCCGCCGAGCTGGACGGCCTGCTCGGCCTGGAGCCGATGCTGGCGGGCCTCGCCGACGACGGCACGGGCGCCCCGCCGGACGCCGCCACGCTCGTCCCGACGCCCTCCCGGCGCGTCCTGAGCGGCCTGCTCGGCGAGGTCGCCGCGGCCCGGCGGCGCAGGCGCGGACGGCGCCTCGCGCTCGTCGCGGCCGCCGTCGCGCTGATCGTCGGCGGGCCGTTCGCCACCCTGGCCGTCACCGGGGACGAGCCGCAGCCGCCGCGGCAGACCGCGAGCCCGGCCGAGCAGATGTACGACAGCGGCGGCCACAAGCACACCGCGGTCGACCCGGTCACCAAGGTCACCGCCGGCGTGACGATGGCCGACCGCCCCTGGGGCACCTCCGTCGCCCTCCGCCTCGGCAACGTCAAGGGCCCGCTGCGCTGCTCCCTCGTCGCGGTCGGCAAGGACGGCGCACAGCAGACCGTCACGACGTGGGCGGTGCCGTACGGCGGGTACGGCATCAAGGGCGGCAGTACGAAGTGGAGCCGGCAGCCCCTGTACACCAACGGCGGCGCCGCCATGCACAGCGCCGACATCGACCGCTTCGAAATCCGCACCCTCGACGGCGAGCGGCTGGCCGCCGTCGACGTGTGACCGGCTCCCGGACGCGCCCGGCAGGTGCGCCCGCGACCTGCTTCGCGTACGGTTGACGGCTGCCCTACGCACAGCAGAAGGGGGCCTGGGTGGCCGCGCAGAACGCCACGCACGCGCCGGAGAATTCCACGCACGCGCCGGATTCCGTACCCGACGGCGACCCGGTCGCGGACGGCGACTCCGTCCGCGACCGGGAGATCGCGGGCGAGCAGACGCACCTGGACCGGGTGTACCGGCGCCTCGAGGAGAAGATCGACGAGGCGCAGTTCCTGATGGCCGACGCCGCCAAGCGCGGCCAGGTCGGCACGCCCGGCGCGCTCGCCGAGCGGGACGCGCAGGTCTTCCAGGCCGGCGTCCACCTGCACCGCCTCAATTCCGAGTACGAGGACTTCCTCTTCGGCCGCATCGACCTGCTCCTGGGCAAGGACGGCAAGCGGGGCCCGGACGGCGCGTACACCTCCGTCGAGCCCGCCGACGGCGCGATCGGCGCCGACCACCGCGCGGAGATCGCCGAGACGCTGCACATCGGCCGCCTCGGCGTGCTGGACGCGGACTACACGCCGCTGGTCATCGACTGGCGGGCGCCGGCCGCCGCGCCGTTCTACCGGGCCACGCCCGTCTCCCCGGGCCGCGTGGTGCGCCGCCGCGTCATCCGCTCCAAGGGTCGCCGCGTCCTGGGCGTCGAGGACGACCTGATGCGCCCGGAGGTCACCGCCACCCTGGACGGCGAGGAGCTGCCGGCGATCGGCGACGGCGCGCTGATGGCGGCCCTCGGCCGGGCCCGCAGCCACTCCATGCGCGACATCGTCGCCTCCATCCAGGCCGAGCAGGACCTGGTGATCCGCGCGCCCGCCGCCTCCGTCACCGAGGTCGAGGGCGGCCCCGGTACGGGCAAGACAGCGGTCGCCCTGCACCGCGCCGCCTACCTGCTCTACCAGGACCGGCGCCGCTACGCGGGCGGCATCCTCATCGTCTCGCCCACCCCGCTGCTGGTCGCCTACACCGAGGGCGTGCTGCCCTCGCTCGGCGAGGAGGGCCAGGTGGCCATCCGCGCGCTGGGCTCGCTGGTGGAGGGCGCGGAGGCCACCGCGTACGACCCGCCCGAGGTGGCCCGCATCAAGGGCTCCTCGCGGATGGTGAAGGTACTGCGCAAGGCGGCCCGTGGCGCGCTGGAGCTCACCGCGGAGGGCGCGCCCTCCGGGGAAGCGGACGGCCAGCTCGCCTTCGGTGACTTCGGTGCCTTCGGCGACGAGGAGGAGGCGGCCCCGGCCGTACCCACCGACCGCCTCCGCGTCGTCGCCTTCGGTGCCCGCGTCGAGCTGGACGCCGCCGAGCTGCGCCGCATCCGGCAGGCCGTGCTCGGCGGCACCGCGCCGGTCAACCTGCTGCGCCCGAGGGCCCGCCGGCTGATCCTGGACGCGCTGTGGGCGAAGACCGGCGGGGACCGCCGCTACAGCGACCCGGAACTGGCCGCCGAGGCCCGGTCCGGCTTCGACGAGGACATCACCACCGAGCAGGACTTCGCCGACTTCCTCAACGCCTGGTGGCCGGAGCTGACCCCGCGCCGGGTGCTGGCCGCGATGACCGACGAGAAGCTGCTGGGCCGCTGGTCGCGCCGGGTGCTCCAGAACCGCGAGGCACGGAAGCTGGCCCGCTCGCTGAGCCGCCTGGACGCGCAGGGCCGGGGCCCGCTGTCCGTCCACGACGTCGCGCTCCTGGACGAGCTGCAGACGATCCTCGGCGCCCCGGCACGCCCCGCCCGGCCCCGCGAGGCCGACCCGCTGGACCAGCTCACCGGCCTGGAGGAGCTGACCACCTTTGCGGACCGTAATTCCTCGGGGCGCAGCCGCCGCGAGCGGCTCGCGGAGGAGCGTACGGACTACGCGCACGTCATCGTCGACGAGGCGCAGGACCTCACGCCCATGCAGTGGCGGATGGTCGGCCGCCGCGGCCGGCACGCGACGTGGACGGTGGTGGGCGACCCGGCGCAGTCCTCGTGGCCGGACCCGGACGAGGCCGGCGAGGCGCGGGACGAGGCGCTGGGCACCCGCCCGCGCCGCCGCTTCACCCTCACCGTGAACTACCGCAATCCCGCCGAGGTCGCCGAGCTGGCGGCCCGGGTGCTGGCGCTGGCCATGCCGGGCATGGTCGCGCCGGAGGCGGTGCGCTCCACGGGCCTGCGGCCGCGGTTCGCCGTCGCGGGGGACCGGCTGGGGGATTCCGTACGGGAGGAGGCGCGCCGGCTGCTGGACGAGGTCGACGGCACGGTCGGCGTGGTGGTCGCGATGGACCGCCGGGAGGAGGCCCGCGGCTGGCTCGCGGACCTGGACGACCGCGTGGTGGCGCTGGGCTCGCTGGAGGCCAAGGGGCTGGAGTACGACGCGACGCTGGTGGTCTCGCCCGCCGAGATCGCGGACGAGTCGCCGGCCGGGCTGCGGGTGCTGTACGTGGCGCTGACCCGGGCCACGCAGCGGCTGACGGTGGTCTCCGGCGCCCGCGACGAGCCGGACGCGGACGGGGTGCCGGACCTGCTGCGGGACTGAGGGCCGACAAACCTCCGGCGGACTCCCGCGACGGGAATCGCTTACAGAGAAGGTTTGTTAGCCTGTATGTGGCACCGGCCCGATCCAAGCCCCCGGGCCCAACCATAGTCGCTTAGAGCGACCACTTGCCGCGAGGCGAGCATGGCGGGTCGGTGCCACCTAAGGCTTCACCAGAAGGCGTCGCGGAGAATTCCGTGGCGCCTTCTCCGCGTTCAGCCGATCACGCGGACCTGTTCCGCCTGCGGTCCCTTGCGGCCCTGGGCGATCTCGAACTCCACCCGCTGGGTGTCCTCCAGATTGCGGAAGCCGTCGCCACTGATCGAGCTGTAGTGGACGAAGACGTCCGGTCCTCCGTCCTCCTGCGCGATGAATCCGTAACCCTTCTCGGAGTTGAACCACTTCACGGTGCCCTGAGCCATATCGCCCGTCCTTGCGTGTCTTGGGGTGCTGCGCGCCAGATACTAAGGGCGGTACGCCAGATTTCCTCCCTATTCAGGCCGTTTTTCAAGCGAAGGAGTGGGGGGTTCCGCCGAGCTGACTAGCTCTCGTATTGTGGAAGTGTCTTTCCGAAACTTGTGGCTGGTTACCGTGTACTGGCTGGTAGGTGGGACGATCGAACGATGCGCAGGGCATCCGAGCTCCTGGGACAGCGCATAGGGAAACAAGGGAAAGCAGAGGAAGTCGGCCATGGCAACGGCGCCTAGCGTCTCGTATTCGATGACGGTGCGACTGGAAGTTCCCGCGAGCGGCACCGCCGTCAGCCAGCTCACCACGGCCGTGGAGTCCTCCGGCGGGTCGGTCACCGGCCTCGACGTGACCGCCTCCGGCCACGAAAAACTCCGGATCGACGTCACCATCGCCGCGACGTCCACCGCGCACGCGGACGAGATCGTCCAGAAGCTGCGGGAGATCGAGGGCGTCTCGCTCGGCAAGGTCTCCGACCGTACGTTCCTGATGCACCTCGGCGGCAAGATCGAGATGTCGTCGAAGCACCCGATCCGCAACCGTGACGACCTCTCGATGGTCTACACGCCCGGCGTCGCCCGCGTCTGCCAGGCCATCGCCGACAACCCCGAGGACGCCCGCCGCCTGACCATCAAGCGCAACAGCGTCGCGGTGGTCACCGACGGCTCCGCCGTCCTGGGCCTCGGCAACATCGGCCCGAAGGCCGCGCTGCCGGTCATGGAGGGCAAGGCGGCCCTCTTCAAGCGCTTCGCCGGCATCGACGCCTGGCCGATCTGCCTGGACACCCAGGACTCCGACGCGATCGTGGAGATCGTCAAGGCCATCGCCCCCGGCTTCGCGGGCATCAACCTCGAAGACATCTCCGCGCCCCGCTGCTTCGAGATCGAGGCGCGGCTGCGCGAGGCCCTGGACATCCCGGTCTTCCACGACGACCAGCACGGCACCGCCATCGTCGTGCTCGCCGCCCTGACCAACGCGCTGCGCGTGGTCGGCAAGGCCATCGGCGACGTGCGCGTGGTGATGTCCGGCGCGGGCGCCGCCGGTACGGCCATCCTCAAGCTGCTGATCGCGGCCGGCGTCAAGCACGCCGTCGTCGCCGACATCCACGGCGTGGTGCACGCGGGCCGCGACGACCTGGTTTCGGCCGACCCCGACTCGGCGCTGCGCTGGATCGCCGACAACACCAACCCCGAGGGCGTCACCGGCACCCTCAAGCAGGCCGTGGTCGGCGCCGACGTGTTCATCGGCGTCTCGGCGCCGAACGTGCTGGCCGCCGAGGACGTGTCCCGCATGGCCGACGGCGCGATCGTCTTCGCACTCGCCAACCCCGACCCGGAGGTCGACCCGGCGGAGGCCCGGCAGACCGCCGCCGTCGTCGCCACGGGCCGCTCGGACTTCCCGAACCAGATCAACAACGTGCTGGTCTTCCCGGGCGTCTTCCGCGGCCTGCTGGACGCGCAGTCGCGTACGGTCAACGAGGAGATGATGCTGGCCGCGGCCGGCGCGCTCGCGGACGTCGTCCTGGAGGACGAGCTGAACGCGAACTACATCATCCCCAGCGTCTTCAACGACAAGGTCGCGGGCGCGGTCGCCGGCGCCGTCCGGGACGCCGCGAACGCCGCCGCCACGGCCGTGACGGGCGGCACGACGGCCTGAGCACGGCGCGTCGCACGACACGTGGCCCTCAGGGCCCCCATAGGGTGGCGGGCAGCGCATGGCTGGCCGCCACTCGGTGATCGGGCCCGAGACATGGTGCGGAGCGTCACCGGAGTGTCACCTTTCCGGAGCGATGGCGCTCTTCGTGTGACCCTCCAGGGCGCCGGATTGGCTTTACCGCCGCAGGTGGGGGCAGGATGCGTTACCGGGCGCGAGGGTCTGAACCACAGACCCGGGTCCGGGGACTGTCCGAGGGCCCTGGCAGCATCGGCTTCGCTGTGCCTGATGCGGCTCCGCCGCGTGGCACGCCCATTGGCAAGAAGAACACGGGAGTAATACATGAACCGCAGTGAGCTGGTGGCCGCTCTGGCCGACCGTGCCGAGGTGACCCGCAAGGACGCCGACGCCGTTCTGGCCGCGCTCGCCGAGACCGTCGGTGAGATCGTTGCCAAGGGTGACGAGAAGGTCACCATCCCCGGCTTCCTCACCTTCGAGCGCACCCACCGTGCCGCTCGCACCGCGCGCAACCCGCAGACCGGCGACCCGATCCAGATCCCGGCCGGCTACAGCGTGAAGGTCTCCGCGGGCTCCAAGCTCAAGGAAGCCGCCAAGGGCAAGTGATCCGGCACCGTGCTCCCGGGACGACGGAGCACGGTCCGCATCCCAGGAGAGGCAGCCATCCCGGCCGGATGGCTGCCTTTCGCATGGGTACGGGCCGCCGCGTGCGTGCCGAGCACTGGTGCGTACCGCGGCAGGGCCCGTGTACGGCCCTGAGAACGCCGAAGGGCGGGCACCCCGGCAAGGGTGCCCGCCCTTCGGCGTCAGGCGCTTCAGCCGTTACTGAAGCCGTTCACCGGCCCGACGCCACGGTCAGGCGCTCAGTGAGCCGTTCGGCAGCTCGACGTTCGCGCCGAGCGAGACCAGCTTGTCCATGAAGTTCTCGTAGCCGCGGTTGATCAGGTCGATGCCGTGCACGCGGGACGTGCCCTGTGCCGCCAGCGCCGCGATCAGGTACGAGAAGCCGCCGCGCAGGTCGGGGATGACCAGGTCGGCGCCCTGCAGCTTGGTGGGGCCGCTGACGACCGCCGAGTGCAGGAAGTTGCGCTGGCCGAAGCGGCAGGCCGAGCCGCCCAGGCACTCGCGGTAGAGCTGGATGTGCGCGCCCATCTGGTTCAGCGCGGAGGTGAAGCCGAGGCGCGACTCGTACACCGTCTCGTGGACGATGGACAGGCCGGACGCCTGGGTCAGCGCGACCACCAGGGGCTGCTGCCAGTCGGTCTGGAAACCGGGGTGCACGTCGGTCTCCAGGGCGATGGCGTTCAGCGGGCCGCCCGGGTGCCAGAAGCGGATGCCCGCGTCGTCGACCTCGAACGCGCCACCGACCCGGCGGTAGGTGTTCAGGAAGGTCATCATCTCGCGCTGCGAGGCGCCGCGTACGTACACGCTGCCCTCGGTGGCCAGCGCCGCCGACGCCCACGAGGCCGCCTCCAGGCGGTCCGGGAGCGCGCGGTGGTTGTAGCCGCCGAGCTTGTCGACACCGGTGATCCGGATGGTCCGGTCGGTGTCCATGGAGATGATCGCGCCCATCTTCTGCAGCACGCAGATGAGGTCCTCGATCTCGGGCTCCACGGCGGCGTTCGACAGCTCGGTGACGCCCTCCGCCAGTACGGCGGTCAGCAGCACCTGCTCGGTCGAGCCGACGGACGGGTACGGCAGCCGGATCTTGGTGCCGCGCAGCCGCTGCGGGGCCTCCAGGTACTGGCCGTCGTCCCGCTTCTCGATGACCGCGCCGAACTGGCGCAGCACGTCGAAGTGGAAGTCGACCGGCCGGCCGCCGATGTCGCAGCCGCCCAGGCCCGGGATGAAGGCGTGCCCGAGGCGGTGCAGCAGCGGGCCGCAGAAGAGGATCGGGATCCGGGAGGACCCGGCGTGGGCGTCGATGTCCGCGACGTTGGCGCTCTCCACGTGCGACGGGTCGAGGATCAGCTCCCCGGACTCATCGCCCGGGCGTACGGTCACGCCGTGCAGCTGCAGCAGGCCGCGCACGACGCGCACGTCGCGGATGTCGGGCACATTGCGCAGTCGGCTCGGCTCACTGCCGAGCAGCGCGGCGACCATGGCCTTGGGCACGAGGTTCTTCGCGCCGCGGACCTTGATCTCGCCCTCCAGCGGTGTGCCGCCGTGGACAAGCAAAACGTCGTCGGTCATGGATCTCGCGTTCCTGGAGACGGACAGGGACCAAGCTGAAATGGTAAGGGCGGTACGGGGGTAGTCCGTAGGGTCGAGCGGCCCTGGCGCGTGTAATAGCTTTGTCACAACACGTACGGTTTATCGGGCGGAACGCACCGTGATGTGAAAGAGGGCCCGGATGCCGGGTCGGTCGCACTGCGTCCCCTCCGCATCCCCTCCGCATCCCTTCCGGCCGGAGTGCGTGCATACGGGTGCGGCAATTGCCTCCCCGCGCCGGCCCGAAGTGCGGGATCATGTCGCCATGACCGAGGTGTCCTCGCTCACCGGCCGGCTGCTCGTCGCGACGCCGGCGCTCGCCGACCCGAACTTCGACCGGGCCGTGGTGCTGCTCCTCGACCACGACGAGGAGGGCTCGCTCGGCGTCGTACTGAACCGCCCCACGCCCGTCGGCGTGGCGGACATCCTCCAGCCCTGGGCCGAGCTGGCCGGCGAGCCCGGCGTGGTCTTCCAGGGCGGCCCCGTCTCGCTGGACTCGGCGCTCGGCGTCGCGGTGGTCCCGGGCGAGGCGGGTGAGCACGCCGACGCCCCGGTGGCGGGCGGCGACGCGGTCGAGGGGGCCGACACGGACGGCGACGGCCCTCTGGGCTGGCGCCGCGTGCACGGCGCGATCGGCCTGGTCGACCTGGAGGCGCCGCCCGAGCTGCTCTCCGCCGAGCTCGGCTCGCTGCGCATCTTCGCCGGCTATGCGGGCTGGGGCCCGGGCCAGCTGGAGGAGGAGCTGGTCGAAGGCGCCTGGTACGTCGTCGAATCCGAGCCGGGCGACGTCTCCTCCCCGTCCCCCGAGCACCTCTGGCGCGCCGTCCTCCGCCGCCAGCGCAACGAACTGGCGATGGTGGCGACCTATCCGGACGACCCTTCACTGAACTGAACTGCACTGCACTGAACTGCACTGAACAGCACTGAACTGCACTGATGAGGCGCTCCGCACCGACGCGCGGGGGACCGACGACGGGGGAGTCCGATGGCGACGTACCACCACGGAAGGCCGCAGCGGGAGCCGTACGTCCCGGAGCACCGCTCCGAGGCCGAGCTGAAGGCGGACCTCGTCCGCTCGACCCGCATGGCGCCGCACCGCATCTGCGCGGTCCTCGGCATCCTGCTGGGCGTGGGGGCCGCGGTGGCCCTCTTCGCGCCGGTCGGCTTCGCCTCCGCGCAGGTACGGGGCGACCGGGACGACCACCCCGGCTTCGATGACTACACGTACGCTTGCGGCTCCGTCCTCTCGCCCGCCGCGACCGTCGGCGAGCGCCGCATCGAGTTCAGCGACGAGTGCTCCGCCTACCGGACGCGCCGGGCCGGGTACGCGGGTCTGGCGTTGGCGGCCGCGGTGACCTCGGTCGGCGCCGGGGCCCTCCTCCGGGGGTCCGGGCGGGCCGCCGCGCCCGGTACGGCGCGCGCGTGAGTACCCTTGGCAGTTATGAGCACTCTTGAGCCCGAGCGCGGGGCAGGTACAGGCACCCTCGTGGAGCCGACACCGCAGGTGTCGAACGGCGACGGTGACCACGAGCGCTTCGCCCATTACGTCCAGAAGGACAAGATCATGGCGAGCGCGCTGGACGGCACGCCCGTCGTCGCGCTCTGCGGCAAGGTCTGGGTCCCGGGCCGCGACCCGAAGAAGTACCCGGTCTGCCCCATGTGCAAGGAGATCTACGAGTCCATGAGCGCCGGTGGCGACAAGGACAAGGGCGGCAAGGACGGCGGCAAGAAGTAGCCTCCGGCCCCGCACTTCGTACGGTGACGCCCGGCCCGCTCCCCATGGGGGAGGGGCCGGGCGTTCTGGCGTTCCGGTCTTCGCGTCGGCCGTACGCGCGTCTTCGTCAGCCGTCAGCCGTCAGCCGTCAGCCGTCAGCCGTCCGCGCGCCGGCTGAGGTCGAAGACCCCGGCGCTGTCGGCGCCGGCCGCGCAGAGGTTGGAGTAGCCGCGTACGACGAACGAGGCGCTGCCCTGCCAGATGCTCTTCGCGACGACCGTCACCGGCCGGTAGATCATCGGGCAGGCGCGGCGGACCGGCTCCAGCGCCCGGAAGTCGCCGTGCGCCCGCGTCAGGGCGCGGCAGGCCGCGTAGGGGCGCGGGTGGTTGCCCCCGGTGGGGAAGCAGTGCAGGTTCGCGGCGGCGATCACCTTGCCGCCGGTGCTCGTGCCCTGGTGGATGACGATGCTCGCCTCGCCGACCGGCGCCCGCTGGGGTGCGGCGGCGGCCGGCGCCGTAGCCGCCGAGAGGGGCAGCAGGCCGAGGGCGGCGACGGAGAGCAGGACGGCACGGACGCGTCTCTCGCGCATGGCGGATTCCTTACGATGGGCTGAAAGTTGGGTGAGACGGACATCTCGCCTCATGGATAGCCCTGCAGGGGTGCCGCGCGGCTGATTGTGGTCCGCAGGTGGCGTGTCGGGCGGCCGGCCTCGGCGGGGCGTGCCGCTGCCGCGGATGACTGCCGTGCGTAACCGTGCCTGCGCGGCCAGGAGTTACGGCGGGTCGCAGTCGGGAGATACGGCAGGTGGCAGCCGGGTGTCGCGGCAGGTCACAGCCAGGGGTTGCGGCAGGTCGGCGCGCGGCGGCGCATCGGACGCCCGATCGACGGACCGCCCCCAAACGTGTGAGCCCCCCGAAAGGCGGGCGCGGTGCGGCCGGGACCCTGGCACCGTGTACCCACGCCGTGGCGCGGGCATGCCGATCCAGTACGCCGGTCCGGTATGTCGACCCGGTATGTCGTCTCGGCATGTCGAACACCCGCGCAGAACCTGCCTGCGGGCGGTCATAAGACGTCAAGTGGCGTCAAGCGCGCGGCATGTGCGGTAAGTGCGGTAACGCACGGTGCTTGAGAAAGCTCGAGAAAGCTTGAGAAAGGTGGCAATACGCTCTCTTCGGAGGTCCGGGACGTGCCGGTACCGACCAGGGCCAACGCGCAGGTCGGTGACGGAACCTGCCTTCATGGACCCTCGCATCGTGGGCCTGCGAAGATGTGCCAGAGTTGCCACGTCCGGGCTGTGAGCACGTACCGTACGGCGAGGCGGAACAGCACAGCCGGGACACCGGGGAAGGGGCAGCTGGGTTGACCACGCACGCACCGCAGGCGTCGCATTCCGTGACGTTGCCGGCCTCGCTCGACGAGGCCGTGGCGGCGCTGGCCGCCATGCCCGCCGCCGTGCCTGTGGCCGGCGGCACCGATCTGATGGCCGCCGTCAATTCCGGGCTGCTGCGCCCGGCGGCGCTGGTCGGCCTGAACCGCATCAGCGAGATCCGCGGCTGGCAGTATCAGGACGGCCACGCGCTGCTCGGCGCCGGCCTCACCCTCGCCCGCATGGGGCGCCCCGACTTCGCGGCCCTGATCCCGGGCCTCGCCGCGGCGGCGCGCGCCGCCGGGCCGCCGCAGATCCGCAACGCCGGGACGCTCGGCGGCAACATCGTCACGGCCGCGCCGACCGGCGACACCCTGCCGGTACTGGCGGCCCTCGAAGCCACCGTGATCATCGCGGGCCCGGGCGGCGCCCGCCGCGAGGTCCCGGTGAGCCACCTGCTCGCGGGCATGGAGATGCTGCGCCCCGGCGAGATCGTCGGCTTCGTACGGGTACCGCTGCTGCACGCGCCGCAGACGTTCCTGAAGGCCACCGGGCGGACGGGGCCGGGGCGCGCGGCCGCATCCGTCGCGCTGGTCCTCGATCCCGCACGCCGGGGCGTGCGGTGCGCGGTCGGCGCGGTCGCGATGATGCCGCTGCGCCCGCTGGACGCCGAGCAGTGGGTGGCCTCGCTCATCGACTGGGACAACGACCGCGGCCTGGCCCCCGAAGCGCTGACCGCCTTCGGGGACTACGTGGCCGCCGCCTGCATCCCGGACCCCGCGCCTCCGGAGGACGGTACGGAGGCGGCCACCCTGCCCCCCGCCGCCCTGCACCTGCGCCGTACGGTGGCAGCACTGGCGCGCCGAGCACTTGGGAGGGCGCTCTCGTGAGTGAGCGCAGCGAGCGAACCGACAAGAGGCGCGCGCATGCGGCATGCGTGCCCGCCGAGCGAGCCGAGCGAAGCGAGGCCGGCGCATGAGTGACGGGGACACCCCGCGTCAGCCCCAGCACGGACAGGGCTGGGAGCCGCTGCCGCAGGGCGAGTACGACCAGGAGGCCACGGCCTTCGTCCAGCTGCCCGACGACCTCGAGGCGTACGGGCTGAACGGGGCCTACGGGTCGGGGGCTTACGGAGCGGGCGGCTACGCCTCCGGGGCGTACGGCGCGGCCATCTACGGGACGCAGGGCGCGCACGGTGCGCACGGGGCGGCGGGTGCCCAGGGCGGCGCCGAGGCCGCCGATGGTGCCGGGGACGCGCACGGTGGTTACGGCGGGTACGGCGCGGGTCCGGAGGGCGAGGTGGGTGCCGACCCGCTCGCGGCTCCCGGCCACGGGTACATCCCGCCGGATCACTTCCCGGGCGCGGGTGACGGCGCGGTGCCGGGCGCCGGTGACGCGGGCGCGGGTGACGCGGCGGGTGTCGCGGGTGCGGGAAGCGCTGCGGGCGCCGGTGCGGCGGCCTCGCCGTACGCCGCCGCTCCGACGGTCGGCGCGGGCGTGGACCCCGCGGCGACCGGGCAGTGGACCATGCCGTTCATGGACCCGGCGGCGGACGCGCCGGCGGCGATGCCGTACGGCGGCGTCGCCGAGCACGGTGGCCCCGCGGGGCACGGCGGTGCCGCGGACCATGGCGGTGCCGCGGGCCACGGCGGTGCCGGTGACAAGGACAGCGACGGACCGGACACCGTGGAGTGGCCGGTCGCGGGCGCGGCGGGCGCGGGCGCGGGCCGGTGGACGATCCCCACCGCCGGTGACGAGGTGCTGGAGGAGTCCGGCGAGTACCTGGTCGGCGACGACCGACAGGGCCCGCACGGCGGTTACCCGGTGTACGAGGCCCCCGACCAGGCCCAGCAGCCGCAGCAGGCCCAGCAGCCCCCGGCCGACGTCCCGCAGGCCACCGGCCACTGGAACTTCAACGCCGGGCTCGGCGCGCCGGCGGGCGGCGCGGCGGACGCGGTGGCCGGGCCGGACGGGACGTCCGGTGACGGCGGCGAGGCCGGCGGCGCGGGGGAGGTCCTTCCGCAGCACGTCGGTCCGTACCACGTGGGACCGCATCCCGCCGCGCAGGGCATGGCGCCGTCGGGCGCGCCCGGCATGAGCGACGCGCCCGGTGCGCCCGGTGCCGCGGTGCAGTGGCCGCTGCCGGGTGACCTGCACACCCCGCACCCCGGTTTCCCGGGCCACGCACCCACGCCCCACGGCGTGCCCCCGGTCCAGGGCGAGCAGTGGCCGAGCCCCGGCCAGAGCACCCAACCCCCGTCGTACCAGAGCCTGTTCAGCACGCCGGGCGGCGGCGGCATCGCGGACGGCATCGCACTGGCCGACGCCCTCGTCTCCGGCAGCAGGACCACCCCGAAGCCGCTCCCTCAGGCCGCACAGGCGGAGGAGGAGCCGGCGGAGGGTACGCAGACTGCCGAGCCGGTGACTGAGCCGGCGTCCGAGCCGGTGACCGCGTCGGCGCCCGAGGCCGTGCCCGAGCCGGCGACCGAGGCCGTGCCCGAGCCGGAGCCTGCCGAAGAGCCGCAGGCTCCGGAGGCGAGCGTCTCCGAGGCGGTCGACCGCGAGGTGCCGGAGGCCGCCGAGGAGGCAGCACCCGTTGCCGAGCCCGAGGTTGAGGCCAAGGTCGAGGCCGAGGCCGAGGCGCCGGCGGAGCCCGCCGAGCCCAACTCCCCGGCGGAGCAAGCCGAGTCCACCGCCGAGAGCGCGGACACCGACACGGCTGCCGACACCGGTACCGACACGGACGTCAGCACGGACGCCGTCGCCGACGCGGAAGCGGAAGCCGGTACGGACGCCGACGACAACGCCGACGCGCCCGCGGTCCACGAAGCAACGGCGCCGGAGGCCCCCGCCCCCGAGGAGCCCGAGGAGCCTGAAGAGGCGTCCACCGCGCCCACAGCGTCCACCGCGCCCACCGCTTCCGAAGCTCCCGAGGAGCCTGAGGAGTCCGACGAGGCCGACGAAGCCGACGAGGCCGAGGGATCCGCAGAGGCGCCCGCCGCTGCCCCCGTCGACCCCGCCCCGCACGCCGACCTCGAGCATCCCCGCGCCTCGTACGTCCTCGCGGTGAACGGCGTCGACCGCCCGGTCACGGACGCCTGGATCGGCGAGTCGCTGCTCTACGTGCTGCGCGAGCGGCTCGGCCTCGCGGGGGCCAAGGACGGCTGCTCCCAGGGCGAGTGCGGGGCCTGCTCGGTACAGGTCGACGGCCGCCTCGTGGCGTCCTGCCTGGTGCCCGCCGCGACCACGGCCGGCAGCGAGGTCCGTACGGTCGAGGGCCTGGCCAAGGACGGCACGCCGTCCGACGTGCAGCGCGCGCTCGCCGCCTCCGGCGCGGTGCAGTGCGGCTTCTGCGTACCGGGCATGGCCATGACCGTGCACGACCTCCTGGAGGGCAACCACGCCCCCACCGAGCTGCAGGCCCGCCAGGCGCTGTGCGGCAACCTCTGCCGCTGCTCGGGGTACCGCGGCGTCCTGGACGCCGTGCAGGAGGTCGCCCGTTCCCGTGCCGAGGCCGCCCAGGCCGCCGCCGAGGACCGCGACCAGGAGCACGGCCGGCCGCACGGCCAGGCACAGGGCCAGGGCCTGGACCAGGGCCGGGCTCCGGACCAGGGACACGACCAGCACGATCCGGTCGCCCGCATCCCGCATCAGGCAGGCCCGGCCGACCCGGCCGCGTACGCCACGGAGCCGCACGCCGACGAGCCGTCCTACGGCCACACGGACCCCGCAGGTCACACGGACCCCGCAGGCCACGCCGATCCCGAAGGCCAGTACTCCGAAGGCCAGTACTCCGAAGGCCAGTACCCCGACGGCCAGTACCCCGAGGGTGCCTACTCCGACGATCCGCACGCCGACGGCACCCACCCCGAGGGCGGCGCCCCCGCCCCCGACCAGTACGCGGCTCCCGACCAGTACGCCACGCCCGACCAGTACGCAGCCCCCGAATACCCCGCCGATCCGTACGGCGGTGACCCCTACGGCGGCGAGCCGCAGGGTGCCGCGCCGGACCCGTACGGCGTCACGCCGGACCCGTACGGCGCGGCCCCGGGCCCGTACGCCGAGCCCGCCTACAACGGTGACCCGTACGCCGGCCACGACTCGTACGGCCGCGACGCCCTCGCCGAGCACGGCTCCTACGGCCAGGACGCCCTCGCCGGGCACCACGACTCGTACGGCCGCGACGCCCTTGGCGAGCACGACTCGTACGGGCGGGACGCGCTGATCGAGGACCTGGGGGACCTGGACCTCGGTGCGCAGCCCGACCCGCACCCCGACCCCCACTCGCACCACCAGCCACACCACCCCCACCACCCGAACACCCAGGGCCCGGGGGCCGACCCGCAATCGGGAGGCCGCGCATGACCGGCACGCACGAGGGCGCCGGCTCCGTCACCGTCAGCCCCGCGCCCGGCAGCGCCCCGGCCGCCGAGGCCGAGCCGCTGCCGCACGGCCTGGGCGTCTCGCTGGCGTCCGCCGACGCCCCCGCCAAGACCCAGGGCACCTTCCCGTACGCGGCCGACCTGTGGGCCGAGGGCCTGCTGTGGGCCGCGATCCTGCGGTCCCCGCACCCCCGTGCCCGCATCCTGTCGATCGACACCAAGCAGGCCGCCGAGATGCCGGGTGTACGGGCCGTCGTCACGCACGCGGACGTCCCCGGGGACGCCGGGCACGGGCGCGGCACGCCCGACCGGCCGGTCTTCGCCAAGGACGAGGTGCGTCACCACGGCGAGCCGATCGCCGCGATCGCCGCCGACCACCCCGACACGGCCCGGCTCGCGGCCGCCGCCATCGCCGTCGAGTACGAGGTGCTGGAGCCGGTCACCGATCCTCAACTCGCCTTCGAGGCCGAGCCGTTGCACCCGGACGGCAACCTCGTACGGCACATCCCGCTGCGCTTCGGCGACCCGGAGGCGGCCGGTGAGGTCGTCGTCGAGGGGCTGTACCGGATCGGGCGCCAGGACCCGGCGCCGATCGGCGCCGAGGCCGGGCTCGCCGTGCCCCGCCCCGACGGCGGCGTGGAGATCTACACCGCGGCGACCGACCCGCACACCGACCGCGACCTCGCCGCCGCCTGCTTCGGACTGCCGCAGGACAAGGTCAAGGTCGTGGTGACGGGCGTGCCCGGCGCGACCGCGGACCGTGAGGACCCGGGCATCCAACTCCCGCTGGGTCTGCTGGCGTTGCGCACCGGCTGCCCGGTCAAGCTCGCCGCCACCCGCGAGGAGTCCTTCCTCTCGCACGCCCACCGGCACCCGACCATCCTCCGTTACCGGCACCACGCCGACGCCGGGGGCAAGTTGGTGAAGGTCGAGGCGCAGATCCTGATGGACGCGGGCGCGTACGCCGACACCTCGGCCGACGCGCTGGCCGCCGCCGTCTCCTTCGCCTGCGGCCCGTACGTCGTGCCGCACGCCTTCGTGGAGGGCTGGGCGGTGCGGACGAACAACCCGCCCGCCGGTCACCTGCGCGGCGAGGGCGCGATGCAGGTGTGTGCCGCGTACGAGGGCCAGATGGACAAGCTGGCGGCGAAGCTGGGCCTGGACCCGGCCGAGCTCCGGCTGCGCAACGTCATGGCCACCGGCGACATCCTGCCCACCTCACAGACCGTCACCTGCCCGGCCCCGGTCGCCGAACTCCTCCGTGCCGTACAGGAGGCCCCCCTCCCCGACCTGCCGAAGGACGCGCCGCAGGAGGAGTGGCTGCTGCCGGGCGGGCCGGAGGGCGCGGGCGACCCGTCCGCGGTGCGGCGCGGCGTCGGGTACGGCGTCGGCATGGTCCACATGCTCGGCGCGGAGGGCTCGGACGAGGTCTCCACGGCGACGGTCAAGGTCAACGGTTCGGTCGCGACGGTCATCTGCGCCGCGGTCGAGACCGGCTCCGGCTTCTCCACCCTCGCCCGCCAGATCGTCCAGGAGACCCTGGGCGTCGAAGAGGTACACGTCGCGGCGGTCGACACCGACCAGCCCCCGGCCGGCCCCGCCTGCCACAGCCGCCACACCTGGGTCTCGGGCGGAGCGGTGGAACGCGCCGCGAAAATGGTCCGCACCCAACTCCTCCAACCCCTCGCCCACAAGTTCGGCATGTCCACCGAGCTCCTCCAGATCACCGACGGCAAGATCACCTCGTACGACGGCGTACTGAGCACCACCGTCGCCGAGGCGCTGGACGGCAAGGAGCTGTGGGCCACGGCCCAGTGCCGGCCGCACCCCACCGAGCCGCTGGACGAGACCGGCCAGGGCGACGCGTTCGTCGGCCTCGCCTTCTGCGCGATCCGCTGTGTCGCCGATGTCGACATCGAGCTCGGCACCATCCGCGTCGTCGAGATGTCCGTCGCCCAGGACGTCGGCCAGGTCCTGAACCCGGCGCAGCTCCGCGCGCGCATCGAGGCGGGCGTCACGCAGGGGCTGGGCGCGGCCCTCATGGAGAACCTCCGCACCACCCGTGGCCTCGTCCGCCACCCCGACCTGACCGGCTACCCCCTCCCGACCGCCCTCGACGCCCCCGACATCCGCATCGTCAAGCTCGTCGAGGAACGCGACGTGGTCGCCCCCTTCGGCGCCAAGCCGGTCTCCGCGGCCCCCGTGGTCGCCGCCCCGGCCGCCGTGGCCTCCGCCGTCCGCGCCGCCACGGGCCGCCCCATAGGCCGCCTCCCCATCCGCCCCCAGGCAGCGGCCCTCACCCCCCTGACCTGAGCGCCGAGGCCCGACGCGGAGCGCCTAGCCGGCCTCCGCGTCGTCCTCCGCGGCGGCCTTGCCCTCGGGGGGCGTCTCCTCGACCGCCGGATGACGCGGATCCTCCCCGATGGCCTCCCGCGCCACCTCCACCTCACGCCGATCCTTCTCCGGCCTCTCCAGATCCTCCTCGTCGACTCCCTCGACGGCATCGGTACTGGACCCACCGGGCCCATACGTCTCACCCATCACACATTTCCTTCCGGCCGACACATGACCCCTCAGCCAGTGGGTACCGCGCCGCGCCCAGAAACATGTCCGAGACCCGCGTTAGTGATCAATTAATGATCCATTAGTAGGGCCGGGCAGTGTGGTGATCGTCCACGGAAGTGCTTCGGAGGAGCGAGGATATGCGCAAGAAGCTCAGCAAGGCAGCTGTCATCCTGGCCGGTGTGGCGGCGGCCACCACGATCAGCATGGGTGCGGCGCAGGCAGCGGATGAATACCGTGGCTTTCCCACCCAGCAGGCGTGCATGGACAAGGGTGCGGCGCTGACGGACAACGGTCACACGGCCGGCTACATGTGCAGCCCCCAGAGTGATGGCTGGCTGCTCGAAGTGGGCAACGACTGAAAACCCTGCGTTCTTCTGGTGCCCATCGGGCCCCGAGAAGGAGGGCGGCACCCTTGCGCGGTGCCGCCCTCTCTCTTTGCCTGGTCAGGCAATAGAGGCCGTGGCGGGAATTGAACCCGCGTAACTCGCTTTGCAGGCGAGCCCCTGAGCCACTCGGGCACACGGCCAAGGTGAAGCGATGTCTTGACTGTAGGCCGGGGGGTGGGGGAGGGGGCAAGGGTTCGGGGCGGGGTGCCATGTGGTCGTCATGCGGGGCAACACGGCGCAACGTGGGGCAACACGGTGTTCATGTGGTGGGGGGTTCGCCGGTGCGGAGGAAGGCCTCGACCAGGGAGTGGAAGCGGTCCGGGTCGTCGACCCAGGGGTAGTGGCCGACCAGGTGGAGAGGGCGGAGGTGGGCGTCGGGGAAGGAGGCGGCGACCAGTTCGCCGGCGCGCATGCCGGAGAGGGCGTCGCGGTCGCCGGTGATGACCAGGACCGGGCAGGGGACCTCTCGGAGGGCGGTCAGCAGGGTCTCGCGCGTGCGGTCGTCGACGGCCTGCCAGAAGCCGGCGCGGGGGACGGGGTTGAGCTGGGCGCCCTCGGTGGCGGCGTGGGCGCGCTGGGGGTCGTCCCAGTGGGCGTACGCCAAGGGCGCGGCGCGCTGGAGGAGTTCGCGTACCTCGTCCATGTCGCCGGTCTCCGCGAGGCGCTGGACGGCGACGGAGGCGTCGGGCCACCACTCCTCGTGGTCGCGGGACTCGAAGATCTGCCGGGCGTCGTCGGGGAGTTCGCCCTGCAGCCGGGAGCCGGGGCAGACGAGGACCAGGCGGGTCAGGCGGTCGGGGTGGGCGGCCGCGTACGCCTGCGCGGTGGCCGCCGCGGCGCTGTGCGCGAGCAGGGCGAAGCGCTCCAGGCCGAGGTGGGCGCGGAGCGCCTCCAAGTCCTCGGCGAGCCGGGGGAAGGCGTACGCGGCGGGGTCCTCGGCGGCCGGGGAGTCACCGGTGCCGCGGCTGTCCGGGACGATCAGCTGCCGGTCGGTGTCGAGGCCGCCCAGGTCGCCGAGGTAGCCGGCGTCGCGCGCGGGGCCGCCGGCCAGGCAGACCAGCGGCGGGAGCCCGGACTCGGCCTCCTCCGGGCCGAGCACGCGGTAGTGCAGTTCGGTGCCGTCGTACGAGCGGTAGCGGTGCGAGCGTGAGCGGGGCATGGACGTGGACATGGGGGAAGTGTGCCGGATTGGGTGGCCGGTACCGGCGTGTCTAGGTCCAGCGGCGGAGGGGAATTCGGGCGAATGACAGGGGCGTAATAGGGGCGTGGGTCTTACCGTGGCGGGATGACCACCGCCGAATCGCGCGACAGTCGGGATAGTCGCGACAGTGACCTCGCCGCTGCTGATGCCCCGTCAGCCGCGCCTGTACCCGCAGACGGCCCCACCGATGGCCCCGCAGGCCGCCCCGAAGGTGGCGTGCTCGGGCGTGCGTACCGGGCACTCACCCTCGGCATCATCTCCGTCGTGTCGCTGATCGCGTTCGAGGCGAGTGCGGTGAACACGGCGATGCCGGTGGCCGCGCGGGCGCTGGACGGGATCGAGCTGTACGCGTTCGCCTTCTCCGCGTACTTCACGGCGAGCCTGTTCTCGATGGCGTTGTCGGGTGCGTGGTGCGACCGGAACGGGCCGCTCGTGCCGCTGTTCAGCGGCATCTTCACCTTCGGGGGCGGGCTGGTGCTGGCGGGCGCGGCGCCGACGATGTGGTTGTTCGTGGCGGGGCGCGCGGTGCAGGGGCTGGGCGGCGGGCTGGTGATCGTCGCGCTGTACGTGGTCGTGAGCCGGGCGTACCCGGAGCGGCTGCGGCCGGCCGTGCTCGCGTCGTTCTCGGCGGCCTGGGTGCTGCCGGTGATCGTCGGGCCGGTGGTCTCGGGCACGGTCACCGAGCACCTGGGGTGGCGCTGGGTCTTCCTCTCCATACCGGTACTCGTGCTGCTGCCGCTCGCCGTCATGCTCCCGGCCCTGCGCAAGCTGCCCCGCACGGGGGGTGGCGCGGCGCCGCTCGACCGCCGCCGCATCCTGCTCGCGCTCGCCGTCGCCGCCGGTGCCGGGCTGCTCCAGTACGCCGGACAGGACCTGCGGCCGCTCGCGCTGCTGCCCGCCGCCGCCGGGCTGGCGCTGCTCGTCCCCACGGTGCTGCGGCTGCTCCCGAAGGGCACGTTCCGGGCGGCGCGCGGGCTGCCCTCCGTCGTCCTCATCCGCGGGCTCGCGGCGGGCGCGCTGCTCGCCGCGGAGAGCTTCGTGCCGCTGATGCTGGTGACCCAGCGGGGGCTGAGCCCGACGCTGGCCGGGCTCTCGCTCACCGGCGGCGGGCTGACCTGGGCGCTCGGCTCGTACACGCAGAGCCGCCCGCGCTGGGAGCCGTACCGCGAGCGCCTGATGGGCGTCGGCATGCTCCTGATGGCCCTGGCCGTCGCCCTCGTGCCGCTGGCGCTCATCGAGGCGGTCCCGGCGGCCGTCGTCGCGCTCGCCTGGATCATCGCCGGGTTCGGCATGGGGCTCACGATCTCCAGCGGCAGCGTGCTGCTGCTCGAGCTCTCGCCGCCCGAGGACGCGGGCCGCAACTCCGCCTCCCTCCAGGTCTCCGACGCGCTGGGCAACATCACCTTCGTCGGCGTCAGCGGCATCCTCTTCATCGGCTTCGGCGGCGGCGCGGTCACCGCGGCCCACCCCGGCGCGCACGCCGGAGCGTCCGGCGCCGCGCATCCGGCCGCCTTCGCCGCCGTCTTCGCCGCGATGTCCCTGGTCGCGCTGGTGGGCGCGTACGTGGCGACCCGGCTGCGGCCCGCCCCGGCGGACGGACGAGCGGTGTGAGCTGGGTCGCACCCGCACCGGCCCCCGGCCGGAAATCCGCGACGGCCCGGATCTCACGGGTACGCTGACGCGGTTGACGATCGCCGAGCCAGCCGACGGAGACCGTGAGTACTACCACCAGCGCCATGAACAACCAGCACCTGTCCCCGGCCTTCCCGGGACGGGCCCCCTGGGGTACCGCGAACAAGCTGCGCGCCTGGCAGCAGGGCGCGATGGACAGGTACATCGAGACCCAGCCGCGGGACTTCCTCGCGGTCGCGACGCCGGGCGCGGGCAAGACCACCTTCGCGCTCACCCTCGCCTCGTGGCTGCTGCACCACCACGTCGTGCAGCAGGTGACCGTGGTGGCGCCCACCGAGCACCTGAAGAAGCAGTGGGCGGAGGCGGCCGCCCGGGTGGGCATCAAGCTGGACCCCGAGTACAGCGCCGGGCCGCTGGGCCGCGAGTACCACGGCGTCGCCGTGACGTACGCGGGCGTGGGCGTCCGGCCGATGCTGCACCGCAACCGCGTCGAGCAGCGCAAGACGCTCGTCATCCTCGACGAGATCCACCACGCCGGCGACTCCAGGTCGTGGGGCGAGGCGTGCCAGGAGGCGTTCGAGCCGGCGACCCGGCGGCTCGCGCTGACCGGTACGCCCTTCCGGTCGGACACCAACCCGATCCCCTTCGTGACGTACGAGGAGGGGAACGACGGCATCCGGCGCAGCTCGGCGGACTACACGTACGGCTACGGGAACGCGCTGGCCGACGGCGTTGTCCGGCCCGTCATCTTCATGTCCTACAGCGGCAACATGCGCTGGCGGACCAAGGCCGGTGACGAGATCGCCGCGCGGCTCGGCGAGCCGATGACCAAGGACGCCGTCTCCCAGGCGTGGCGCACCGCGCTGGACCCGCGCGGCGAGTGGATGCCGAACGTGCTGCGCGCCGCGGACCAGCGCCTCACGGAAGTACGGAAGTCCATCCCGGACGCGGGCGCGCTCGTGATCGCCTCGGACCAGGAGCAGGCGCGCGCGTACGCGAAGCTGATCCGGGAGATAACGGGGAACAAGGCGACGCTCGTCCTCTCCGACGACACCGGCGCCTCGCAGCGCATCGACGACTTCGCGCACTCCGACGACCGCTGGATGGTCGCGGTCCGGATGGTGTCCGAGGGCGTCGACGTGCCGCGCCTCGCGGTCGGCGTGTACGCCACGACGATCTCGACGCCGCTGTTCTTCGCGCAGGCCGTGGGCCGTTTCGTGCGGTCGAGGCGGCGCGGCGAGACGGCCTCGGTCTTCCTGCCGACCGTGCCGATGCTGCTCGGCTTCGCGAACGAGATGGAGGTCGAGCGCGACCACGTGCTCGACAAGCCGAAGAAGGACAGCGAGGACGACCCGTACGCCGAGTCCGAGAAGGAGATGGACGAGGCGAACAAGGAGCAGGACGAGGACACCGGCGAGCAGGAGCAGTTCTCCTTCGAGGCGCTGGAGTCCGACGCGGTCTTCGACCGGGTGCTCTACAACAGCGCCGAGTTCGGCATGCAGGCGCACGCGGGGAGTGAAGAGGAGCAGGACTACCTCGGCATCCCCGGGCTGCTGGAGCCGGACCAGGTGCAGATGCTGCTGCAGAAGCGGCAGGCCCGGCAGATCGCGCACAGCAAGAAGAAGCCCGCCGACGAGGCGGATCTGCTGGAACTGCCGGCCGAGCGGCGCCCCGTGGTCACGCACAAGGAGCTGCTGGAGCTGCGGAAGCAGCTGAACACGCTGGTCGGCGCGTACGTGCACCAGAGCGGAAAGCCGCACGGGGTGATCCACAACGAGCTGCGCCGGGTGTGCGGCGGACCGCCGAGCGCGGAGGCCACCGCCGGGCAGCTCCGCGAGCGGATCAAGAAGGTCCAGGAGTGGGCCACGCGGATGCGCTGAGTCTGCGAGCTGAGCGTCCGCGGAGTGTGCGGAGAGGGCGGTCCCCGAGCGGGGGCCGCCCTCTCTGCAGGTGGCATTGAGTGCCGTCACCACAGGATCAATAGGGATAGAGCGGTCAGCTGCGACCGGATTCTGGACGGACTCTTCCGCTGACCGGACTGGATCGCTACTGTCCCCGTCACGAACACGCCCCGTGGCAGCGCCGCCGCGGAGCGCAGCCGGTTCCGCCAACCGGCGGCCTCGTCAGCGCTGCCGTGGGACCGGCAGCGCGACCTCCCCCTAGAGCCGCCACTCACCCGAGGAGGGGGCGTCGTGACCGCGGAGACCTCCCAGACGCTCGACCGAGGACTGCGTGTCCTCAAGCTGCTCGCCGATACCGACCACGGCCTGACCGTCACCGAGCTCTCCAACAAGCTCGGCGTCAACAGGACCGTCGTCTACCGGCTGCTGGCCACCCTGGAACAGCACGCGCTGGTCCGCCGCGACATCGGCGGCCGGGCCAGGGTGGGCCTGGGCGTACTGCGCCTGGGCCGCCAGGTGCACCCCCTGGTCCGCGAGGCCGCGCTGCCCGCGCTGCGCTCGCTGGCCGAGGATCTCGGTGCCACCGCCCACCTCACGCTCGTCGACGGCACCGAGGCGCTGGCCGTCGCCGTCGTCGAGCCGACCTGGACGGACTACCACGTGGCGTACCGGGCCGGGTTCCGGCACCCGCTGGACCGCGGGGCCGCGGGCCGCGCCATCCTGGCCGCCCGGCAGGGCTGCACGGAGGGCGACGGGCTCGCGCTGACCCACGGCGAGCTGGAGGCCGGCGCGAGCGGCGCCGCGGCGCCGCTGCACGGGGTGAGCGGCATCGAGGGCAGCGTCGGCGTGGTGCTGCTCGCGGATGTCGTACCGGAGCGGGTCGGCACCCGCGTCGTCGAGGCGGCCAAGGAGGTCGCGGAGGCGCTGCAGTGACCGTGCGCGGGGGCCGGCGGCCCCCGCGCGTGCCGCGGTGAGATCTTCGGTACGGGGGTCATCTAGGGTGGCGGGGTGTCTTCTCGCGCCCGCGCCCTGGCGGTCTGCTCCGCCCTCGTCATCGCGCTCCTCGCCGTCGCCGCCTTCGTACCGCTGCCGTTCTCGGTCGCCTATCCGGGGCCGGCCGCGAACGTGCTCGGCAAGCACAAGGGCGAGCCGGTCATCACCGTGCACGGCGCCAAGGCCAGGAAGACCAGCGGCGAGCTGCGGATGACGGCCATCGTCGCCACCGGGCCCCAGGTCTCGGCGCACCTGACGGACGTGCTCAAGGGCTGGTTCCGCCGCGACGAGGCCGTGATGCCGCGCGACGCGGTCTACCCGGTCGGCGACAACACCGAAGAGGTCGCGAAGCACAACGCCGCGCAGATGAAGCAGTCGCAGGACGCCGCGGTCGAGGCGGCGCTGCGCTCTCTGCACCGCTCCCCGAAGGACGTGCGGGTCGACCTGAAGCTGGCGGACGTGGGCGGGCCGAGCGCCGGCCTGATGTTCACGCTGGGGATCATCGACACGATCGACGGGGACGGCGCGGGCCACGACCTGACCGGCGGCCGGTCCATCGCCGGTACCGGCACGATCACCGCCGACGGCAAGGTCGGCCCGGTCGGCGGCGTGGCGCTGAAGACGCAGGCCGCGCACCGCGAGGGCGCGAAGTACTTCCTCGTGCCGCGCGCCGAGTGCTCCGACGCCCGCGCCGAGCTGTCGAAGGACATGCGGCTGATCCCGGTCACCACGCTGACCGGCGCGGTGGATGCCCTGAAGGCGCTGAACTCCGGCGGCAGGGTGCCCAGCTGCTGACGCGCCGGGCACCCGGACTCGGCCGGCGGCCGCTCAGCCCGTCCCCTCCTTGATGAAGCCCTCCTGCACCAGCCAGTCCTTGGCGACCTCGTGCGGGTCCTCGCCGGTCACGTCCACCATGCCGTTGAGCCGCTGTGCCGTCTTGTTGTTCAGCGCCTTGGTGATCGGCGCGAGCACGTCGGCGATGGCCGGGTACTTCTTCATCGTCGGCGCGTACATCTGCGGCGCCGCGTTGTAGTTCGGGAAGAAGTGCCGGTCGTCCGCGAGCGTCTTCAGGCCCATCGCCTGGATGCGTCCGTCGGTCGTGTAGACCTCGCCGAAGGTGCAGGTGCCGCCCTTCTTGACCTGGGTGTAGATGACCCCGGCCGACATCCGCTTGACGTTCCCCGACGGGATCTTCAGGCCGTACTTCTTGACCATGCCGGGCAGCCCGTCGTTACGGGTCGCGAACTCGTTCTCCACGCACAGCGTGACCGCGTCCGGATTCCGCTTCAGCAGCCCGGCCAGGTCCGAGAGGGTGGAGACGCCGTACTTCTTCTGGTCGGCGGGCTGCAGCGCCAGCGCATAGGTGTTGTTCAGCTCCGAGTACGGCAGCCAGACCAGGTTCTTCTTCTTGTCGGCGGCCCGCACCGCCTCCCACTGCTTGCGCTCGTCGGGGATGGGCTCGGTGTTGCCGAGGTAGGTGATCCAGCTCGTGCCCGTGTACTCGTACGAGCCGTCGGCCGTGCCGGACGTCACCGCCTCACGGGCGCCGATCGAGCCCTGGATGTTGGTCTTGTCCACGACCGTGGCGCCGGCCGCCTTCAGCGCCAGGCCCATGATCTGGCCGAGCACGATCTGCTCGGTGAACTCCTTGGACGTCACGGTCAGCTCCGCGCCCTTCAGCGGCTGCCCCTCATAGCCCGCGTCCTTGCCGGGCTTGACCTCGTCCGTCATCGGGCTGCCGCTGACCAGGCCGCAGCCGCCCAGCGCGAGTGTCGCGAGGAGCGCTCCGGCCGCCGCGAGGGCGGTGCTCCGGTACGTACGCCGGTTCCCCATCAGGTCGTCCCCTCCAGGCCGCGCGGCCGCATCAGCAGTTCGGCGAGCGATGCCAGCCAGTCGACCAGCAGAGCGAGCACGATGGTCAGTACGGAACCCAGGACCAGCACCGGCATGCGCTGGGTTACGATGCCCGCCGAGATCAGGTCGCCCAGGCCCCCGCCGCCGCCGAACGTGGCGAGCGTGGCGGTGCCCACGTTCAGTACCAGCGCGTTGCGCACGCCGGCCAGGATCAGCGGTACGGCCAGCGGCAGTTCGACCTTGGTGAGCACGCCCAGCGGTGACATGCCGACGCCCCGGGCGGCCTCGGTGAGGGTGGGGTCGATGGCCTGCAGCCCGGCGATGGTGTTGGCCAGTACGGGCAGCACGGCGTAGACGATCATGCCGATGATCGCGGCCTTGGGGCCGACGCCGAGCCAGATGACCAGCAGCACCAGCAGGCCGAGGGCCGGGATGGCCTGGCCGAGGTTGGCCAGCGCCATCGCCGCCGGGGTCGCCCTGCGCAGCTTCGCGCGGGTCAGCGCGATGCCCAGCGGGATCGCGATGATCAGTACGAAGAAGGTGGAGACCGCGGTCAGCCAGATGTGCTGGCGCAGCGCCATCCACACCTTGCCGTCGTCGACCGCCTGGTGGGCGATGGAGTCCAGGTGCGCGCCGCGGAACCACAGCCAGGTGGCGAGCAGCGCGGCGAGCAGGACGGCCGGCAGGAAGGTGGCCTTCTGCCAGGTGATGCGGTTCGGCTGCCGCGGGGGCGGCGGAGGCGGCTCCTCCTCGCGCTCGCCGCCGCGCACCTCGTCCCGGAACGCCAGCCCCATGACCTCGTGCTCGCCCGGCGGCCGGGTGTCCCGCGGGCCCCGCTCCTCGCGCGGGCTCATGCCGAGGCCCCGTGGGCGCTGTCGGTGCCCTCCTGCTCCCGGCGGGTCTGCTGGGAACGCTGTTCCTCCAGCTCGTGCCGGTGCTCGATGGCGTCCAGCCGGTCCGCGTCCAGCAGCTCGTGGACGTTGTTCATCAGCGTCGCCATGTCGACGACGCCGGTGTACTCGCCGCGCCGCCCGGTGACCGCGACCCGGCCCGCGTTGTCGGTGAGTACCGCCTCCAGCGCGTCCCGCAGCGTGGCGTCCCGGGTGACCGTGTCGTGCACCAGCGTGCCGGCCCGTGCGAGCGAGCCCTTGGCCAGCGTGAGGTCGCCGCGGCGCAGCCACTTGTACGGCCGGTTGTGCCGGTCCAGCAGCAGCAGTTCGTTGCTGGCGCCGTCGCGCAGCTTGTCGAAGATGGACTGCAGCGGGTCCTCGATGGTGGCGGTGGGGAAGTCGACGATCTCCACGTCGCGGACCCGGGTGAGGTTCAGGCGTTTGAGCGCGGCGCCCGCGCCCACGAAGCCGGACACGAAGTCGTCGGTGGGGTTGGTGAGGATGGCCTCGGGGGTGTCGAACTGGGCGATGTGCGAGCGCTCGCGCAGTACGGCGATCCGGTCGCCGAGCTTGATGGCCTCGTCGAAGTCGTGGGTGACGAAGACGATCGTCTTGTGCAGCTCGTGCTGGAGCCGGATCAGCTCGTCCTGGAGGTGGTCGCGGGTGATCGGGTCGACGGCGCCGAACGGCTCGTCCATCAGGAGGACGGGCGGGTCGGCGGCGAGCGCGCGGGCCACGCCGACGCGCTGCTGCTGGCCGCCGGAGAGCTGGCGGGGATAGCGGCCGTGGAACTCGCGGGGGTCCAGGCCGACCAGGTCCAGCATCTCCTCGACCCGGTTCTTGATCTTCGACCGGGACCAGCCGACCATCTTCGGCACCAGCGCGATGTTCTGGGCGACCGTCATGTGCGGGAAGAGCCCGGAGGACTGGATCGCGTACCCGACCTTGCGGCGCAGCCGTACCGGGTCCATGTCGGTGACGTCCTCGTCGCCGATCCTGATGCGGCCCGAGGTGGGCTCGATCAGCCGGTTGATCATCTTCAGCGTGGTGGACTTGCCGCACCCGGAGGGCCCGACGAGGATCACGATCTCGCCGGCCTTGATGTCCATGGTGACGTCGTCCACCGCCGGGACCGCGCTGCCCGGATAGCGCTTGGTGAGGTCTTCCAGCTGGATGGCGGCGCCCGTTGTGGTCTGCTCAGGCACGGATCCCCCTCGGGATGGTCAGGCGTCCGATGAGGACGTAGGCGGCGTCGAAGAGGAGCGCGAGGACCACGATGCCCAGGGTCCCCGCGAGAACCTGGTTCAGCGCGTTGGCACTGCCCAGGGAGGCGATGCCGCGGAAGATCTCGTTGCCGAGGCCGGGACCCGAGGCGAACGCGGCGATGGCGGCGATGCCCATCAGCATCTGAGTGGCGACCCGGATGCCGGTCAGGATGGGCGGCCAGGCGAGCGGCAGTTCGACCTTGAACAGCCGGGCGACCCGGGACATGCCGATGCCCTTCGCCGCGTCGACCAGCGTGGGGTCCACCCCGCGCAGGCCGACGACGGCGTTCCGGACGATCGGCAGCAGCCCGTACAGGGTGAGGGCGACGACCGTGGGCGCGACGCCCAGGCCGACGATGGGGATGAGCAGGCCGATCATGGCCAGCGAGGGGATGGTCAGGATCGTCGCCGTCGCCGTGGTGGCGAGGTTGCCGACCCACTCGCTGCGGTAGGTGAGGACGCCGATGAGCACCCCGATGAGGGTGGCGAGGACCATGCACTGGAACACCGCGCTGGCGTGCTGATACGTGTCGATCAGCAGCTGGGTGTGCCGGCCGGCGACGTACTCCCAGAAGCTCACTCGGGGTCTCCTCGGTCAGTCCCCCGACGCCTGTTGCACCAGGGGGATGATGCGCAGCCGGACCGGATTTTCCATGACAATCGCAGTCGAGGCACGCATGATGCCATCAAAACCGACAACCCGGTCGATGACACGTTGCAGATCGGCGTTGGAACGTGCAACCAATCTGCAGAGCATGTCCCCATGTCCAGTCGTTGTATGCAGCTCAAGCACCTCAGGGACGGTTGCCAAATGGTTACGGACGTCCGCGCCTTGGCCCTGTTTGATCTCCAAAGTGGCGAAAGCGGTCACCGGATAGCCCAGCGCCGCCGGGTCCACGTCGGGTCCGAAGCCGCGGATCACTCCATTGGACTGCAGCCGATCCAGCCGCGCCTGCACCGTGCCGCGCGCGACGCCGAGCCGGCGGGACGCCTCCAGTACGCCGATCCGCGGCTCCTCCGCGAGCAGTTCGATGAGCCGGCCGTCCAGATGATCGATCGCCATAGGGCCCCTTCCGGTGGTCATGCTGTACAGATCGCCCGAGAGTACTGGTCGGTCGCTGATCAATATGTGCAGACGAAACGCAAACTGTTGCGCACCTTGTGGATCAGAGGGAATCTGCGGCCATGACTGAGACCATCGATCATTCACCCGGTACGGCAGCGCAGGCGGACCCCTTCCCGGTGAAGGGGATGGACGCCGTCGTCTTCGCCGTCGGCAACGCCAAGCAGGCCGCGCACTACTACTCCACGGCCTTCGGCATGAAGCGCGTCGCGTACTCGGGCCCGGAGAACGGCAGCCGCGAGACCGCCTCCTACGTCCTGGAGTCCGGCGGCGCCCGCTTCGTCTTCACCTCCGTCATCAAGCCGTCGACGGAGTGGGGCCGCTTCCTCGCCGACCATGTCGCGGCCCACGGCGACGGCGTGATCGACCTGGCCATCGAGGTCCCCGACGCCCGCGCCGCGTACGCCTACGC
Organism: Streptomyces sp. NPDC026301; assembly: GCF_055567935.1. Classification (NCBI taxonomy): domain Bacteria; kingdom Bacillati; phylum Actinomycetota; class Actinomycetes; order Kitasatosporales; family Streptomycetaceae; genus Streptomyces; species Streptomyces sp. NPDC026301. The sequence goes on along the minus strand of NZ_JBVHPN010000003.1, from coordinate 383,463 downwards.
GGTCGAGCACGGCGCCACGGGCCTGGAAGAGCCGTACGAGGCCAAGGACGAGCACGGCACGGTCGTGCGCGCGGTCATCGCGACGTACGGGAAGACCCGGCACACCCTGGTCGAGCGGTCCGGCTACGAGGGCCCGTACCTGCCGGGCTTCGTCGCCGTCGCCCCGGTCGTCGAGCCTCCGGCGAAACGGTTCTTCCAGGCCATCGACCACTGCGTGGGCAACGTCGAGCTCGGCAGGATGAACGAGTGGGTGGCCTTCTACAACAAGGTCATGGGCTTCACGAACATGAAGGAGTTCGTCGGCGACGACATCGCCACCGAGTACTCCGCGCTGATGTCCAAGGTCGTCGCGGACGGCACCCTGAAGGTCAAGTTCCCGATCAACGAGCCCGCGATCGCGAAGAAGAAGTCGCAGATCGACGAGTATCTGGAGTTCTACGGCGGCGCCGGCGTCCAGCACATCGCGCTCGCCACCAACGACATCGTCGCCACCGTGCGGGCGATGCGCGCGGCCGGCGTCGAATTCCTGGACACCCCCGACTCGTACTACGACACCCTCGGCGAGTGGGCGGGCGAGACCCGGGTCCCCGTGGAGACGCTGCGCGAGCTGAAGATCCTCGTCGACCGCGACGAGGACGGGTACCTCCTGCAGATCTTCACCAAGCCGGTCCAGGACCGCCCGACCGTCTTCTTCGAGATGATCGAGCGGCACGGCTCGATGGGCTTCGGCAAGGGCAACTTCAAGGCCCTCTTCGAGGCGATCGAGCGCGAGCAAGAGCGGCGCGGGAATCTGTAAGCGCACAGCCGGGCCCGGGCATCCCGCCCGGGCCCGGAACGGCCCCGGATTCTCGGCGGAAACCGGGGCCGTGATCTTCCGTGTACGGCGCACGAATGCCAAGGTGGCGCCATGGACCTCATCGCACAGCTGCGCGCCGGACTTCCCGAAGAGGCGGTCCTCACCGACCCCGACGTCACCGGCTCCTACGCCAACGACATGGCCAGCTTCTGTGAAGCCGGCACGCCCGCCGTCGTCGTACTGCCGCGCACCGTCGAGCAGGTCCAGCACGTCATGCGCACCGCCACCGCGCTGCGCGTCCCGGTCGTCCCGCAGGGCTCCCGCACCGGCCTCTCGGGCGCCGCCAACGCCTCCGACGGCTGCATCGTGCTCTCGCTGACCAAGATGGACCGGATCCTGGAGATCAACCCCGTCGACCGGATCGCGGTCGTCGAGCCCGGCGTCATCAACGCCACCCTCTCCCGCGCCGTGAACGAGCACGGCCTGTACTACCCGCCGGACCCCTCCAGCTGGGAGATGTGCTCCATCGGCGGCAACATCGGCACCGCGTCCGGCGGCCTGTGCTGCGTGAAGTACGGCGTCACCGCCGAGTACGTGCTCGGCCTGGACGTCGTGCTCGCCGACGGCCGGCTGCTGCAGACCGGCCGCCGCACCGCCAAGGGCGTGGCCGGCTACGACCTCACCCGGCTCTTCGTCGGCTCCGAGGGCAGTCTCGGCGTCGTCGTGCGCGCCGTCCTCTCGCTCCGGCCCGAGCCGCCGCAGCAGCTCGCGCTGGCGGCGGAGTTCCCCTCCACGGACGCCGCGTGCGCGGCCGTCTGCGAGATCATGGCCCGCGGCCACGCCCCCTCGCTGCTGGAGCTGATGGACCGTACGAGCATCCGCGCGGTCAACGCCATGGCCAACATGGGCCTGCCGGACTCCACCGAGGCGCTGCTCCTCGCGGCCTTCGACAGCCCGGACCCGTCGGCCGACCTGGCCGCCGTCGGCGCGCTGTGCGAGGCGGCGGGCGCCACCGAGGTCGTGCCCGCCGAGACCGCCGCCGAGTCCGACCTGCTGCTGCAGGCCCGCCGGCTCACCCTCACCGCGCTCGAAGCGGTGAAGACGGCCACCATGATCGACGACGTCTGCGTACCCCGCTCCCGGCTCGCCGACCTGCTCAACGGCTGCGCCGCCATCGCCGAGAAGTACGACCTGACCATCGGCGTCTGCGCGCACGCGGGCGACGGCAACACCCACCCCACCGTCTGCTTCGACGCGGCCGACCCCGACGAGTCCCGGCGGGCCCGCGAATCCTTCGACGAGATCATGGGACTCGGCCTGGAGCTGGGCGGCACGATCACCGGCGAACACGGCGTCGGCATACTGAAGAAGGACTGGCTGGCCCGCGAACTGGGCCCGGTCTCCCTGGAATTGCACCGCGGCATCAAGCAGGTCTTCGACCCGCACGGCCTGTTGAACCCGGGAAAGGTCTTCTGATCGAGACCTTCTGATCAAATCGCCCTGACCAAGGGCTTATTGTCCTTGCATGGACTCGGCTCTGATGTGGACGGCTCTCGTCATCCTCGTTTTCGTTCTCGCCATATCCCTTCCGGACGGCCGGAACCGGCGGCTGGAACGGCGGCTGCGGGAGCTCGACCGCAAGCTCGACCTGCTCCTCGCCCACCAGGGCATCAGCGACGAGCGGCCCGGCATGACCGAAGTGGATGAACTCGTCCGGCGCGGCGAGAAGGTCAAGGCCATCAAGGTCTACCGGCAACTGACCGGCGCGGGCCTGGTCGAGGCCAAGGAAGCGGTCGAGCGGCGCCATCCCTGAGGCCGCTGTCCGGCCGCGCCGCTCCGGCGTGTTGCCGTGTGGCCCGGCGGGCCCCGCGGGCGGAGGATGGGCGCGAGGACCGGCCACCGCCGGAACAGCCCGACGCAGGGAGCGAGAGCGCCGATGGCACAGACCGCAGAACCCGCAGCGAACAGCAGGGAGTACGACGTCGTGGTGCTGGGCGCGGGCCCGGTCGGCGAGAACGTCGCCGACCGCGCGCACGCACTCGGCCTGAGCGCCGTCATCGTGGAGAACGAGCTGGTCGGCGGCGAATGCTCGTACTGGGCGTGCATGCCGTCCAAGGCGCTGCTGCGGCCGGTCACGGCGCGCGCCGACGCCCGCCGGGTGCCCGGCCTGCAGGACGCGGTGGCCGGGCCGCTCGACGCCCGCGCCGTGTTCGCCCACCGCGACGCCTTCACCTCGCACTGGAAGGACGACGGCCAGGTCGAGTGGCTGGACTCGGCCGGCATCGACCTCGTACGCGGCCGGGGCCGGCTGGCCGGGCCCCGACGGGTGACCGTCGAGGGCGGCCCGGAGCTCACCGCCCGGCACGCCGTCGTGGTCTGCACGGGCAGCCGCGCGGCGCTCCCCGGCCTGCCGGGCCTGGACACCGCCAAGCCCTGGACCAGCCGCGAGGCCACCAGCGCGCAGTCGGTGCCGGAGCGGCTCGCGGTGGTGGGCGGCGGTGTGGTCGCCGTGGAGATGGCGACCGCCTTCCAGGCGCTGGGCTCCCGGATCACGATGCTCGTACGGGGACCGGCGCTGCTGGAGCGCATGGAGCCGTTCGCCGGTGAGCTGGTCGCCGAGGCGCTGAAGGAGGGCGGCGCCGACCTCCGCCTGAACACCTCCGTCGAAGAGGTCCACCGCCCCGGCGCCGACGGCCCGGTCACCCTCACCCTCGACGGCGGCGACCGCGTCGAGGCGGACGAGGTGCTCTTCGCCACCGGACGCGCGCCGCGCACCGACGACCTCGGCCTGGAGACGGTGGGCCTGGAGCCCGGCGGCTGGCTGGAGGTGGACGACAGCTGCCGCGTGACGGCAGTCGACGAGGGCTGGCTGTACGCGGTCGGCGACGTCAACCACCGCGCCCTCCTCACTCACCAGGGCAAGTACCAGGCCCGTATCGCGGGCGCGGCCATCGCGGCCCGCGTCCAAGGGACGTCGCTGGACACTGCCTCCTGGGGCGCGCACGCGGCGACCGCCGACACCGCCGCCGTCCCGCAGGTGGTCTTCACCGACCCCGAGGCGGCCTCGGTCGGGCTGACCGCGCAGGAGGCCGAGCGCGCGGGCCACCGCGTCCGCAGCGTCGACTTCGACCTGGGCGGCGTGGCGGGCGCGAGCCTGTACGCGGACGGGTACCGCGGCCGCGCCCGCATGGTCGTCGACCTGGACCGCGAGGTGCTGCTCGGCGTCACCTTCGTCGGCCCGGGCATCGGCGAACTGCTGCACTCCGCGACGGTCGCCGTGGCCGGCGAGGTCCCGATCTCCCGGCTCTGGCACGCCGTCCCCGCCTATCCGACGATCAGCGAGGTGTGGCTGCGGCTGCTGGAGACCTACCGCGGCTGAGCGCCCTCAGGACACGTCGAGGTCGCCGTCCATGGCGGAGGCCAGCCGCAGGTACGGGGCGGCCTCGGCAGGGCGGCCCTGGCGCTGGAGAGTACGCCCGAGCATCAGCTGGGCGTAGCTCTCGACCGGGTCCCGCTCCAGGACCGCGCGCAGCTCCGCCTCGGCGCGCCAGAGCTGCGCGGAGTGGTAGTAGGCACGGGCGAGGAGCAGCCGCGGCGCGACCAGCTCGGGCACCTCGTCGACGAGGCCCGCGAGGATGTGCGCCGCGGTGGTGTAGTCCTTGGCGTCGAAGAAGAGTCCCGCACGGTCCCAGCGCTCGGCCGGGGTGCCGTGCGTGTAGTACGTCTCGGTCATGGTGTCGGCAACGCGGCGAAGTCGTTGAACATTCCACTACGCCGCCGGGGGCGGACAGGCACGTGCTACGCGCCGCTCTCCGGCGACTCGTCCGACGGCCACGGGTCGCTCAGCCACAGGTCGTCGCGCGCGGCCGGCGCCAGCAGCTCCCTCAGCCCTTTGTCGATCCCGAGGTGGTCCTCCTCGGTGCCCGGCGGCACCAGCCGCAGCGTGCGCTCCAGCCACGCCGAGACCGCGGTGGCCGGCGCCTCCAGCAGCGCGTCGCCGTCCGGCGAACTCAGCGCCATGCAGACCAGGCTGCGCCCGTCGAGCTTGGTCGGCCACACCCGCACGTCCCCGTGGCCGCACGGCCGGAAGACGCCCTCCACGAGCAACTCGCGGGCGAACGTCCAGTTGACGGGGGAGTCGGAGCCGATGTGGAAGGCGACGTGGACGGCAAAGGGGTCGTCGGTACGGTAGGTCAGCCGGGCCGGCACCGCGACGCTGCGCTCCGGCGACAGCACCAGACCCAGTTCCAGCTCTCGTTCCACCACGGTGTGCATGAGTCACGCCTCTCTACGTTCCGGTGCGGGCACCCCGTGAACCATCGCCCGCACAGGGATAGAGGCCGTAGCTCCCGGACCATTACGCGACTTCGTACAACTTTTTTCGCACCCCTCTTCCGAGGGGTCCGGCGCCCGGACATACCCGGCGATCACCCCCCGTCTGATAGATGTGGTCGCTGCGTTGCGGCAGACTGCACTAGCCCCACCATCGTCAGCCCCTCCACCGGCCTGAACACAGATACGGGATTTTGGACATGAGCGCGCCTTCGTCAGGATCCGCCGGCGGCAGCCCCACGCCTGGGTACTACCCGGATCCGTCCATCCCCGGCTACATCCGGTACTGGAACGGCGCCGCCTGGGTGCCCGGCACCAGCCGACCGGCGCCCGCCGAGGGCGAGGCGATGCCGGCCCCGCCGGCGGGTGCCGCGGCCGAGCCGGCCCCGGCAGCGCCGTCCGACGCCGGGCAGCCGTCCGCCGCCGAGGAGACCGGCCCGGTCTTCTTCGACGAGGAGGAGGACTCCGGGCAGGTCGACGGCCCGCCCGCGCAGGGCGACGCGCTCGCGGTCCGCGACCGCGGCGAGGTGGACGTGGCGTCCGCCGCCACCACGTGGGACGACCCGCAGCGGCTGCACGGCACGAGCCCCGACTCGGGCGCCTCCTGGCAGGCCGACGCCTCCCGGCAGGCCGGTTTCGGCGGCGAGCAGGACCGGCGGGTGTCCTGGGGCTCGGTCCCGCCGCAGCGCGAGGGCGCGGCCCCGGGCGCGCCGGCCGAGGCCGAGCCGTGGGGCGACGCATCGCAGGGAGACGGCGCCGCAGCCGCGCAGGAAGGTTCCGGTCAGGACCGTGCGGAGGCTTCCCAGCAGGGTGTTTCCGCGGAGACCGACGCCCGCGCCGAGGGCACCATGGCCATCCGCGCGGTCGGCCCCGGCACGCCCGGCGCCGACGGCGGCACGATGGCGATCCGGGTCGACCGCGGCGGCGCGCAGCCCGGCCGCGACCGGTCCGCGCCGGCGGCCGGCCCCGCGGCCCCGCAGCCGCCGGCCGCCCCGGCGCAGCCCGCCCCCGCCGTCCCCGGTTACGGCTATCCGCAGCAGAGCGGCCCGTCCGTCCCCGGCCAGGGCGGGTACGGCTACCCGCAGCAGGCCGGCGCCCAGGGCGGCTACGGCTACCCGCAGCAGGCCGACCGGCAGGGCGGCTACGGCTACCCGCAGCCGGGCCCCGCGGCCCCCCAACAGGGCGGTCCCTCGTACGGCTACCCCCAGCAGTCCGGCCCGTCGGCCCCGGCCGCCCCCGCGGCCGCGCAGCAGGGCGGCGCGCCCGAGGGCGTCATCCCCTGGAAGCCGCCGGTCGACAACCCCTTCGCGGCCTCGCAGGCCCAGGGGCGGCCCGCGCCGCTCGCCCGCCGGCTCGCCGCCCGGCTGATCGACACGATCGTGCTGTGCGCACTGCTCGCGATCGTCGCCGTGCCGCTGTGGAGCGCGGCGGCCGACCACATCGACGCCAAGGTCGAGGCCGCGAAGCAGTCCGGCGTGCAGACCACGGTCTACCTCCTGGACGGCACGACCGGCGGCTATCTGGCCATCGTGATCGCGGTCCTGCTGATCGTCGGGCTGCTCCTCGAAGCGCTGCCCACCGCCAAGTGGGGACACACGCTGGGCAAGAAGGTCTGCGGCGTGCAGGTGCTGGACATCGAGGGGCACGACACCCCGGGGATGGGCGCGGCGGTCAAGCGCTGGCTGGTGTACGGCGTGCTCGGCGTACTGGCCATCGGCGTGGTGAACGCCCTGTGGTGCCTGATCGACCGGCCCTGGCGGCAGTGCTGGCACGACAAGGTGGCCCGCACGTTCGTCGCCGAGGGCTGACCGCCGACGGCCGACCGCCGACCGCTGAAGGCTGAGAGCCCGCGCGCAGGCGTGCGCCCCGGACTGCCGGGGCGCGCCCGCGCACGGCGCGTGCCCCGCTCCGGGACGCCGCACTTCCCCCGATCGGCGCACGCCGGATGCGGCGACCGGTGGTACGCGGTCGACTCGGGCCATGAGTAACGACCAGCCGAGGCCCGGATCCGGTGAGCCGCCGGAGAACGACCCGTTCCTCAAGAAGCCGCAGCACCCGCAGGAGCCGCCGCCGGGCAGCGGCGACCCGTACGGCGGCGCGCCCCAAGGCCCCTACGGCGGCGGCCCTCAAGGCCCATACGGCGGTGATCCGTACGGCGCCCCCGACCCGCTCGCCGGGATGCCGCCGCTCGCCGGCCGTGGCCGGCGGCTGCTCGCGCGGATCATCGACGGCATCCTCATCGGCGTGCCGGTCGGCCTGATCATGTGGTTCATCGTGGGCGGCGTGGACTACCCCGGTACCACCACCGACGACGGCGGCAAGCAGACCGTGGTCTCCGGCGTCACGATGCTGGCGTATCTGATCTACGAGGGCCTGATGCTCACCACCCGGGGCCAGACCGTCGGCAAGATGGCCATGAAGATCAGGGTGGCGATGCTGGAGAACGGGGCGATCCCCACCGCCCAGGCGGGCTGGGTGCGCGCCGCCGTCTACACCCTGCCGGAGGTCATCCCCTGCTGCGGCACCATCTTCTGGCTGGTCAACGTCCTGTGGTGCACCTGGGACAAGCCGTACCAGCAGTGCCTGCACGACAAGGCGGCCCGCACGGTGGTGGTGTCGACCGGCTGAACCGACGCCGCTCTACCGGGAGTGTTCGCCGACCCGGGCCTCGGCAGGCCGGGTCGGCGACGTACGCCGTCCCACGAAGCCCTCGGGCCGTACCTGTGGGGCGGCGACGCGCGTCCGGCGGGCGCGCGCGAAGCGCGGCAGCGGCGCCGTGACCGCGACGAGGAGGCCGAGCCCGAGCCCGGCGAGGGCGATGACCGCGACCCCGATGCCCGTCCTCGTCTGCGAGAGCAGCAGCATGGCGAGGGTGGAGAGCACGACGGTGGCCGAACCGTAGACGAGCTGTGCGGCAGTCGGTCGAGGCATGGCGGGTCCGTCCTCGGAAGCATCAGGGGTGTCAGTCGACTTGGCGCGCCGCCAAAAGACTCTACGGTCCTTACTGCCCGAGCGGAACGTCCGGTAAGCGTGAGTTGACCCACTGGCCCGGTGCACGGGGGGCGCACCGATTCATGCGTCCGGCGAACCGCCCCTTGCGGCACGCCCGTTGATTCCTCCGTGCGGACCGGGTGGCGTCCGATACCCGTACATTGCGAGCCGAGTAACGTACTTCGCTGATGTGTTCAAATCAAGGTCTGTCTTTTCCCCCGGCGTTCCGGTCCAATGCCTCCAACGACCGTTCGTCACAGGGGAGGACAGCGCAACGTGAGATCCCAGAGATTGCTGTTCAGATCGGCCGCCCTGGCCACGGCAACCGCCGCGATCGGGGCGGCCGTTTTCGCGTCGGGGGCCGCACAGGCCGACGGCCGCAATCCGGCCGCGAGCCCGTCCAACGACCCGGCGCCCGCCGAGCGGTCGGTGGACCACGACCTCAAGGGCCCGTTCAGCGACCGCCAGGAAGCGCAGCGCGAGGAAGCGCTCCGGCAGGTCATATCCGGCGACGCCGAGACCACGAAGCGCGGCGGCTCGCAGGTCGTGAAGCTGGACAAGGGCAAGTACGTCGAGCTGGGCCGGGAGAAGACCGACAAGATCTTCACGATCCTGGTCGACTTCGGCACCAAGGTCGACGACACGACGATGTACGACCCGGACGGCGCCGGCCCCAAGCCGCCGGTGAAGAAGTACGGCGGCGACCCCGGCCCCGCGCACAACGAGATAGCCGAGCCGGACCGTGCGACGGACAACAGCACGGACTGGCAGAAGGACTTCAACCAGCAGCACTACCAGGACCTCTACTTCTCGCACGACAAGAAGAAGGAGTCCCTGGCGAAGTACTACGAGAAGCAGTCCTCGGGCCGTTACTCGGTCGAGGGCGAGGTCTCCGACTGGGTCAAGGTCGACTGGAACGAGGCCCGCTACGGCTCCAACTACTGCGGCCAGACCAACTGCTCCAGCGCCTGGGACCTGATCCGCGACGGCGTGAACCAGTGGGCGAAGGATCAGAAGGCCAAGGGCCGCACCGACGCGCAGATCAAGACGGACCTCGCCAAGTACGACCAGTGGGACCGTTACGACTACGACGGCGACGGCAACTTCAACGAGCCGGACGGCTACATCGACCACTTCCAGATCGTGCACGCGGGCGAGGACGAGTCCGCGGGCGGCGGCGTCCAGGGCACCAGCGCCATCTGGGCGCACCGCTGGTACGCGTACGGCACGGACGCCGGCAAGACCGGCCCCGGTGAGAACAGGGCCGGCGGCACCCAGATCGGTGACACCGGCATCTGGGTCGGCGACTACACGATGCAGCCGGAGAACGGCGGCCTCGGCGTCTTCGCCCACGAGTACGGCCACGACCTGGGCCTGCCGGACGAGTACGACACCGGCGGCACCGGCGAGTCCTCCGTCGACTTCTGGTCGCTGATGTCCTCCGGCTCCTGGCTCGGCGAGGGCAAGGACTCCATCGGCGACCTGCCCGGCGACATGAGCGCCTGGGACAAGCTGCAGCTGGGCTGGCTCAACTACGGCACCGCGAAGGCGGCCACGGCCTCCACGCACAAGCTGGGCGTCGCGGAGTACAACACCAAGAACAAGCAGGCACTCGTCGTCGAGCTGCCGCAGAAGGCCGTCAGCACCTCCGTCGTGAAGCCCGCCGAAGGCACCAAGCAGTGGTGGAGCGGCATGGGTGACGACCTGAAGAACACCCTCACCCGGTCCGTCGACCTCACCGGCAAGGCCAAGGCGTCCCTGAACCTCAAGGGCTGGTGGGACATCGAGCAGGAGTACGACTACCTGTACGCCGAGGTCTCCACGGACGGCGGCGCCAACTGGACGCCGGTGGACGGCACCGCGAACGGCAAGGCCATCCCGCGCGACGCCGGTGACAAGCCCGCGCTGACCGGCACCGTCGACGCGTACCAGGACCTCGTCTACCCGCTGGACGCCTACGCGGGCAAGAAGATCGACCTGCGGTTCCGCTACCAGACCGACGGCGGCGTGGCCCAGAAGGGCTTCGCGGCCGACGCGCTGAGCGTCGTGGCCGACGGTAAGCCGCTCTTCACCGACGGCGCGGAGGGCGACGACGCCGGCTGGACCGCCAAGGGCTTCTCGCGCATCGGCGAGTCCTTCACCAAGGACTACCCGCAGTACTACCTCGCCGAGAACCGCCAGTACGTCTCGTACGACAAGACCCTCAAGAGCGGCCCGTACAACTTCGGCTTCACCTCCACCCGGCCGAACTGGGTCGAGCACTTCCCCTTCCAGAACGGCACGCTGATCTGGCTGTGGGACACCTCGCAGGCGGACAACAACGTGGGCGAGCACCCGGGCGCCGGCCAGATCCTCCCGGTCGACGCGCACCCGAAGGCCACGAAGTGGGCGGACGGCAAGCTCATGCGCAATCGCTTCCAGACCTACGACTCGACCTTCACCCGTGCCCGTACCGACGCGCTCACGCTGCACAAGGACGGCAAGGCCGCGAAGATCGCGTCGCAGAAGGGCGTGACCGTCTTCGACGACCGGTACGGGGTCTACTACGACAAGGCGAACCCGACCGGTGGCGTGATCGTTCCTGACACCAACACCCGGATCAAGATCACCAAGGAGGCCCATGACGGCTCCACGGTGGTCCTCCAGGTCGGGCCCGCGGCGAAGAAGTAAGTAAAGCCGCAGGTCAGAAACGTATCGGCCGTCGCCCCCTAGCGGGCGGCGGCCGATCGCGTTTAGATGCCTCCTGCGGCCTTCTTGCTGACACGTAGTCTCACGAGGGGTTCCCGACGCATGCCCCGACCCGGCGTGCGCCGGCCGCACGACCATGCACCGACCGATGCACCGACCATGCACGGGGGAGACATGACCTTGACCGGCTCCGGCTTCATCAGGCTTCCGGGCGGAAGCGTGGTGGTGGCCCTCTCGCTGCCCAGACCGGGCCGCAGCGGCCACCGCGTACGCGTCCTCGTCCACGCCGGGAACCGCGCACGCGCCCTGACCAGGCTGCGCAACCTCGGGCTGCGCGCCGTCTACCTGCGCGGCAACACCGAACCGCCCACGCCGGACGAGATCACGGCGGTCCTGCACCACCCCGACGGGCTGGTCTGGCGCGGCGCCCCGGAGGACGACACGGAGTCCTGGCACCCGATACGGGCCCTGCTGCGCCCGGCCGTCCCGGAGGCGCTCTGAGGGGCCGCCGGCCGGTGGCCGGCCCGCGGGCCGGCCACCGGTGGCTCAGCCCGCGCTGACCACCGGTTTGCCGGTCAGCTCGGCCCCCGCCTCGCGCAGCTCCGCGACCGCCGCCTCCGTCGTGTGCGCGGCCACGCCCGCCGTCAGGTCCAGCAGGACCCGGGTGCGGAACCCCTCGCGCACCGCGTCCAGGGCCGTGGCCCGCACGCAGTGGTCCGTGGCGATGCCGACGATGTCGACCTCGGTCACCTCGTGCGCGCGCAGCCACTCCGCCGTCGAGGCGCCGTGCTCGTCCACGCCCTCGAAGCCGCTGTACGCCGCGGAGTGCTCGCCCTTGGAGAAGACCGCGTCGATCGCGCCGGAGACGATCGCGGGCGCGAAATTGGGGTGGAAGCCGCTGCCCTCGGTGCCCGCGACGCAGTGCGCGGGCCAGCTGTGCTCGTAGTCCGGCCGGACGGAGAAGTGGTCGCCGGGGTCGATGTGGTGATCACGCGTGGCGACCACGTACTGGTATCCGCTGCCTGCCGCCTCGCCCACCAGATCGGTGATGGCGGCGGCGATGTCCGAGCCGCCCGCTACCGCGAGGCTGCCGCCCTCACAGAAGTCGTTCTGGACGTCCACGACGATCAATGCCCGGTGCATGGTGCGTGCCTTCCGGATGGGAAAAGGGGGGAGAGTGTGGCGGCTGTGGGACCTGTGGGGGCTACGGCAAGTGCCGATGTGACCGAGGGTAGCCACTCGCACAGCTTTGCGGGAGTAGGAGCCGTGTGGGGGCCGCGTACGCCCCGCGCCCCGTAAGGGGCGCGGGGAACTGCGCGACCAGCCACACACGGCCCGCAGCCGACGAACCACATCCCCGGGGGAACCGTCACCGCGGAGCGCTCAGACGTACTCCGTCGGCAGCACGGCCTCGCCGCGCGAGAGCTGCATCGCGGACATCGGGAGCCCGGCGCGGGCCGCGATGTGCCGGTCGCGCGCCGCGTCCAGCGGCTCGCGCGCGATCACCTCGCCGCCGCGCACCAGCGGCACCATCAGCTGCCGGTCGGCCAGCTCGGCCGGCACCGGCCCCGTGCCGATGACCTCGGCCTCCGCCACGCCGTCCGCGTCCGGGCGTCGCGCGGCCCACTTGCGGCCGCCGTGGGACGCCTTGCCGCCCATGGACTTCTTCGCGACCGGCCGCAGCGGCGCGCCGTCGCCGTCGCCGTCGGCGCGCGCGACCAGCTTGTAGACCATCGAGCAGGTGGGGTGCCCGCTGCCGGTGACCAGCTGCGTACCGACGCCGTACGCGTCCACGGGCGCGGCGGCCAGCGAGGCGATGGCGTACTCGTCCAGGTCGCTGGTGACCACGATCTTCGTGTCCGTCGCGCCCAGCTCGTCCAGCTGCTGGCGCACCCGGTGGGCGAGCAGCAGCAGGTCGCCGGAGTCGATGCGGACGGCGCCGAGGCCGGGCCCGGCCACCTCCACGGCGGTACGGACCGCCTCGGCGACGTCGTAGGTGTCCACCAGCAGAGTCGTTCCCGCACCGAGGCTGTCGACCTGCGCGGTGAACGCGTCCCGCTCGTTGTCGTGCAGCAGCGTGAAGGAGTGCGCGCTCGTGCCGGCGGTCGGGATGTTGTACCGGAAGCCGGCCGCGAGGTCGGAGGTGGTGTGGAAGCCGCCCACGTACGCGGCCCGGGAGGCGGCCACGGCGGCCAGCTCGTGGGTGCGCCGGGCGCCCATCTCGATCAGCGGGCGCTCGCCGGCCGCGACCGCCATCCGGGAGGCCGCGGCGGCCACCGCCGAGTCGTGGTTCAGGATCGAGAGGATCACCGTCTCCAGCAGCACCGCCTCGGCGAAGGTGCCCTCGACCCGCAGGATGGGGGAGCCGGGGAAGTAGACCTCGCCCTCCGGGTAGCCCCAGATGTCGCCGCGGAAGCGGTAGTCGGCGAGCCACGCGCGGGTGGTCTCGTCGAGGATGCCGCGCTCGGTGAGGAAGTCCAGGATCGTGGCGTCGAAGCGGAAGTTCTCCACCGCGTCCAGCAGCCGCCCGGTGCCCGCGACCACGCCGTACCGGCGGCCCTCGGGCAGCCGCCGGGTGAAGACCTCGAAGACCGAGCGCCGGTCGGCGGTGCCGGACCGCAGCGCGGCCTGCACCATGGTGAGTTCGTACTGATCGGTGAAGAGCGCAGTCGACGGCACGGCCACCGGCAGCCCCAGGTCTGCTGTGTTCATAACAGGAGATGCTACCTCGCGTACTCGTCACATTGACGATTTCCCCGGGTCGTTTGTGCGCGCGCCCCTCCTGGGTGGCAGCATGGGACCCGTGAGTGTCGCACCGACGGAGATCGAACGTCCTGAAACGACGGAAGCGCCCTTCGAGGCGCCGGAGCCCGATGTTCCCTGGGTGACCGTCGTTCACAATGACCCCGTCAATCTCATGAGTTACGTGACCTACGTGTTCCAGGCGTACTTCGGGTACTCCAAGGAAAAGGCCCGCAAGCTCATGCTCGATGTCCATCGGAAGGGCCGCGCGATCGTGTCCAGCGGCACCCGCGAAGAAATGGAGCGCGACGTGCAGGCGATGCACGGCTACGGCCTGTGGGCGACCCTCACGCAGGACCGCTGATGGCCGGCCACTTCGAAGCCCTGCCCGGCGGCGGCGCGGCGGCCGCCCTCGACGAGGTCGAGATCTCCATCCTGCGCAGCCTGGCCGTCCAGCTGATGGAGCTGGTGGGCCCCGGCGACGAGCCCGCCGAGGGCGAGGACCCGCTGGACGCGCTCTTCGCCGAGGGGCCCAGCGAGCCGCCGTCCGACCCGGCGCTGGCCCGGCTCTTCCCCGACGCCTACGGCGGCCCGGACCACGTGCCGGACGACGACGCGCGCGCCGCCTCGGCGGAATTCCGCCGCTACACGGAGAACGACCTGCGGGCCCGCAAGCGCGAGGACGCCCTCGCGGTGGTCCGGGCGCTGGACGCGTTGTCCACCGAGGGCGGCAAGGGCTCCGAGGGCGCGGTGCTGCGGCTCAAGCCGGAGGAGTCCCAGCAGTGGCTGGGCGCGCTGAACGACCTGCGGCTGGCGATCGGCACCCGGCTGGACGTCAGCGACGAGGACGACGGCAGCGAGCTGCTCGGCCTGCCGGACGAGGACCCGCGCAAGCCGATGGCGATGGCGTACCTCTGGCTGGGCGGGCTCCAGGAGACCCTGATCGAGACGCTGATGCCCGAGTGAGGGCCGCGCCGGTCTCCGGGCCGGCGGCCACCCCCGGATCATGGTCCGGACCGGCGGCTCTGTGACCCGGACGGTACGTCCGACTACGTACGGAGATGCGTTCGCTCAACGGACGATCAAATCCGGATAACGATCGCATTACTGCTGCGCCCGGTCTTCCTGCGGCTTTTGAATTTTGTCCTCTTTTCCCTGTCGTGCCCTACGGTGTCCCGGTAGTACATCCCAAGTGGTCGTGGTAGAAACTCTCGACCTGCCGTCGGTGACGCCACCCCTGTCGCCGCGGGAGCGCTGCGCCGGCCGACCGTTGGCGTGCAGGACTCCATCCGGGGGGATCGGGACCCGATCCGGAACAGACCGGGTCGGAATGGAGAAAGGCGCACCACACATGACCTCAGCGCAGGTCGACAATCAGCACGGCGTCACCGACGCCGCGGGATCTGCCCCGGAAGAGGGCTATCAGCGCGGTCTGGGAAACCGGCAGATCCAGATGATCGCCATTGGTGGCGCCATCGGAACGGGCCTGTTCCTCGGGGCGGGCAAAGCGATCTCGAAGGCCGGGCCGAGCATCATCCTGGCCTACGCCATCGTCGGGCTCGTCATCTTCTTCATCATGCGCGCCCTGGGCGAGCTGCTCATGTACCGCCCGGTGTCGGGCTCCTTCTCGGAGTACGCCCGCGAGTTCCTCGGCCCCTTCATGGGCTTCGTGACCGGCTGGACGTACTGGCTCTTCTGGGTCGTCACCGGCATCACGGAAGTCACGGCGGCCGCGACATACGTCCAGTACTGGAATCACGACATCCCGCAATGGGTGTCAGCGCTGGTCTTCACCGTCGCCCTCTTCGGGATCAATCTGATCTCCGTGAAGATCTTCGGTGAGCTGGAGTTCTGGTTCTCCATGGTCAAGGTCACCGCCATCATCGGCATGATCCTGATCGGCATCGGCGTGATCACGCTCGGCTTCTCCGACGCCGGCGACACCGCCTCCTTCAGCCTCCTGTGGTCGCACGGCGGGTTCTTCCCCAAGGGCATCGGCGGCACGCTGATGACCCTGCAGATCGTGATGTTCGCCTTCCTCGCCGTCGAGCTGGTCGGCGTCACCGCCGGCGAGGCCACCGACCCGAAGAAGGTCCTGCCCAAGGCGATCAACACCGTGCCGTGGCGCATCGGCCTCTTCTACATCGGCTCGCTGATCATCATCCTGTCCGTCGTCAGCTGGACGGTCTTCGAGCCCGGCGTCAGCCCCTTCGTCGCCGCCTTCGCCAAGATCGGCCTGCCGGCCGGCGCCGGCATCGTGAACTTCGTCGTGCTCACCGCGGCGCTGTCCTCGGCCAACTCGGGCATGTACTCCACCGGCCGCATGCTGCGCGACCTGTCGATGAACGGCCAGGGCCCGAAGGTCTTCACCTACCTCAGCAAGAACGGCCTGCCCACCCGCGGCACCGCCGTCTCGGTCGCGATGATGCTGGTCGGCGTCTGGATCAACTACCAGTGGCCGGGCGAGGCGTTCAACTACGTCGTCTCCTTCGCCACCATCTCCGGCATGTGGGCCTGGATCGTCATCCTGCTCTCGCAGCTGCGCTACCGGGCCAAGGCCAACCGCGGCGAGCTGCCGCAGTCGGAGTTCAAGGCGATCGGCGCGCCGTACACCTCGATCTTCGCGCTGGCCTTCATCGCCATGGTCATCGTGATGATGGGCATCGACCCCGACACCCGGATCTCGCTGTACGCGGCGCCGGTCTGGGCCGCGATCATGGGGGTCGGCTACCTCGTCCTCAAGCGCCGGGACCCCAACGTCTTCGCGGCCAAGGGCCCCGTCGACACCGCGAAGAAGGACTGACCCACCGCGGCGGATTCCGCCCACTGTCCAGCATCCGGGCCCGTACGTATCACTTAGTGGTACGCGCGGGCCCGATGCTTATTCTTGAGCCCATGCTGACCATCACCCGGGCCCTTCACGACCAGATCGTCGAGCACGCCCGCAAGGACCACCCCGACGAGGCGTGCGGGGTCCTGGCGGGCCCGACGCCGGCGCCCGCCGACGGCCGCCCCGAGCGGTTCATCCCGATGCTGAACGCGGCGCGCTCGCCCACCTTCTACGAATTCGACTCCACCGACCTGCTCAAGCTCTACCGCGAGCTGGACGACCGGGACGAGGAGCCCGTCGTCATCTACCACTCGCACACCGCGACCGAGGCGTACCCGTCCCGTACGGACGTCTCGTACGCGAACGAGCCGAACGCGCACTACGTCCTGGTCTCCACCGCGGATGCCGACGACGCGGGCCCGTTCCAGTTCCGCTCCTACCGGATCGTGGACGGTGTGATCACCGAAGAAGAGGTCGAGGTCGTCGACGCGTACGCGTGACACCCGTCACCCCTTGCCCCGTACGGCCCCGGCGGCGCACGGCCCGCCGGGGCGGCCCGATCGGCCGCATCCCACATGGTGTGCACCGTCCGTCCGCATCCCGAGACCGGGTTCCAGTACCCGGACCGGGAATCGATACGATGACCGCATGGTTGACCACGACGTGAGCGAGAAGACGCCGAGCCTGCTGCTCGTTGCGCGGCTGCACGTCGACCTGTGCCGCCTCGCCAGCGCCATGTGTCCGCGCCGCGCAGCCGGCTGACCGGTTCCGCCTGCCCGCACGACAGGCGCCCGGCCGAGACGGCCGGCGGGCTGACCGTACGCCCCGCCCGCGTCCCAGGACGCCTCGCCCGACGCGCCCCGCAGCGGCGCACTCCAGACTCGCTCTCCGGCCCCTTTCCGGGAAGCGTCCCAGCCAGCCGAAACAGGAGCATCCTCATGGCCATCGAGGTCCGAATCCCGACCATCCTGCGCACCTACACCGACGGCCAGAAGGCCGTGGAGGGCAGCGGCGACACGCTCGGCGAGCTCTTCGACGACCTGGAGGCCCGGCACGCCGGCATCAAGGAGCGCCTGGTCGACGGCGGGCAGCTGCGCCGCTTCGTCAACGTCTACCTGAACGACGAGGACGTGCGCTTCCTGGAGGGCATCACCACGAAGGTCGCCGACGGCGACAGCGTGACGATCCTTCCCGCCGTTGCCGGCGGCATGAGCTGATGCGGTACGACAGCCCGCTCGCCGCGGTCGGCAACACCCCCCTGGTGCGCCTGCCGCGGCTGTCGCCCTCCGACGACGTACGGATCTGGGCCAAGCTGGAGGACCGCAACCCCACCGGCTCCGTCAAGGACCGTCCCGCGCTGCACATGATCGAGCAGGCGGAGAAGGACGGCCGGCTCACCCCCGGCTGCACCATCCTGGAGCCCACCAGCGGCAACACCGGCATCTCGCTCGCCATGGCGGCCAAGCTCAAGGGCTACCGCATCGTGTGCGTCATGCCGGAGAACACCTCCCAGGAGCGCCGCGAGCTGCTCGCCATGTGGGGCGCGCAGATCATCTCCAGCCCGGCCGCCGGCGGCTCCAACACCGCCGTACGGGTCGCCAAGGAGCTCTCCGCCGAGCACCCCGACTGGGTGATGCTCTACCAGTACGGCAACCCCGACAACGCGGGCGCGCACTACGCCACCACCGGCCCGGAGATCCTCGCCGACCTGCCCTCCGTCACCCACTTCGTCGCGGGCCTGGGCACCACCGGCACCCTCATGGGCGTCGGCCGCTACCTGCGCGAGCAGGTCCCCGGCGTGCAGATCGTGGCCGCCGAGCCGCGCTACGACGACGTCGTCTACGGCCTGCGCAACCTCGACGAGGGCTTCATCCCCGAGCTCTACGACGAGACCGTGCTGACCACCCGCTTCTCCGTCGGTTCGGCGGACGCGGTGCGCCGCACCCGCGAACTCCTCGCCGAGGAAGGCATCTTCGCGGGCGTCTCCACCGGCGCCGCGCTGCACGCCGCGATCGGCGTCGCGAAGAAGGCCCTCAAGGCCGGCGAGAGCGCGGACGTGGTGTTCGTCGTCGCCGACGGCGGCTGGAAGTACCTCTCCACCGGCGTCTACACCGCCGAGAGCACCGAAGCGGCCATCGAGACGCTGCACGGCCAGCTCTGGGCGTGACACGCGCCCGCTGCGCACAGCGGCTTCCCGAAGGCGCCCGGCCCCGTACGGCCGGGCGCCTTCGTGCCTGCCGGGGTGCTATCCGGCCAGGTGCCGGACGCGGTCCCACAGCAGCGGGTCCACCGTGCCCGCGCGGCGCCGGAAGTCGGCCACCGCGACCTCCCGCAGCTCGTCCGTCTCCAGGAAGCTCGGCCTGCCCTGCGCGTCGCCCACCGTGCCCGGCCGCAGCGGGATCACCCCGGGCCGCTCGTCGTGGTACCGGCTGGTGATCTTCGCGACCAGCGCGGACCCGCCCCGTACGGCCAGTACCAGACACGGCCGGTCCTTCGCGGCGGACACGTCCTCGAACGGCACGCTCGCCCACCAGATCTCGCCCGGCTCCGGCCCCGCGCCCCGGCCCGCGCCCGTACGTCCACGGACCGGCAGGTCACCGGGGCGCCGCGTGCTCCGCCCCGGCTCACGCGTACGGTCCCGCGGGCGGCGCCTGCCGTCCCGCGGCCCGCGCCCCGGCCGCCGCCCGCCGCGCCGCGGGCCCCGGTCCGAGCGGGCCCGCCCGTCGACGACCGCCGCCACCAGCGCCAGTACGACCACGGCCAGCACCGCCGGCCACCATGAGGTGTCCACGCCTGCCTCCTCGCTCGCCGCCGCTCACCGTACCCCCGGTATCACCCGCGCCCCCCAAAGGCCCACCCGGACTGGTGATTCCGCCCACAGCTCGCCCCGCTGGAGGAGCCACCGGCCCTTTCGCGCCTTACCCTCGTGGGCACTGCAACGAGTGGTACGGACCGGCCGAGCACGGCCCAAGCCCCGCATGGACCCGCCGCACCGCCCCCGCCCCCGGAGGTTCACGCCCCTATGAAGCTCACTGTCGTCGGATGCTCGGGGTCGTTCCCTTCGACGGAATCGGCCTGTTCGAGCTACCTCTTGGAGGCCGACGGCTTCAGGCTGCTCATCGACATGGGCAACGGTGCCCTCGGCGAGCTGCAGCGCCACTGCGGTCTCTACGACCTCGACGCGGTTCTCCTCTCCCACCTGCACGCCGACCACTGCATCGACCTCTGCGGATACTTCGTCGTGCGCTACTACCGCCCCGACGGCGGCCGCTGCGCCCCGATGCCGGTCTACGGCCCGGCCGGCACGGAGCGCCGCCTCACCGCCGCCCACGCCGACCTGCCCACCGAGCACGCCATGAGCGAGGTCTTCGACTTCCGCACGCTGGCCCCCGGCACCTTCACCGTGGGCCCCTTCACGATCCGTACGGAAAAGGTCAGCCACCCCGTGGAGGCGTACGGCTTCCGCATCGAGCACGGCGGCCGGTCGCTGACGTACTCCGGCGACACCGGGATCTGCGAGTCGCTGCACACCCTCGCCGAGGACACCGACTTCTTCCTGTGCGAGGCGTCCTTCACGCACGGCAAGGAAGACATCCCCGACCTGCACCTCAACGGCCGCGAGGCGGGCGAGCACGCGGCCCGCGCCCGCGCCGGCCGGCTGGTGCTCACCCACATCCCCCCGTGGACCGACCCCGGCATCAACCTCCGCGACGCCCAGGAGGTCTTCGAGGGCCCGGTGGAGGTCGCGAAGGCCGGGGCGGTGTACGAGATCTGACGCCCCGTGCCCTGACGTCCCGTAGACGTCTCGTACAGCACGAGGCCCCCGGAACCGTACGGCTCCGGGGGCCTCGTGCGTCACGAGCGGGGACTCACGCCTTGGTGAGGTCCTCGACCTCCTCCTCGGGCTCGCGGCCCGGGGTGGTGAGGTTGAACTTCGTGATCGCGAAGCGGAAGAGCACGTAGTAGACCACCGCGAAGACCAGCCCGATCGGGATGATCAGCCACGGCTTGGTGGCGAGGTTCCAGTTCAGCGCGTAGTCGATGAAGCCCGCGGAGAACGTGAAGCCGTCGTGCACCCCGAGCGCCCAGGTGAGCGCCATCGACACGGCGGTCAGCACCGCGTGGATCACGTACAGCACCGGCGCGATGAACATGAACGTGAACTCGATCGGCTCGGTGATACCGCAGACGAACGAGGTCAGGCCGAGCGAGACCATCATGCCCAGGACGGCCTTGCGGCGCTCCGGGCGCGCGGTGTGCGCGATGGCCAGCGCGGCGGCCGGCAGGCCGAACATCATGATCGGGAAGAAGCCCGACATGAACTGGCCGGCGCTCGGGTCACCCGCGAAGAAGCGGCCGATGTCGCCGTGCACGACCTTGCCGGCCGCGTCGGTGAAGTCACCGAGCTGGAACCACGAGACGGTGTTCACGAACTGGTGCATGCCGATCGGGATCAGCGCGCGGTTGATCAGCCCGAAGAGGCCCGCGCCGACCGCGCCGAGACCGGTCATCCACTCGCCGAAGCCGGAGATCGCCTCGCCGATCGGCTCCCAGACCAGGGTGAAGAGCACGCCGACCGCGGTGCCGACGAAGGCCATGATGATCGGGACCAGCCGGCGGCCGTTGAAGAAGCCGAGCCAGTCCACCAGCTTGGTGCGGTGGAAGCGCTGCCACAGGATCGCGGCCAGCAGGCCCATGATGATGCCGCCGAGCACGCCGGGGTTGTTGACCACCGGCTCGACCCACTTGCCGTGGTCGATGTGGCCTTCCTCGACGGGGAACGCCTTGAGGACATTGCTGTAGACCAGGAAGCCGACCAGGGCGGCCAGCGCGGTGGAGCCGTCGGCCTTCTTCGCGAAGCCGATGGCCACGCCTATGCAGAACAGCAGCGGCAGGTTGTCGAAGACAGCACCGCCCGCCGCGGCGAAGACCTTCGACACATCGATCCAGCCCAGGCCGTCCTTGCCGAAGACGTCGGGCTGGCCGAGCCGGTTGAGGATGCCCGCGGCGGGCAGGACGGCGATCGGCAGCTGGAGGCTGCGACCGATCTTCTGCAGGCCCTGGAACAGGCCGGATCCCCGCTTCTTCGCGGGTGCCGCCTTGCCGGCGGTGGCCGTACTCATCGGATTCCTCCTGGTGAGGCGGGCTCAGGGGAAAGGGGCAGCCCGCTAGTTTGGTCTACACCACTCAGTGGTTTAGACCATACTTAGCATGTCGTCACCGCATAAAGGAATCCGTTCCTCCCGATCGTTACGACGGCACGCGGAACGGCTCCGGAATCCATTATTCCGGAGCCGTTTTCCGACCACACAGGGGCATTCCCCGACCACACAGAGGCGTTCCCGACCCCGCAGGGGAGTCCGCCGCCCGCAGCTACTTCACGTTCTGCTGCTCCATCGCCTCGCCCACTTCCTCCGGCTCGCGCCCCGGAGTCGCCAGGTCGAACTTGGTGATCACGAAGCGGAAGACCGCGTAATAGACCACCGCGAAACACAGCCCGATCACAATGATCAGCCACGGCTTGGTCGCCAGGCTCCAGTTGATGACGTAGTCGATCAGACCCGCCGAGAAACTGAATCCGTCGTGCACCCCCAGCGCCCAGGTCACCGCCATCGACACGCCCGTCAGCACCGCGTGCAGCGCGTACAGCAGCGGCGCCACGAAGAGGAACGAGTACTCGATCGGCTCGGTGATCCCCGTGACGAACGACGTCAGACCGACCGACAGCATCATGCCCGCGATCTCCTTGCGGCGGTGCCGCTTCGCGCAGTGCGTGATCGCCAGCGCCGCCGCCGGCAGCGCGAACATCATGATCGGGAAGAACCCGGACGTGAACTGGCCCGCACTCGGATCGCCCGCCAGGAACCGGTTGATGTCACCGTGCACCACCGTCCCGTCCGGCTTCGTGAAGTCGCCGAACTGGAACCACATGAACGTA
Organism: Streptomyces sp. NPDC026301; assembly: GCF_055567935.1. Classification (NCBI taxonomy): domain Bacteria; kingdom Bacillati; phylum Actinomycetota; class Actinomycetes; order Kitasatosporales; family Streptomycetaceae; genus Streptomyces; species Streptomyces sp. NPDC026301. The sequence goes on along the minus strand of NZ_JBVHPN010000003.1, from coordinate 361,146 downwards.
TTCAGGAACTGGTGCATGCCGATCACCAGCAGCGCACGGTTCGCGACACCGAAGATCCCGGAGCCCGTCGAACCCAGATCCACCATCCACTTGCTGAAACTCGTCAGCGCGTCACCGATCGGCGGCCACACGAACAGACAGACCACCGCGAAGAGCAGCGCCACGAACGACATGATGATCGGGACCAGCCGGCGGCCGTTGAAGAAGCCGAGCCAGTCCACCAGCTTCGTACGGTGGTACCGCTGCCAGAACCACGCCGACAGCAGCCCGATCACGATGCCGCCGAACACCCCCGGATTCTGGTACCCGGCCGGCGTCCCCGTCCCGTCCTTCGCCACGCACGCGCCCCCCAGCGGCCCGCCGCTCACGAAGGTCGCGCCGCTCGCGCAGTCCACCGGGAACTGGTGCAGCACGTAGTAGTACACGAGGAAGCCCGTGACGGCCGCCAGCGCCGTCGACCCGTCCGCCTTCTTCGCCATGCCGATCGCGACGCCGACACAGAACAGCAGCGGCAGCCCCAGCGAGGAATCCAGCAGGGCCTGCCCGGCCCCGGCGAACACCTTCGCCACGTCGTCCCAGCCCAGCCCGTCCGCGCCGAAGACATCGGGCTGCCCGAGCCGGTTCAGGATGCCCGCCGCCGGCAGCACCGCGATCGGCAGCTGCAGGCTGCGCCCCATCTTCTGCAGGCCCTGGAACAGCCCGCCGCCCCACTTCTTCCTCGGCGCCGCCGCCGCGTCCGAACTCATCCGCATCCTCCCGGCCGCCGGCCCCACGACGGCCGACTCGTGCTTGCCGCATACTGGTGGTGTAGACCATTCGTAGTGGCGCTACGGGGCCTCCCGGAGGCAACTCCAGGTGGTCGCCATCATTCGCCAGGCAACGGACATACGCCCGTCCAACAGGGCTGAACGTGCGTTACCGTGTGGAATCCTTCGGCACAACCGCCGACGGCCGAGACAAGCAGGAGTGGACATGGCCAGCAAGGCTGAGAAGATCGTCGCCGGGCTCGGTGGCCTCGACAACATCGAAGAGGTCGAAGGCTGCATCACCCGTCTCCGCACCGAGGTTGTCGACCCCTCCCTCGTCGACGAGGCCGCCCTCAAGGCCGCCGGCGCGCACGGCGTCGTGAAGATGGGCACCGCCATCCAGGTCGTCATCGGCACCGACGCCGACCCGATCGCCGCCGACATCGAAGACATGATGTGAGCATCGCGCATCGGAACATCGCGCAACGAAACCGCGATGTGAGCTGAGCCGACGGCCCCCGCCGCGCTCGCCCCGAGGCCCCTTCCGTACGTGCGTACGCACCGGAACGGGGCCTTCGGTATTCCCGATAGGGTCGGCACCATGTCTCGTATCGACGGCCGCACCCCCGAACAGCTCCGCCCCGTCACCATCCAGCGCGGATGGAGCAAGCACGCCGAGGGCTCCGTCCTCATCTCCTTCGGCGACACCAAGGTCTTCTGCACCGCCTCCGTCACCGAAGGCGTACCGCGCTGGCGCAAGGGCAGCGGCGAGGGCTGGGTGACCGCCGAGTACTCCATGCTGCCGCGCTCCACCAACACCCGCGGCGACCGCGAATCCGTCCGCGGCAAGATCGGCGGCCGCACCCACGAGATCAGCCGCCTCATCGGCCGGTCCCTGCGCGCCGTCATCGACTACAAGGCCCTCGGCGAGAACACCATCGTGCTGGACTGCGATGTCCTCCAGGCCGACGGCGGTACCCGTACCGCCGCGATCACCGGCGCGTACGTCGCGCTCGCGGACGCCGTCGCCTGGGCCCAGGGCAAGAAGCTCATCAAGGCCGGCCGCAAGCCGCTCACCGGCACGGTCTCCGCCGTCTCCGTCGGCATCGTCGACGGCACCCCCCTCCTCGACCTCTGCTACGAGGAGGACGTCCGCGCCGAGACCGACATGAACGTCGTCTGCACCGGCGACGGCCGCTTCGTCGAGGTCCAGGGCACCGCCGAGGCCGAGCCCTTCGCCCGCGACGAGCTCAACGCCCTCCTCGACCTGGCCGTCACCGGCTGCACGGACCTGGACAAGGCCCAGCGCGAGGCCCTGGCGCAGACGCTCTGACCGCCGCGGGGGCGCGGCGGCGCACCCGGCCGTGCGCCCCGCCGCCCCGCCTTCCGGCGATCTGTGATGTTCCCCTCGTGGGACCTGCATCTCTAGGAATGCTCGCGGCACGGGCGCAAGGTGGGACATGCACCCCGTATCTCCCGTACGGGCACGGGGCGCATCTCTCCCCCCAGCACCCCACGACGAGGACTCCACCGTCATGCCTGCTGAAGCCGCTGCCGCCGCCCTCGACGCGCCTGCCGCCCGCACGGGCGGCCCCGACGACCACTCGCCGTGGATGGAACACGTCCTCGGCTGGACCCTCGTGGTCGTCCTCGCGATGTTCCTGACGCAGACAGGTCTCATCACCGGACTTTTCTGACGTTACGCCGCGAAGGCAGCGGTAATCGCGGCCACAATCGCGGCCGGTCGGCAACCAAAACCGGGCGCCACGCGTTCCTCCCTTTACCTGTTCATTGCAAAGAGAGGGCCCGTCCATGTCCGCACACCGCTCCGTCCGTCGCCGAACGGTCATGACCGCCGCCTCCGCCGTGGCGGCCATCGCCCTGGCCGTCCCCGCGCTCTCCGGCTGCGGTGCCGTGCAGACCGCACTGGACTGCGCGCAGACCGCCGCCGCGGTCGGCCAGAACGTCGACGCCCTCCAGCAGGCCGTCTCCGGCGGCGCGGACAACCCCGCAGAGGCCCAGCAGGCCCTCGACAAGATCGACAAGAACCTCGGCGAGCTCGGCGACAAGACCGACAACGCCGACATGGGCAAGGCCGTCGACGACCTCTCCCGCGGCGTCAAGGACGCCCAGAAGTCCCTCGACCAGGGCAAGACCCCCGACACCACCCCCATCGAATCCGCCGCCTCGGAACTCACCAAGATCTGCACACCGGGCTGAGGCCGGGGTCGGGGGGCGGGGCCGGGGCTCGCGTCTGGGGGACGGGGCGGCGGGCCGGGGCCCGCTCGGGCCGTGCTCGTAGCCCGCCCCGGACGTGGTCCGTCCCGGACCGGGATAATCCCTCACCATGAAGCACCAGCGCCTGATCCTCGCCACCCGCAACGCCGGCAAAGTCACCGAACTCCGCGCCATCCTCACGGCGGCCGACCTCGACATCGAGCTGGTCGGCGCCGACGCCTACCCGGACGTCCCCGACGTGAAGGAAACCGGCGTCACCTTCGCCGAGAACGCCCTCCTGAAGGCCCACGCCCTCGCCCAGGCCACCGGCCACCCCGCCGTCGCCGACGACTCCGGCCTCTGCGTGGACGTACTCGGCGGCGCCCCCGGCATCTTCTCCGCCCGCTGGGCCGGCCGCCACGGCGACGACCAGGCCAACCTCGACCTGCTCCTCGCCCAGCTCGGCGACATCGACGACGAACACCGCGCGGCCCACTTCGCCTGCGCCGCGGCACTCGCCCTCCCCGACGGCACCGAGCGCGTCGTCGAAGGCAAGCTGGAGGGCACCCTCCGCCACACCCCCACCGGCACCGGCGGCTTCGGCTACGACCCGATCCTCCAGCCCGAAGGCGACACCCGCACCTGCGCGGAACTGACGGCAGACGAAAAAAACGCCATCAGCCACCGAGGCAAGGCGTTCCGCGCTTTGGCCCCGGTCGTACGTGAGCTGCTGGGCTGACCGGCCTCCACGAGATGCCGAAGGCCCGGCCTCCTAGGTGCGGGGCCGGGCCTTCGAAACCATGGTCAATAAGTCGTGCGGCCGGAGGGACTCGAACCCTCAAGGGATTTCTCCCACAGCATCCTAAGTGCTGCGCGTAGGCCAATTCCGCCACGGCCGCTAGCCGCCAGCCATGGTACCGGCTGGCGGCTGACGTGCGTCTGCGGCAGGGGATCAGGGGCTACTCGAGCGCTTGCCGCCTCCTCGGCACCAGGTACGGGTGGTCGCATGGCAGTTGGGGCAGAGAAGCCGCAGGTTCTCGAGCCGATCGTCGCTCCAGTCGCCGTCGATGTGGTCGATCTCCAGCGTCATCGGCTTACCGGTCCAGACCGGCCCGGTGCCGCACTCGAAACAACGCTCGGCTACGCCCACTTGTCGTAGCGCGCGGCGGAGCAGCACTGTCTTCGTCCGGCGCGTGCCGTCGTGCTTCACCAGGATGCTCTCCGGTGGCCTCATGGGCGTCGTGCCCGGCTTGCCCCGCCGGTGCCCCTGGCCGAGGAAGTGTGATGTGTCGAGATCCCGCTCGGAGATCCAGTGCCTGAGCAATTGCCGGGTGCGGCTGTTGTCGGGCAGGTCGAGTTTGCGCAGGGCATCCGCCAGCGAAAACGAAGTGGAAACGACCTTGGGCAGTGCGCGAGGGGCGGTGGCGCCGTACCGCGCGTACTTCCGGCGGTGGAAATGCGAAACGTCGATGCCGAAGTGCTCGAAGCGCTGCAGCAGATAGCGGCGCAGCCGTTGATAAGGGCGAGTGCCGAAGAAGGTGATGACTTCGTCGATGTCCGTGCAGGACTGGGCAGCTTCGGCCATCCGCTCTCGGGTGTACTTCAGCCCGCTGCTCACGTCGTCGCCTCTCCGGCCGGGCCTACGGCCCTGCGGCGTTTGTTCCTGCCTCGGTAGGTGTCGGTGCACGAGTGGCAGTTCGGGCAGAGGAGGCGCAGGTTCTCCAGGCGGTTGTCCCGCCAGTTGCCGTCGACATGGTCCACCTCCAGCGGCAGTGGGCGGCCGCGCCAGAGCGTGCCCGTTCCGCAGAGGGCGCAGCGTTCGGACACGCCGTGGGCCAGCATGGCGCCCTTCAGCCGGTCGGGGTGGGTGCGGCGGGCGTTGGCCGGGTCCTGCTCCACGAGGAGCTCTTCGAGAGTGCGCCGTCGATGCGGGCTGCGCTTCGTACGCTCGCTTTCGCCGAAGTGTGACGTGTCGATCCCCAACGCCCGTATCCGCCGGCTGATGTGGGTGTGGTGGCCGCCGACGACGTCGAGGCCCAGGTGGCGGAGGACCTCGCACATGCTGGTCGAAGAGGTTACGGCTGCTTCGAGGACGTCCTTCGTCCAGCGCGTGCCCTCCCGTTGGAAGTGGGAGGTGTCTATGCCCAGGGCCTTTATGCGGGCGCGGAGGTAGCTGCGGGACGGGCCCTTCGGGTCCACGCCGAGTCGGCGTAAGGCTTCCGAGAGGGTGTGGGAGGCGGCCACGGCCTCGGAGAGGCGGGCGTGGGTGTACGGGCTGGCGGGCATGGACGTTCCCCCGTTCGGTGACCGGTCGCTTCGGCGGCCGATTGTTCTGGTGTCGAACGGAACAACGGGCCTCGCTGGGCGGGGGTTACGCGGAGTGACGGGCAGGAATGAAGAATCCCCCGATCGAGTGATCGGGGGATTCGGGGAGGGGTTCAGCGCGTGGTCAGAAGCGGGGGTCCGGGGACTGGGCCGAGACCATTTCCACCGCTTCTTCGTGGGTGGCTACTGAGGGCGGGGAGCCCTCCAGGGGCTGTTGGGCGGTTTCCTTCATGAAGAGGACGGCGATGACGCCGATGAGGGCCGCGCCCATGGCGTAGTACGCCGGGACCATCTCGTTGCCGTGGAAGGCGCCCATCAGGGCGGTGATGACCAGGGGGGTCGTGCCGCCGAAGAGGGACGTGGAGAGGTTGTAGCCGATGGAGAGCGAGCCGTAGCGGACGTTGGTCGGGAAGAGGGCCGGGAGGGCCGCCGACATCGTGCCCAGCAGGCAGACCAGGGAGAAGCCCATCAGCAGCATGCCGATGCAGACGAACAGCAGGCTGCCGTCCTTGACCAGCAGGAAGGAGGGGATGGAGAGGACGAAGAAGCCGAGCATGCCGGTCATGAGCAGCGGCTTGCGGCCGAAGCGGTCGTTGAGCCGGCCGACGAAGTTGATGACCAGCATCAGGACGACCATGGTGCCGAGCAGCACCAGCAGGCCGTGCGACTCCTTGTAGTGGAGCGTGTCGGTCAGGTACGTCGGCATGTACGACAGCAGCATGTAGTCGGTGATGTTGTACGCGCCGACCAGACAGATGCACAGGATGAGCGCGGGCCACTGCTGGGAGAAGATCTCGCCGAGCTTCTTCTTGGGGGCGTTCTCGGAGAGGTGCGAGAACTCGGCCTCCTCCTCGGTGAGTGAGCCCGTGGCGCTGTGCGTCTCGCTGGCCTCCAGCTTCTGGAAGGCCGGCGTCTCGTCGAGCTTCATCCGCAGGTAGAGACCGACGATGCCGAGCGGGCCCGCGACCAGGAAGGGCAGCCGCCAGCCCCAGTCGCCCATGGCCTCGGAGCCCAGCGAGGTGTTCAGGAGCAGGACCAGGCCGGCCGCGCCGGTGTACCCGGCGAGGGTGCCGAACTCCAGGAAGCTGCCGAAGTAACCGCGCTTCTTGTCGGGGGCGTACTCGGCGATGAAGGTCGAGGCGCCGCCGTACTCACCGCCCGTCGAGAAGCCCTGGACCAGCCGGAAGAGGATCAGCAGGACCGGCGACCAGACGCCGATCGAGGCGTACGACGGGATGAGGCCGATGGCGAAGGTGCCGACGGCCATCATGATCATGGTGAAGGCGAGGACCTTCTTGCGGCCGATGCGGTCGCCGAGCGGGCCGAAGTACGCGCCGCCGATGGGCCGTACGAGGAAGGCCACGGCGAACGTCGCGAACGAGGACAGCAGGCTCGCGGTGTCGCTGCCGCTGGGGAAGAAGACGTGGCCGATCGTGACCGCGAGGTAGCTGTAGATGCCGAAGTCGAACCACTCCATCGCATTACCGACGGCGGCGGCCTTGACGGCGCGCTTCACGATCTTTTCGTCGGTGATGGTGATGTCGGTGCGGCGGAGTTTGGGATTCCTGCGGCGGGCGACGGCCCGGAAGAGCGCGCGGTGGCGCCTGACTGCCTCCCGATCCAGCTCGGTCCCGGAGGCGGCATCGGTACTGCCGGTCGGCACGAGTGCGGTCCTCTCGCTCGGTCGGTCCGCGCACTGCGCGGTGGGCTCGTTTCGAAAGGGGCGTCTGCGCGGTTACGGAGTCGGTCAAACCACTTTGGCGGCAGAACGCGATATTCGTCACTCGGTGTAGGCCGTTTAGGGTCGGTGTGAGGGGGTTCCGGAAGGGGGCGGGAGGGTCCCGGCCGCGGGCCGAGAGCGGCCCGCGGACCGAGGAACGCCCCGGCCGTTACAGGCCCAGGTCCTTGATGATCTTGGCGACGTGGCCGGTGGCCTTGACGTTGTACAGCGCGCGCTCGACCTTGCCCTCCTCGTCGACGATGACGGTGGAGCGGATGACGCCGGTCACCGTCTTGCCGTAGAGCTTCTTCTCGCCGAAGGCGCCGTACGCCTCCAGGACGCTCTTGTCGGGGTCACCGAGGAGGGTGACCTTCAGCTCCTCCTTCTCGCGGAACTTCGCGAGCTTCTCGGGCTTGTCGGGGGAGATGCCGATGACGTCGAAGCCGTGGCCGGCCAGGAAGTCGAGGTTGTCGGTGAAGTCGCACGCCTGCTTCGTGCAGCCGGGGGTCAGGGCCGCGGGGTAGAAGTAGACGATGACCTTGCGGCCCTTGTGGTCGGCGAGCGAGACCTGCTTGCCGTCCGCGTCGGGGAGGGTGAAGGCGGGGGCGGTGTCGCCGGGCTGCAGTCGCTCGCTCATGGCTCTCCTCATGGGTGGGTCGGTGGGCGTGCCGACCGCGGTGGTCACTTGTTCTGTTCCGAGGTTACTGAGGTCCACCGGCGGCCCCTCCCGCCATCGGCCGGTTCCCCTCTTTGTACGCCGCGTGGGCGCGTTGATCGGGGGTGCCGTGGAGCGGGACGGGTGCTGAGCTGACAGACTGTCCATCAGGAACCATCGAGGATCTGTACTCACCGGCCGAGACGACGGAGGCAGCGCGGTGTCGGATGCCAGGACCCCTGCGCAGATCGAGGCGGACATTCTCCGCCGGCGGCAGGAGCTCGCCGTGACGCTCGACGAGATCGGCGTGCGGCTGCACCCCAAGACGATCGTCGGCGACGCGAAGGCGAAGGCCGCGGCGGCAGTTGACCGTACGGCCGGACGGGCGTACGTGGTCGCGAACCGAGCCGTCTCCGACGTCCGCGCGCAGCTGGTGTCGGAGGACGGCGCGCCGCGGATGGAGCGGATCGTGCCGGTGGCGCTGGTCGCGGTGGGTCTGGTGGGGCTGCTGGCGATGGGCGCACGCAAGCGCCGGTCGTAGGCACCAGCCGTACGCATCGGTCGTACGCACCAGTCGTAGCCATGAGGGCCCTGGCTGCCGGGCCGGGGCCCGGCTCGTGCCCCGGGGCAGGTACGGTCTTGGCGTGAGCCCGAACAACACTCAGGACAGCCACGACAAGCTGCCGATCCGGATGCTGCACGACCGGGTGCTCGTCCGTACCGATATCGCCGAGGGCGAGCGACGCTCGACCGGCGGCATCGTCATCCCGGCGACGGCCGCGGTAGGCCGCCGGCTGGCGTGGGCGGAGGTCGTCGCGGTGGGGCAGAACGTCCGTACCGTCGAGCCGGGGGACCGGGTGCTGTACGACCCGGAGGACCGCGCCGAGGTGGAGGTGCGCGGCGTCGCGTACGTACTGATGCGGGAGCGCGACCTGCACGCGGTGGCGGCGGAGCGCCTGGAGGGCGCCGAGGACTCCACCGGGCTGTACCTCTGACCCGGGACCTCCGACCCGGGCCGATAGGCCTGACCTGTACGAATATCCCCGCGGGCGGTGACCGGTGTCACCGCCCGTTTCGTCGTGGCTTGCTAAGGTCGAAGACATCCCGACGAGACGCGCCGTACCGGGTCATGACAAGACGACGCACCCCCTGTAGATGCGCGCACGCGTGTGCGCTGGTCATGGAGGTGCCGTCATGGCATGGATACTGCTGCTCGTCGCCGGTCTGCTGGAGGTCGGCTGGTCGATCGGGATGAAGTTCACCGAGGGATTCACCCGGCTGTGGCCCAGCCTGTTCACGGGCGCGGGCATCATCGCGAGCATGGCCCTGCTGTCGTACGCGGCGAAGACGCTGCCGATCGGTACGGCGTACGGCGTGTGGGTCGGCATCGGTGCCGCCGGCGCGGCCGTGGTGGGCATGCTGGTGCTGGGCGAGCCGGCGACCGCGGCCCGGATCTTCTTCATCTGCCTGCTGCTGGTGGCCGTCGTGGGTCTGAAGGCGACCTCCGGGCACTGAGAGAGCACGCAGGGCACGCAAACAAAGCGCGCGAAGCACGCAGAGAGAGACCCCGGTGGCCGTCCGGCCGCCGGGGTCTCGCGCGTGTTACTGCCGGCCCGGCGGCGTTTCGGGCGCTCCGCCCGGGCCGCCGCCGCCCGGTTCCACCGTCGGGAAGTCCTCGGTGGGTGCCGTGGTGGGCGGCGGCTCGGTCGGGAAGGTGGGCTGCGGCGGTTCGACGGTGGTGGGCGGCGCGGTGGTCGGCGGGAGGGTGGCCGGGGACGAGTTCGGCGGCGGGGTGCTGGGCGCCCCCGTGTCGCCGCCCGGGGCGGTGGGCGACCCGGTGGCCGTGGGCGCCGGGTCGGTGGCGCCGCTCTCCAGCTCGAGGTCGAAGTCCTTGGCGGGCTTGCCGTTCAGCGCGGCCGCGGTGTAGTCGGCCCAGATCTCGGCGGGGAAGCCGCCGCCGTTGACGCGGGCCAGGCCGCCCGCGCCGTACAGCGGTTCCTGCGCCGCGGTCTTGGGGTTCTGGCCGAGTACGGCGACGACCGTGGCCAGGTCGGGGGTGTACCCGGCGAACCAGGCGGCCTTGTCCTCCTCGGCGGTGCCGGTCTTGCCGGCGGCGGGGCGGCCCGCCGCGCGCGCCGCCGCGCCGGTGCCGCCGGGGCTCTCGACGACGCTGCGCAGGATGGAGGTGGTGGTGTCGGCGGCCTCGCGGGCCATCGCGGTCTGCTCGGGCCGGTCGGGCAGGGTGAGGTTCTCGCCGTTCTTGGTGATCTTCTGGATGAAGGTGTACGGCACGTGCTTGCCGTGGTTGGCGAGGGTGGCGTACGCGCCGGTCATCTGCAGCACGCTGGGCGTGGCGGTGCCGAGCGAGATCGCGCCCTGGGACTCGCTGAGGCCGGGGGTCTTCGCGGGGATGCCGAGGTCGACGGCGGTGTCCTTGACCTTGTCGGGGCCGACGTCGATGCCCATCTGCGCGTAGACGGCGTTGACGGACTTGTCGGTGGCCTCGCTGACGGTGATCTGCCCGTAGGAGCGGTCGTCCTCGTTGGCGGGGGCGAAGCCGGTGGGGTTGCCGTCGCTGACGGTCATCCGCTTGTTGGTGCCGTCGTAGACCGTGTTCGGGGTGATGGTCCGGCCGTCCTGGGTCGTCGCGTGGTTGGCGACGGCGGAGGCGAAGACGAAGGGCTTGAAGGTGGAGCCGACCTGGTAGTCGGCGCGGGTGGCGCCGTTGACGAACTGCTGGGCGTAGTCGATGCCGCCGTACATGGCGACGACCTTGCCGGTGGCGGGGTCGATGGAGGCGCCGCCGGCCCGGACGTTCTTGTCGGCGTCGCGGTTCTTCTTGTCGAGCTGCTCCATCAGGCGGTCGTCGACGGCCTTTTCGAGGGCGAGCTGCTTCTTCTTGTCGATGGTGGTGGTGATGCGGTAGCCGCCGCCGGCCAGGTCGTCCTTGTCGAGGATGTCGTTGTCGGTGAGGTAGTCCTTGATGGCGTTGACGAAGTAGCCGCGGCGGCCGGAGAGGCCGGAGGGGGTCTTGGCCGCGCCGGGCGGGTCGAACTTCATGGCGGCGCGGTCGGAGCCGCTGAGCCAGCCCTTCTTGACCATGCCGTCCATGACGTAGTTCCAGCGGGCCTCGGCGCGCTGCCGGTTCTCGGGGTGGACGACGATGTCGTACTGGCTGGGGGCGTTCAGGAGGGTGGCCAGGTAGGCGCCCTGGGCGACCGTCAGGTCCTCGACGTCCTTGCTGTAGTACGCCTGGGCCGCGGCCTGGATGCCGTAGGCGTTGCGGCCGTAGTAGCTGGTGTTGAGGTAGCCCTCCAGGATCTCGTCCTTGCTCACCTCGCGGTCCAGCTTGATGGCGATGAAGAACTCCTTGGCCTTGCGGGTGACGGTCTGTTCCTGGCCGAGGTAGTAGTTCTTGACGTACTGCTGGGTGATGGTGGAGCCGGACTGCGTGCCCTTGCCGATGACGGTGTTCCAGGCGGCGCGGACCATGGCGACGGGGTTGACCGCGGACTCGCTGTAGAAGTTGCGGTCCTCGGCGGCAAGCACGGTGTGCTGGACGTCCTTGGGGATCTGGCTGAGCTTGACGTTCTCGCGGTTCACGTCGCCGTCGCGGGCGAGCTGGGAGCCGTCGGTGAAGAGGAAGACGTTGCTCTGGGCCTTGGCGGCCTGGTTGGCGGGCGGGATGCCGACGAGGAGGTAGCCGGCGAGGAAGCCGACGACGATGATCAGCAGAAGCACCAGGATGCCGCCGAGGGTCATGCGCCAGGTGGGCACGGCGCGGCGCCAGCCGGTGCGGCGGGGGCGGCCCTTCTTGCCAGGGGGTGGCGCGGTGCCCGGTTCCTCTTCCGAGGAACCGTTACTTCCCTGGCCGTCCTGCTGCGGATCGTCGTTCATGTCAGTAGTGACTCCTCGGCCGCCGCCGATGGTTGTGCCGCGGCGGGATCGGTGTCGTAGCGGGCGATGCGCGCCCTACGCCGGAAAAGGCGCTTTCGTCTGAAAAAGCTGGATCTTCCGAAAAGCTTGTGTCGCCCGATAAGAAACTGTCGCATCATGCGTTCCAGGCCCAGAGGATGGCACGCACATGTGACTGGTCTGTGACCGGCCGAATGGGTTCTCTGCCTCACCCGCCCGGGTGGTAAACGTGTGGTGCGGCGCCGCCGACAGGGCTAGCCTCGGGTGTTTTGGCACCGGGCGGCGGGGGGCGGCGGAGTGGGCGGAGCTTTGGCGCTGTACGCGGCCGTCGCGCGGGGCGGCTTCCGGCGGTACGCCACGTACCGCACCGCCACCGCCGCCGGCGTCTTCACCAACACCGTCTTCGGCTGCATCATCGCCTACACCTACCAGGCGCTCTGGCACGAGCGGCCGCACCTGGGCGGGTACGACCAGGCGCAGGCGCTGACCTTCGTGTGGGTCGGCCAGGCGCTGCTGGCGACCGTGGCCCTGACCATGGGCGGCGGCTTCCACGAGGAGATGCAGGAGCGCGTCCGCAGCGGCGACATCGCGGTGGACCTGTACCGCCCGGCCGACCTGCAGATGTGGTGGCTCGCCGCCGACCTGGGCCGGGCCGGCTGCCAGCTGCTGGGCCGCGGGGTGCTGCCGATGGTGGCCGGCGCGCTGGTCTTCGACCTCGCGCTGCCCGCCTCCCCGCTGCTGTGGGCCGCGTTCCTGGCGTCGGTGGCGCTCGCGGTGACCGTCAGCTTCGCGCTGCGCTACCTCGTCGCGCTGTCCGCGTTCTGGCTGCTGGACAGCTCGGGCGTGGCCGTCCTCAGCGGGCTGGCGGCGATGTTCTTCTCCGGCACGCTGCTGCCGCTGCGGGTCTTCCCCGGCACGTTCGGCGAGGTCGTGCGGATGCTGCCGTGGTCCTCCGCCCATCAGGTGCCGGCCGATGTCCTGCTGGGGCAGTACGCGGGCCCCGGGCTGCTGGGGGCGCTGGCGTTCCAGGCGGGATGGGCGGCGGCGCTGCTGGCGGCGGGCCGGCTGCTGCAGGCCGCGGCCACCCGGAAGGTGGTGGTGCAGGGTGGCTGAGTCCTTCGGGCGGGCCGCGCTGGTGCGGCACGGCGTACGGGCGTACCTGCTGATCGTAGCGATGTGGGTCCGGTCCACACTCACCTACCGGGCGTCGTTTGTGATCATGGCCGTCGGCAATGCCGCGGGCAGTGGCCTGGAGTTCGTGACGATCCTTCTGATGTTCTCGCACATCGACGAACTCGGCGGGTTCGGGCTGCCCGAAGTGGCACTCCTCTACGGTGCGTCGGCCACCTCGCTGGCCCTCGCGGACCTGCTGCTGGGCAATGTGGAGCGGCTGGGCAGCCGGGTGCGCGACGGCACGCTGGACGTCCTGCTGGTGCGCCCGGCGCCCGTGTACGCCCAGGTGGCCGCAGACCGCTTCGCGCTGCGCCGCATCGGGCGGACCCTGCAGGCCATGGCGGTACTGGGCTGGGCGCTGACCCGTGTTCAGGTGGACTGGACGCCGGGCCGGGTGGTCATGGTCGCGGCGATGCTGGTGAGCGGCGCGGCCATCTACGGCGCGATCTTCACGCTCGGCGCGGCTTTCCAGTTCTTCGCCCAGGACGCCGCCGAGGTGCAGAACTCCTTCACATATGGCGGAAACGCGATGCTGCAGTACCCACCCACCGTCTTCGCCAGGGAGCTGGTCCGCGGCGTCACCTTCGTGATCCCGCTGGCCTTCGTGAACTGGCTGCCCGCGCTGCGCCTCCTCGGCCACGACGACCCGCTGGGGCTGCCGGGCTGGGTGGACTTTCTGGGGCCCGTGGTGGCCGCGGTGATGTGCGGGGGCGCGGCGCTGGCGTGGCGGGCGGGGCTGCGCGCTTACCGGAGTACGGGGAGCTGACCATGGGGGAGACGGCATGACGGATGGCGCGAAGACGCCCTTCATCGAACTGGACGGGGTGCGGAAGGTCTTCCAGGTGCGGCGCAAGGCCGGCCGGCTGCGCCGCACCAAGCACGAGGTGCGGGCCGTGGACGGCATCGGCTTCACCGTCGGGCGCGGCGAGATGGTGGGGTACATCGGCCCGAACGGCGCCGGCAAGTCGACCACGATCAAGATGCTGACCGGCATCCTCGTGCCCAGCGCGGGCCGCATCCGGGTGGCGGGCATCGATCCCTCCCGGGAGCGCACCCGGCTGGCCCGCCGGATGGGCGTGGTCTTCGGGCAGCGCACGACCCTGTGGTGGGACCTGCCGCTCAAGGACTCCTACGAGCTGGTGCGGCGGATGTACCGGGTGCCGTACGACACGTACCGCAAGAACCTCGACCGGTGCGTGGAACTGCTGGACCTCGGCCCCCTGTTGGCGGCGCCGGTGCGGCAGCTCTCGCTGGGGCAGCGGATGCGCGGGGACATCGCGGCGGCGCTGCTGCACGACCCGGAGGTGCTGTACCTGGACGAGCCGACGATCGGCCTCGACGTGGTCAGCAAGGCGCGGGTGCGGGACTTCCTGCGCGAGGTGAACGCCTCGCTGGGCACGACCGTCCTGCTCACCACCCACGACCTCACCGACATCGAGCAGCTCTGCCGGCGGGTGATGGTGATCGACCACGGGCGGCTGGTGTACGACGGCGGCCTCGCGGGGCTGCACGAGGTGGGGGAGAGCGAGCGGACGCTGGTGGTGGACCTGGCGCGGGAGCTGCCGCCGATCGAGGGCGTGCCGGGCGCGCGGACGGTGAAGGTGGAGGGGCCGCGGCAGTGGCTGGCGTTCCCGGCGTCGCAGAGCGCGGCGCCGGTGGTGGCGGCGGTCGCGGAGCGCTGGCCGCTGGTGGATCTGTCGGTACGGGAGCCGGACATCGAGGACGTGATCGCACGAATGTACACGGGACGCGGCGCATGAGGACGGCGCCGCACCGCGGCAGCGGCGGCGCGCGGAGCCCGCGCCGCCGCCCTTACAGCGCTGCGGGGGCCGACCCCTTGAGGTGCTTGAGGTCCACCGAACGGGCCATCGCCTTGTAGCCCTCGTCGCTGGGGTGCAGATGGTCGCCGGAGTCGTACTCGGGGCGCAGCCGGTTCGGCTGGGCCGGGTCGCGCAGCGCCTTGTCGAAGTCGACCACGTTGTCGTACACGTTCCCGGCCCGGATCTGGGCGTTGACCGCCTGCCGGACCTGGTCCATCCGGACCGAGTAGCCGCGGTGGCCGTAGAACGGCGTGAGCGTGCCGCCGGTGACCCGCAGGCCGCGCGCGTGTGCCTGCTTGACGACCTTGCGCATGCCCGCGACCAGCTTCTCGGGATTCCACTGGCGCGGCGTCTTGAACAGGTCGTTCAGCCCGATCTCGACGATGACGGCCTGCACGCCGGAGCGGGCGAGCGCGTCGCGGTCCAGGCGGGTGAGCACGCTGGGGCCGTTGTTGGGGGAGTAGCGGCTGCCGTCGATCAGCAGGCGGTTGCCGCTGATGCCCTGGTTGAGCACGCCCAGGCGGGGCGCGCCGGGCTCCTTGCGCAGCCGCTCGGCCAGGAAGTCGGTCCAGCGGTGGTTGGCGCCCGCGGTGGAGGTGATGCCGTCGGTGATGGAGTCGCCGATGACGACGACGGAGCCGTGCGCCTCGTTGCTCCACACGTCCACGCCGGTGAGGTAGCGCCAGTACGGGCTCTGCTCGGTGTACGCCGTGCCCGCGTCGTCCGCCGCCCGGTCGCCGCGCGCCAGGTAGGAGGTCTGGCGGGCGTACGGGTGGTAGGTGACGGGCCCGGAGGGGGCCGGGGAGTACGTCGTGACCAGCAGGTCCGCGTCGTGCGGCACGTCCAGCCGCACCGGGTCGCTGGTTATCGCGCCGCCCGCCGGGATGACGACGGAGGTGCGGTCGCCGAAGGTGAGGCGGCGCATCGTGCCGGCCGCCGCCGAGGGGTTGTTCGGGGTCGCGGCGAGCGCGATGGTGGCGTGGGTGAGGGCCAGCGGGCGGGTGCCGTAGAGGTTGGAGAGCTGGATGCGGGCGCTGGAGCCGCCGACGCTGGTGTGGATCACGTTCCGTATCGACATGCCCGCGTACCCGTCCAGGGTGCCCGGCTCGGCGGCCGCGGCGGAGGCGGACCAGGTGCCGACCCACTGGCCGGAGACGGCGGGCGCCGCGGAGTTCGGGTTGTGCGGCTCGCCGCCGGGGCCGCCGCCGCTGCCGCCGACCCCGACGAAGATCGCGGTCGAGACGAGGACCACCACTGCCGCCAGGCCGGCGAGCAGGGCGTAACCCACACTTTTGGTCATGCGGGGGCGTTCTCCTGGGGCAGGCGGAGCCTCCGGCTCCGGATGGGCAAGGGCAGCGTCTGATCAGCGGCGCCGTCGCAGTCCGATCGATCCGTCATGATCCCATGTCGGCCGGTGCGGATGCCCGGCGGCTCCCTCCCGCCAGGACGGCGGAGAGGCGTTGCGCTCGACCTGTGGGACGACGGGAACCCGTGGTTCGTTCCAGGAGTGGGAACAGGACTAGGTCACAGTTGGACATACACGGGGGACGGGGCGAACGGATGGAGCGGATGGAACGGACGAAGACGGACGTGGCAGCCGGTGCGGAGGGAGACTCCGCGGCCGGCCCCGCCGCCGGCCCTGTGGCCGGATTCACATTCAACGAGGCCGACGAGGAGAAGCGGCGCGGGGTGCGCCGCATGAAGACCCTCGCCACGTGCCTGCTGCTGGCCGTCGCCGTGGTGTACGCGCTGGCGAAGTGGGCGGGCGCGGCCGGGGCCGGCGGCTGGACGGGCTATGTGGCCGCGGCCGCCGAGGCGGGCATGGTCGGCGCGCTCGCGGACTGGTTCGCGGTGACCGCGCTGTTCCGGCGGCCGCTCGGGCTGCCCATCCCGCACACCGCGATCATCCCGACGAAGAAGGACCAGCTCGGGCAGAGCCTCGGCGACTTCGTGGGGGAGAACTTCCTCTCCGGCGAGGTGGTGCGGCAGCGGCTGCGCAAGGTCGGCATCGGCAGCCGGCTCGGCCGCTGGCTCGCCGAGCCGGAGCACGCCGACCGGGTCACCGCCGAGCTGTCGACGGCGCTGCGCGGCGCGCTGACCGTGCTGCGCGACTCCGACGTGCAGGCGGTGGTCGGCGAGGCGATCACCCGCCGCGCCGACGCGCAGGAGATCGCCCCCGGGCTCGGCACGATGCTGGAGAAGATCGTCGCGGACGGCGGCCACCACCGCGCGGTGGACCTGGTGTGCGCACGGGCGCACGACTGGCTCGTCACGCACGCCGGCTCCGTCATGGCGGCGGTGGCCGGCGGCGCGCCCGGCTGGACCCCGCGCTTCGTGGACCGCAAGGTCGGCGACCGGGTCTACAAGGAGCTGCTGCGCTTCGTGACGGAGATGCGGGACATGCCGGACCACCCGGCGCGCGGCGCGCTGGACCGCTTCCTGACCGACTTCGCGGGCGACCTGCAGTCCGACACGGACACCCGGGCGCGGGTGGAGCGGCTGAAGTCGGAGGTGCTGGGCCGCGGCGAGGTGCAGGACCTGATCGCGTCGGCGTGGGGCTCGGTGCGCGCGATGATGGTCGCGGCGGCCGAGGACGAGCGCAGTGAACTGCGGCTGCGGGTGCGCGGCGCGCTGCTGTCGCTGGGCAAGCGGCTGGCCGCCGACGGTCGGCTGCAGAGCAAGGTCGACGGCTGGCTGGAGGGCGCGGCGGTGTACGTCGTCACGACGTACCGCGACGAGATCACGCTGCTGATCACGGACACGGTCGCGGGCTGGGACGCCGAGCACACCTCGAAGAAGATCGAGGCGCACATCGGCCGCGACCTGCAGTTCATCCGGATCAACGGCACGGTCGTGGGCGCCCTGGCGGGCCTGTGCATCTACGCGGTGTCGCGGGCGGTGGGCGGCTGACGGCCGGCGCCGGGCAGCTGATGCCGCGTCAGCACTCTGGTGATCGCCGCCCGCAGGCCCTACCGTGCCCGCGTGCGGGAGCGGATACCGGTGGTGGTGCGACTGGTGTGGACGGCGGCGGAGCTGGCGGTGACCGTCGGCGCCGTCCTGGTCCTGCTCGTCGTCCACCAGCTGTGGTGGACCAACCGGGAGGCGCAGGCGGACGCGCGGCAGCGGGTGTCCCGGCTGGAGCGGCAGTGGCGGCAGCCCGCGCCGCGGCCCGCTCCCTCCGAGGCCCCGAGCGCCACGCCGGACCCGGGGCCGACGGAGAGAGCCGCGAGTCACGCGCCGGACCCGGCGTACGCCGTCCTCCGCATCCCCCGACTCGGCGTCACAGCGCCCATCGCGGAGGGCATCGGCAAGGCGGGCGTGCTCGACAAGGGGTACGTGGGCCACTACCCGCGGACGGCGCAGCCCGGCCGGGCGGGGAACGTCGCGCTGGCCGGGCACCGCAACACCCACGGTGAGCCGTTCCGCCGCCTCGACCGGCTGCGGCCCGGCGACACCGTGCGTATCGACACCGCCGAAGCCCGCTACACCTACGTCGTCGAGCGGACGCTGCCGCAGACCACGCCCGCCGACGGGACGGTGCTGGCACGGATCCCGTACAGCTCCGTCCACCCCGGCCACCGCTACACCGAGCCCGGGTACTACCTCACCCTGACGACCTGCACGCCGGAGTACACCTCGACGTACCGGCTGGTGGTGTGGGGGCGGCTGGCGGCGGCGGAGCCGCGCTAGTACGAGCTGCCGGGTGCCGCAGCCGACTTGGTGATCTTCTTGCCGTCCTGGCCGACCGCGAACCAGGTGCCCTTCACGCCCTGGCCGTTGACGTCGCCGGGGGCCTTGTCGCCGGTGAACCAGTACATGGGCCAGCAGTCCACGGCGAGCTGCTTCGTGCCGTCCGGGCGCTTCACGGTGGTGATCAGCTTGGCCGCGAGCCCCTCGATCTTGCTCTTGTCGGCCGGTTTCGCGGGTTTCCAGGTGTCCAGGCAGGCGCCGGTGCAGGCGAATTTCATCGGCCAGGGGTTGTCCTTGGTGAAGCGGTAGAGCGTGCGGCCCTTGCCGTCGACGATGATCTTTCCGAGCATCGCGTTGTCGGCGACCGAGACGTCTGCCTTGGGCGCGGCGGGCGGCTTCTGCGGAGCCGCCTCGCCGGCCTTGCCGCCGTCGGCGGCCAGCGCGTGCCAGACCCCGCCGACGTCTTGGCCCTTGGTGTCGCCGGGCGCCGCGTCCTTGGCGTACCGGTACACCGGCCAGCCGCCGAGCGTGAGCTGCTTGCCGCCGTCGGCGCGGGTGACCGAGCCGAGATCGGCCGCGTTGATGCCGGTGGCGGCCTTGGCGTCGGCCGCGGGGACCGGCGGCCAGGTCGAGGCGCAGTCGCCGGCGCAGGCGGACTTGGGCGGCTTGGCGGTGTCCTTGTCGAAGCGATACAGGGTCAGGCCCTGGCCGTCGGTGACGACCTTGCCGATACCCGCCGCCTCCTTGAGGGCGAGCGTCTTGGCGGCCGCGCCCAGCCCGCCGGCCGAGTCCTGGCCGTACCCGCCGCCCTTGTCCGACCCCGACCCGTAGTCGTAGCCGGAGCCGGAGCCCTTGTCGGAGGCGCTCTGACCGGCGGGCTGGACCCGGTCGCCGGCGGCGGAGGACGCGTAGTCCTTGCCGCCGCAGGCGGTGGTCAGGGCGAGCACGGCGAGCGCGGTGAGCGCGAGGCCCGCTTGGCGGCGGTTGACCGAGGCGGCTCGGGTGTTCATGGGATCTCCTTCGGTGGGGGCGGCGGAGGTGCCGTCGGGACGGGGATACGGACCGGGATACGGGGGGTGGCGCTGCCGCCGTTCAACGCCTGCGGAAGTTGTCACTTCACGTCAAAAAGCGGTGCACGGCGGGCAGTACGGGGGCGGAGGCGGATCGGCGTACGTCCGTACGGGATCAGTCGGCGGCGGGCCGGACCCGGAGGGCCAGCGCCGGGCAGCGGCGGGCGGCGAGCCGGGCGCGGCGGCGCATCCGGGCGGGCAGTGGCATGGCCGCCTGCTGCGGATAGCCGTCCGGGCCGAGCCGTACGACGCCGGGCGCGAGGTCGGCACAGAGGCCGTGGCCCCGGCACAGCGTCCAGTCCACGACCAGCTGTGCCGCGGGCGCGGCGGGGCGGCTGCCGGACCGGCCGGCCACGGCGGCGGGCGGCGCGGTGCTCCTGGTCAGCGGCAGCGCGCCCAGGAGCGGCCGCCCGCAGCCGCCGCCGTACGCGTGCGCCGTGAACTCCTCGGGGAACGCGGCCAGCGCCGAGGCGACGAACCGGGCCGTGCCGTCGGGATGGCCGCACGCGCCGCGCCGTTCCATGGCCCGGGACCGGTCCCGTACGGCGGCCAGGGCGCGCTCGCCGCCGCCGCGCACCACCGCCTCCAGCGCGTCGGCGAGCGCGGGCAGGCCCAGCGCGCACGGGCCGCACTGGCCCGCCGACTCCCCGGCCAGCCAGCGCGCCACCGCGGCGGCCTCCCCGGCAGGACAGGTGCCCTCGGGCAGCGGGAGCACGGCGCCCGCGCCCAGCACCGCGCCGTGCGCGGCGAGCGCGGCGCGGTCGAGCGTGACGGTACGGGCGGCGGCCGGGGAGATGAACGTGCCGTGGTAGCCGCCGATCAGGACGCCCTGGCCCGGGCCGGTGCCGCAGTGCTCCAGTACGCGGGCGAGCGGCACGCCGGTGGGGACCTCCAGGACGCGGGTGCCGGCGACGGTCAGCAGGAGGGTGCCCGGCTCGTCGGGCACGCCGGCCGCGCGGTACCCGAGCGCGCCCAGCCGGGCGGCGACGGCGAGCTGGGCGTACGTCTCGGTGTTGGACAGCAGGGTGGGCAGGCCGCCGAGGCCGCGCTCGCTGGTGCGGACCCGGCGGCCCGAGGGCAGGCCGGGGCCGCCGTCGAGGCCGGAGACGAGGGCCGAGCCCTCGCCGCCGACGAACCGCTCCGGCAGCCGCGTCACCCGTAACGCCACGGACAGCGGCCCGAGTTCGGCGACCGCGCGGCGCACCGAGTCCGCCACGTCGGGCCGGGCCACCCCGACGGCGACCTCCTGCGCGCCGAGCGCCCGCGCGGCCAGCAGCGCGCCGTCCAGCACGAGGTGCGGGGCGTACAGCAGCAGTGCGGTGTCCTTGAGGCAGCTCGGCTCGCCCTCCGTGCCGTTGACGACGACCGCGGCACGGCCGTCGGACCGGTGCAGCGCCTCCCGTACGGCTGTCAGCTTCCGCGCGAAGGGGAAGCCGGCGCCGCCGCGGCCGCGGAGGCCGACGTTGTCGGCGAGCGCGACGAGTTCGGCGGCGGAGAGTACGGGCGCGGTGCCGTGTGTGGTCAGGTGTGCCACGCGGTCCAGTCGGGTGGCGCCGCCGTGCGGTGCGGCTACGCCTGCCAGCAGCCGGGGCGGCCACGGGGGTGGGGTCGTGACGCCGATGCCGGGTGCGCCACCGTCGTGGCCGGGCGCGCAGTTCCCCGCGCCCCTCATGGGCGCCCTCACGGGCGCCGCTCAGGGGTGTACAGCCGGTACGCCAGCGTCGCGGCCGTGGCCGCCACGCACGCGGCGTATCCGGCGGTGACCCAGCCATCCGCCGGGCGGCCCGCGCGCAGGCCGTGGACCAGGGCCGCGCCCCAGGCCAGGTACGCGGCCATGTGCAGGGCGCGCCACCAGCGGGCAGCGGATCCGCCGGTGAATGCCGTGCGCGCAGCACCCGTCACCGCGACCGCGAGGAACGCGTATCCGGCCAGCGTGCCCAGGCCGATCAGCAGCGGGCGGGCGCCGTCGGCGAACGGCAGCGCCGCGCCCCGGCCGGTGGTCTGACCGCGGGCCACCTTCACCCCGACGTGCAGCGCGAGGAAGCCGAGCCCGGCGACGCCCGTGCCGCGGTGCACGGCCTGCGCCAGCAGCCGGTGCCCGGAGCGCAGCACCCGGCGGTCGGTGGCGGCCAGGCCCCAGAGCACGGTGCCGGTCAGCGCGACCAGCGCGAGGACGCCGGCCCCGAAGTCCAGGAAGTCGGCGGTCCGGGCCGCCGCGCCGGACCGCGCGAGGACGGCGAGGAAGAGCAGCAGCGCGGCGGGCAGCGCGGGACGCAGCGGGAAATGCGGGCGGTTGCGGGCGCGCGAAGACGGCGCGGACATCGGTCCTCCACGGAAATCGAGCGGAAGGATGCACAACGCCCCGGAAAGGGCGGGGAATTGCCGTACGTTCGGTACGTTCCATCGGCGATGTGTGCGGCAGCATCGCCGACGCGTCCGGGGCCTTCCGGACCTTTATCGCGCTGTGACAAATTCCTGCACCGGGCATCGCCGCCGCCGTGCCCGGTGCGGATGATGCCGACTCAGGCACAACGGCCGTATCCCAGCCGCTCCCCGACGGCAGGAACGAGGTAGCGATGTGTGATCTCCTGAACCGCATCTGGTCACGCCCCCGAGGTGAGTGGACCCGGGTTCTGCGAAAGGAACTCCCGTCGCTCGCCGAAAAGATGGTGGAAGAGCTGCGCATCGCTTTTCCCGCCTTTTCGGCCCTTCTCGCGGAATCAGCCAAAGAAGAGGCCGCACAATGGGCCGTGGAACAGGCCCTGTTGACGTCGCTCGGTTACCAGGAGCGGACGGAGTGCGAACGCCGCCCCGCCGGACTGGTCGTCACGCCGATGCCGGTGTCCCGCGCCCGGCAGGTCCTCTTCACCGCGCTCGCCGGGCAGCGCCCGCTGTCGCCCGCCGCGCTCGCCGAGCCCGCCCGGTGCGCCGGCTGGCCCGTACCGGACCGGCTCCAGGCCGTCGTCCTCGGCTCCGCCGTCGAGGCGCCACAACTGGCCGCGGCGCTGGGCGACGCGCTGCTCGGCACCGTCGACGGCGACACCTGCCTCTTCGTGCCCGACCCGGGAACGCAGACCCGGCCCCGGCTGGAGGCCGCGCTCAAGGGCCGCCCGGCGGCGGTCGGCCACACCGTGCCGACGGGCGACGCGGCGTCCTCGCTGCGCTGGGCCCGCGCGCTGCTCGCCTTCGGGCCCGCGCGCGGCGGGCCCGACGTGCGCCCCGCGTTCGTCGACGACCACCTCTCCGCGCTGCTGCTCCTCCAGGACGAGTCGCTGGCCAGGGCGCTGGCCACGCGCTGGCTCGGTCCACTGGAGGAGCTGACGCCCCGGCAGAGCGAGCGCCTCGAGGTCACCCTGCTGGCCTGGCTGGAGGGCGGCGGCGCGCCGGAGGCGGCGAAGGTGCTCCATGTGCACCCGCAGACCGTGCGGTACCGGCTGCGGCAGATCGAGAAGCTCTTCGGCTCCGCGCTGCGGGACCCGCGCACCCGCTTCGAGCTGGAGATGGCGCTGCGCAGCCGGCGGCTGCTGGCCCACGTACGGCGCTACCGCGCACGGCCCGGGCGCCGGGCCCGGCCGGTGACCTCCGGCATCCGCCCGCTGGGCGTCGCCAGGGAGGCGCGGGTGAACGGCCTCTGAGCGCGGAAGCGGAGGCGGCCCCGGACCGGCCAGGTCCGGGGCCGCCGCGTCGGCTCAGCGGCAGTCGCGGCCGCTGTTGATGCACCGGACCGCCTTGTCCATCAGCCGCTCCGGCATGACGTTGATGAAGTCGCCGTGGTCGGTGACCGGCTTGTGCAGCTGCTCGGGGAAGCTGTCCACCGCGAACTGCCCGCCCTTGGGCACGTCGTAAGTGATCTTCTCCTGGAGCTGCGGGATGGCGCGGAAGCCGGCCGGGCAGGAGCCGTCCTGCTGTGCGAACGCCACGTGCGTACGGTGGTTGGCGCTGTCCGTGTTCTGCCCGTCCCAGCAGCTCTGGAAGTTGAAGGTGCGCACCACGTCGGCGCCGTTCGGGCAGATCGGGTACTTGTCCTTCAGCTGCCGGTCCTCGAAGCCGACACAGCTCCAGGAGGCGTTGGCGTTGGCGGGGCCGTTGGTGAACGCCTTGGCGTCCCCGGTGATGATGCGCAGGAAGCGGGGCATCGCGGTCACGTCACCGGCCTGGCTGCCGCTGAAGGTGAGCTTGACGGCGGACGGGGTGAGGACCGAGCCCACGTTGCCGTCGTGGCCCGCGCCCGGCTTGTGCTCCGAGGTGCCGTCCAGGGTGCGCAGCACGGGCCAGTAGTACGTGGACAGGTCGCCGTTGCCGCAGGTGGTGCCGGAAGCGGCCAGGCTCTGGTCGGTGGAGAAGGCGTCGGTGGACTCGTTGCCGACGTAGTCGTGGGTGTGGTGCGCGCCGTTGCTGACACCCGGCGTCACGATGACGTTGTCGGAGTTGAAGTGGCCCTCTTTGTTGCGGCCGCACTGGGAGACGAACGTGCCGGTCGAGGCGCCGTCGCCCTGCGGCGGCTGCTGGGCGTTGGGCTGGACGGACCGGATGTCGGCGAAGTCGTCGGGGGAGGGCCCGCCGGGCGGCTGCTGCGCACCGCCGTCCTGCCCTTGCTGGGCTGCGTCTCCCTGCCCTTGCTGCGCGTCGTCCTGGCCTTGCTGACCGCCCTCTTGCCCTTGCCGACCGCCGTCCTGGCCCTGCTGTGCGTCTCCCTGGCCTTGCTGCTGGGCGTCTCCTCCACCCTGCTGCTCGCCGACCGATATGGGCTGACCCGTCGGCTTCGTCTTGCAGGCGCTCATGTTCAGCAGGGCGTCGGGGCGGGGTGCCGACCGGCCGATGGCGTCGGCCATCGCCCCGATCGTCTTCTCGCGCTGCTGCCGCAACTGCGGGAGCACCGCGTCCGTACCGCCGCCGCGCCCGCCCGCCATCATCTTCTCGTACGCCGTCGCCACCTGGCGGTCCAGCGCGGCGAGCCCGCGGGAGACCGGGAGTTGCGCGCCGCGCGGCACCTGTCGCAGCCGGTCGCCGACGTCCGGGCAGGACACGGTCGAGGCCATGGCCGCCGGGCCGCCGCGCTGCGCCGGGCCGTCCTCGCCCGCGCCGTCGGCCGAGGCGCCGGCGGCGATCAGCGCGGTACCGCCGCCGCCCAGCAGCAGCGCGGCGGCCGCGGCCACCAGCCGGATGGTCAGGCGCGAGCGTTTGTGGGCCTGTGGAGTCATGCGATCACTTCGATTCGTGGGGAGTGGTACGGGAAGTGGTGGGGAGAGTGGGGGCGTGGGTGCGGCCGCGTGTTCGGGGAAACGTACGGCTGCCGGGGCCGGGCCGCCGCCAGGTTGCCGAAGTCGACCAGACCGGTACTTTCCAGGACCGTGATGTGGTCCAGGACGACCGCATTCGTACGAGTGGCCAGCCGGCGGACCATCGCGTTGCGGCTCTGCGCCCGGACGAGCGCGACGAGGCCGAAGACCTTGCCGTGCGCGCGGCGCAGCAGCTGCGCGAAGAGCCGGTCGAAGTCCTGGCCGCGGGCGGCGTCCAGCTGCCCGAGCCAGCCCTGCTGCTGCGGGGTGGGCCGGTCCGGCAGCGATACGCCCAGGTCACGGGCCGTCTGTACGGACAGCCGGTCCAGCTCGGTGTGGCCTGCCACGAGGTGGTCCCCCGCGGTCCGCACGGCCTTCCGCGTGCCGCGTTCCCGCGCCTGACGCCCCGCGGGCAGCTCCCACAGCCCGGCGAGCCGTACCTTGCGTACGAAGTCCCGGTCCAGGGGCGTGAGCAGGCCGTACGGGGTGCGGACGGTGCCGCCGCCGTCGTCCTCCCAGCCGGCGGCCGCGGCGGCCGTCGAGGTGTTCTGGCCGAAGAGCTGGACGGGCAGCAGCAGCGCGACGAGCGTGGCCGCGAGGGCGGCGACGATCAGCCCGGTGGCGAGCGCCCGCGCGGGGACGGCGGACGGCTGGCCGGCGATGGAGCGCACACGAAACCTCCCGGTCGGTCCGGTGGGGACGACTCGGACGCTAGGCCGGTGCGGGGCGGCGGAACGCGGGGTTCGCGCGCCCGGACAAGAAAACGCCGGGGCGGCGCGTGCGCTGCTACGGTGCGGCGGGGCGGGCCGCGCCGCTCAGCCCGCGTACAGCGCGTCGATCTCCGTCGCGTACGCCCGCTCGATCGCCGCCCGGCGCAGCTTCAGCGAGGGCGTCACCAGGCCGTCGGCGATGCTGAACTCGCCGGGCAGGATGCGGAAGGCGCGGATGGACTCGGCGCGCGAGACCGAGGCGTTGGCGACCGCGACCGCCCGCTGCACCGCCGCCCGTACGCCTTCCTCCGGCGGGTCGCCGGGCCGGGCGTCCTGCAGCCCGCCGCGGTAGCGCCGCCAGTGCGCCAGCGCCTCGGGGTCCAGGGTGATCAGCGCCGCGACGTAGGGCCGGTTGTCGCCGACGACCAGGCACTGCGAGACCAGCGGGTGCGCGCGTACCCGCTCCTCCAGGCCCAGCGGGGCGACGCTCTTGCCGCCGCTGGTGATGATGATGTCCTTCTTGCGGCCGGTGATCACGAGGTAACCGTCGTCGTCCAGGTGCCCCAGGTCGCCGGTGGCCAGCCAGCCGTCGTGCGGCGCGACCCCCTGCTCGTCGACGTACCCGGCGAAGACCACGTCGCCGCGCACCCACACCTCGCCGTCCCGGGCGATCCGTACCGCACAGCCGGGCAGCGGCCGCCCGACCGTGCCGAACCGCACCCGCCCCGGCGGCTGCGTCGTCACCGCTCCGCTCGTCTCGCTGAGCCCGTACCCGTCGTAGACGGTCAGCCCGGCCCCGGCGAAGATCCGCCCGAGGTCGGCGCGGAGCGGCGAGCCGCCCGAGACGGCGGTGCGCACCCGCCCGCCCAGCACCCCGCGGATGTGTCCGTACACCAGCCGTTCGTACAGCGCGTGCCGGGCGCGCAGGGCCGGTCCCGGGCCGTGGCCGCGGCCCTGCTCGCGGCGCTCGACGGCGCGTGCGTAACGCAGCGCGGTGGCCGTCGCGACATCGAAGATCCGCAGCCGGCCGGCCTCTTCGGCGGCCCGGCGCGCGGAGTCGTAGATCTTCTCGAAGACGTACGGGACGCCGAAGAGGAAGGTGGGCCGGAAGGACGCGAGCGCGGGCAGCAGCGCCTGCGGGGTGAGCTCCGGCTCGTGGCCGAGCAGGATGCCGCCGCGCAGGCAGGCGACCTGCACCATCAGCCCGTAACTGTGCGCGAGCGGCAGGAACGCCAGGACCGACGGCTGCGTGCCGGGCGGCCCGGTGAGCCGGCCCCAGCCCGCCAGCAGCGTGTCGCACTCGGCGGCGAGGTTCCCGTGGGTGATCACGCAGCCGCGTGGCCGTCCGGTGGTGCCGGAGGTCTGGATGATGGCGGCGGTGTCCCGCGGCGTGACGGCCCGGCGCAGCCGGTGCACCTCGGCGTCGGGCAGGTGCCCGCCGAGCCCGCTGAGCAGGCCGACGCAGTCCTGGTCCAGCTGCCAGACGCGGCGCAGCCGGCGGTCGGCGTCGCAGGCCGCCGCCACGGTCATGGCGTGCTGCTCGTGCTCGATGACGAAGGTGTCGGCCCCGGTGGCGGCCAGCAGCGCGCGCAGCTGCTCGGTGGAGGCGGTGGGGTAGACGGGGACGAGGTGCGCGCCGAGGGACCAGACCGCGTAGCTGAAGAGCGTCCATTCGTACCGGGTCCTGGACATCACCGCGACCCGGTCGCCGGGCCGCAGGCCGTCCGCGAGCAGCCCCTTGGCCAGCGCGAGCACCTCGGCGCGGAAGGCGGCGGCGGACACGTGGTGCCAGCGGCCGGGGTCCGCGGGGTCCCGGCGGGCGAGCTGGGCGAGCGCCGGCACCCGGTCGGCCAGGTCGTGGACGGAGTCGGCGAGGCCGCCGGTACGGGCCGCGGTCACCAGGGCGGGCGTGCTGAGTTCGCGCACCACACCTCCCTCGTTCGCCCCGGCCGTGCGGCCTGAGTGGACGCAAGTTACCCGCTGGTGGCCATACTGCACAGATCTCTGGTTAGTCTTGAGCGGAAGAGGACAAAACCGAGCGCGGCCAAAACCGAGCCAGGACAAAACCGAGCGAGGCCGGATCCGAGCGAGGAGAGGAGAGCACGCATGCAGCGCATCGCCCATGCCTGGCGGCTGTACGTCGGCGCGCTCTTGTTCCTGCTGGCCGGCGTGCTGCTCACGCAGAGCGGCCTGACCTCGGCCCTGACCGCCGCCGCGACCACCGCGGCCGTCCTCCTCCTCAGCCGCGCGGTGCTCGTCGCCACGCTGGCCGGACCCGCCCCGCCGGGCCGGGTCCGCACCGCCATCCGGGACCGGGAACGCCGTACGGCCTTCCTGCCCCAGCGCGATCCCGACGCCGCGGGCCGCCCGCGGCCCAGGGCACCCGGCCGCCGCCTGCCGACGGCCGCGTAGGCGCTGCACTACCTTCGCCCGCACGGAATCCGTACGCGCTCCTGCGCACGTACGGACATCCCCACGCGGCTCGTCACACCGAATTCCGAACTCCGAACTCCGAAATTCGAGATCCGAGTTCGTTTCTCTTCCCGGTACTGACGAGACTCCCGGAGGGCTCATCCATGTCCGTCTTCGCCACACTCGGCGCCGCGCTCGGCCACCTCGCCGACGTCCTCTCCCCGGTATTCGGCGCCTCGGCGACCGCCGCCGCCATCGTCGTCTGCACCCTGGCCGTACGCGCCGCGCTGCACCCGCTCGCGCGGGCCGCCGTCCGCGGCGAGAAGTCCCGTACCGCGCTCGCCCCGCAGATGGCCGAGATACGCCGGAAGTACGCGAAGGACCCCGAGCGCATGCAGCGCGAGGTGACCGACCTCTACCGGAAGGCGGGCGCCTCGCCGCTGGCCGGCTGCCTGCCGATGCTGCTGCAGCTGCCGGTCTTCTTCCTGATGTACCACCTCTTCACCTCCAGCAGCTCCGGGCTGCTGGGCGAGCGGCTGCTGGACGCGCCGCTCGGCGGCCGCTGGGCGGACGCGCTCGCCGACGGCGGCCCCTTCGGCCCGCACGGCATGGTCTACTGCGCGCTTTTCGTACTGGTCGCGGCAGTCGCGACGTGGAACTACCGACGCGCGCGCAAGGCCACTGCGCAGGCCACGGCGAAGGCCGCGGCGGCGGGGACCGCGGGCGCCGGCGCCGAAATTCCGGGCATGGGCGCCGTGACCAAGCTGGCGCCGCTGCTGTCCTTCGCCACTCTGCTCACCGTGGCCGTCGTGCCGCTGGCCGCGAGCCTG
Organism: Streptomyces sp. NPDC026301; assembly: GCF_055567935.1. Classification (NCBI taxonomy): domain Bacteria; kingdom Bacillati; phylum Actinomycetota; class Actinomycetes; order Kitasatosporales; family Streptomycetaceae; genus Streptomyces; species Streptomyces sp. NPDC026301. The sequence goes on along the minus strand of NZ_JBVHPN010000003.1, from coordinate 332,584 downwards.
TACGTGGTGACGAGTACGACCTGGACGGCGTGCGAGCGGACGCTGCTGCTGCGCGACCGCGACCGCGCCCTGGGGCGGGCGGCCGACGAGGCGAAGCCGGCCGTGGCTCCCGCGGCGGCGGCCGCCAAGTCCCGTACCGCTACCGCCGAGTAAAGGTCCAGTACGTGAACGGGGTCTTGCGGGCGGGACCCCGTTCTTGGAGGATCAGCCAAATCGCTCGATGGCCGCACCCATCGGCCGGTCCGGAAGGCCCTTCCGGACCGACCCTTCGCACACGACCACGGGAGTTGTACTGATGAAGCTGCTGCGTGTCGGACCGGTGGGGGCGGAACGCCCGGCGCTGCTGGACGAGTCGGGAACCCTGCGTGACCTGTCGGGCATCGTGCCGGACATCGACGGAGAACTGCTCGCGGACGAGACGGCGCTGGACCGCGTCCGTACGGCCGCCGCGGCCGGCGACCTGCCGGCACTGGACGCCGCCGGCCTGCGCACGGGCGCGCCGCTCGCCCGCATCGGCAAGGTCGTGTGCATCGGGCTGAACTACCACGACCACGCCCGGGAGACCGGCGCGGCGATACCGGCCGAGCCGATCGTCTTCATGAAGGCCGCGGACACCGTGGTCGGCCCGGACGACACCGTGCTCGTCCCGCGCGGCAGCGTGAAGACCGACTGGGAGGTCGAGCTGGCCGTCGTCATCGGCCGCACGGCCCGCTACCTGGAGACCGACGAGCAGGCGCTCGCCGCCGTCGCCGGGTACACCATCGCGCACGACGTCTCCGAGCGGGAGTTCCAGATCGAGCGCGGCGGCCAGTGGGACAAGGGCAAGAACTGCGAGACGTTCAACCCGCTGGGCCCCTGGCTGGTCACCGCCGACGAGGTCCCCGACCCGCAGGCGCTCGGCCTGCGCCTGTGGGTGAACGGCGAGCCGAAGCAGAACGGCACCACCGCCGAGCAGATCTTCCCGGTCGCCGAAGTCGTCCGCTACCTCAGCCGGTTCATGACCCTCTACCCGGGCGACATCATCAACACCGGCACCCCGGCCGGCGTAGCCATGGGCCACCCCGACCCCAAGCCGTACCTCCGCGCCGGCGACGTGGTCGAGCTGGAGATCGACGGCCTGGGCCGCCAACGCCAGGAGCTGAAGGACGCGTGACGGTACGGGTGGCCCTCAGCTCTTTGGGGTGAGGGCTACCCAGATTGGGCCCTCTGCGAAGGGGAGGGAGTGGCCTTCGGGGGTGGTGAAGGTGGTGCCGTTGTCGGCTGCGGGGCGGGACCACTCGGCCTGGTATTTCTTGCCGTCGCGGAGGACCAGGGCGTCGCCCGAGCCGACGGTCTGGGTGTACGGGGTGACGCTGCCCCACTTGTCGTGGAGGCGGGAGGAGCGGACGGTCACGTACTGGATCACCACCGTGGCGACGCCCAGTTGGCCGGCGCCGGTGGTGCGGAAGGGCGTGCCGTCCATGGAGACCAGCCAGCGGTGCCGGTCGGCGGACCAGGTGAAGGCGAAGCGGGCCGCGGAGTAGCGGACCTCCTGGCGGTCCGTTGCCGTGCCGCCGCGGGGGGCCGCGCCGAAGCGGAAGCCGATGTCGGCGGGGGCCGAGGCGTCGGAGGCCGCTTTCAGGGCGCGGGCGGGCAGCAGGTACAGGTTGTGCGGGGCGGCGCGGTCCGTGCTGCGGACGTACGCGTCGGGTGCCTCGCGCGGCGGCAGGGCGGCGATCGGGGCCGATTCCAGCATGGGGCGGAGCTTGGCCTGGGCGCCGGAGTAGGCCAGCGCCGGGTGGCCGAACTGGCGGAGCAGTTCGAGGTCGGACTCGCGGGCGCTGCGGACCGGGCCGACGCGGTCGGGCAGGTGGGCGGCGAAGACGGCCAGTATCCGGCTGAGACCGGCCTCCACCTCCTCGGTGTAGAGGATGTCGGCGTCCTCCAGGCCGGTCTGCGGACGGGCCGCGGCGATGTTGTCGATCTTGACGGCCAGTACCTTGTCGCCCGCGCCGTCCTTCCCGGTGAACGGCGACTTCCCGTCGCCGTCGCCCGACTGGCAGCCCGCCACCAGTGGCGACAGGCCCGCGGCCAGCCCCGCCGCCAGCACGGTCCGCCGCGATCCGGTCCAGCCCGTGCCGCCTGCCCGTGCGCCCGTCCACGCCATGGGGTACCGCCTCTCTCTCGCCGGTCACCCCACAGCTTTCCCAATGGACCGGGCGGGCGCACGGATTCCGTCAGGCGAGGCGCAGAAACCGTTCCAACGCCTCGACGACGAGCGCGTGGTCGTCGGCCTGCGCGAGGCCGGAGACGGCCACCGCGCCGACGACCCCCGTGCCGCGCAGGCGGATCGGGAAGGCGCCGCCGTGTGCGGCATACCGGTCGGAGTCGAGGCGGGAAGACTCCTCGAACGTCCGGCCCTTGGCCCGGAAGCGGGCGCCGACCAGGAAGGACGCCTCGCCGTACCGCTGCACGACCCGGCACTTGCGGTCCAGCCAGGCGTCGTTGTCGGCGCTGGTGCCGGGCAGCGCGCAATGGAAGAGGCGCTGGGCGCCGCGGCGGATGCTGATCGTCACCGCGGCGTTCCGCTCGCGGGCCAGCTCGACGAGGAGGGTGCCCAGCTCCCAGGCGTCCTCGTTGCCGAAGCGGTCGAGGACCAGGCGGCGTTCGTGCTCTTCGAGGGTGGCGATGTCGTCGGCCGCGGTCATCGGGTGGGCTCCTCGATCTGTACCGAGCGGCCCTCGGCGGCCGAGCGCTTGGCGGCCTCCAGGACGCGCAGCGCGGCGGCCGCCTGCAGGGCGGTGACCGGCGGCTCGCCGCCCGTACGCAGCGCCTCGGCGACCGCGGCGTAGTACGCGGGGTAGTCACCGGGCACGGTCGGGACGGGCTCGCCGCCGCCGGTCTGCGGGGACTCCCCGGCGCCGAGCCGACCCCAGGCGGATTCCGGCTCCACGCCCCAGGTGTCGCCGGCGTCGCCGGGCCGACGGCCCTCGCGCAGCGCCGCCTCCTGCGGGTCCAGGCCGTACTTCACGTAACCGGCCTCGCTGCCGAGCACCCGGAAGCGCGGGCCGAGCTGGGCGGTGGTGGCGCTGACCCACAGGTGGGAGCGGACGCCGCTCGCGTGCGTGATCGCGATGAAGGTGTCGTCGTCGGCCTCGGCGCCGGGGCGGCGCACGTCGGACTCCGCGTACACCGAGACGGCCGGGCCGAAGAGGGTGAGCGCCTGGTCGGCGACGTGGCTGCCCAGGTCGTACAGCAGTCCGCCGATCTCGGCCGGGTCGCCGGACTCGCGCCAGCCGCCCTTGGGCTTGGGCCGCCACCGCTCGAACCGCGACTCGAACCGCCACACCTCGCCGAGCGCGCCCTCGTCGAGCAGCTTGCGCAGGGTCAGGAAGTCGTTGTCCCAGCGGCGGTTCTGGAAGACGGAGAGGAGCAGTCCGCGGTCCTTCGCCAGGGCGGCCAGCCGCTCGGCCTCGGCGGCGGTCGCGGCCAGCGGCTTGTCCACGACCACCGGCAGGCCGGCCTCCAGGGCCGCGGTGGCCAGCGGTACGTGCGTCTTGTTCGGCGAGGCGAGCACGATCAGGTCAAGCTCGTCCGCGCGGGCCAGCACCTCGTCGGGGGTGGCGACCGTGCGCACCTGGGGGTGCTCGGCGCAGGCCTGCGCCTGGCGGTCAGGGCTGGAGGTGGAGACCGTGTCGAGGACCAGGCCGTCGGTCGCGGCGATCATCGGGGCGTGGAAGACGGAGCCGGCCAGGCCGTAACCGATGAGGCCGACGCGCAGGGGGCTGCCGGGGAGTGCGGTACCGGGGGAGTCGCTCGGGCTGCTCATGACTCCCACTTAAGCAACGCTGTTGCCAAAGTGCAAGCGGTCCGCACAATGGAGGGGTGACCAGCGAAAACCCTTCCCCCTCCGACCCAGGCGAGCGGCCCGACCCGGCCGAGCGCTCCGACCCTGCCGGGCACTCCGACCCGGCCGAGCGCGCGCTCGGCGGCGCCAACCTCCCCCTGCTGCGCGGACACAACGCGGCCGTGCTGCTCGGGCTGCTGCGCGCGGCGGGGGAGGGCGGCGTCAGCCGGCTGGAGCTGGCCGAGGGCAGCGGGCTCACCCCGCAGGCGGTCAGCAAGATCACGGCACGGCTGCGCGAGGCGGGGCTCGCCACGGAAGCCGGGCGGCGCGCCTCGACGGGCGGCAAGCCCCGTACGGTCCTGCGGCTGGTCCCCGGCGCCCGGTACGCCATCGGGCTGCACCTGGACCGGGACGAGAGCGTCGCAGTCCTCGCCGACCTGGCGGGCGAGCCGGTCGCGGTCCGCCGCGCGCCCCTGGACCTGGGCGCGGGCGCGGACGAGGTGCTGGCGGCGGCCGCCGCGCAGGTCGCCGAGGTGCGCGCCGCGGCCCCCGGGGCGCAGGTGATCGGCGCCGGCGTGGCCTGTCCGGGCCCGCTGGACCACCGTACGGGCGTACTGCACAGGGTCACCGGCCTCCCGCAGTGGGACGGCTACCCGCTGCGCGCCGCGCTCGCGGAACGGCTCGGCCTGCCGGTGGTCCTGGACAAGGACACCAACGCGGCGGCGCACGGCCTGGCCCAACGGGCGGGCGGCGCCGAGTCGTTCGGCTATCTGCACCTGGGCACGGGGCTGGGCGCCGGGCTGGTGCTCGGCGGGGCGGTGCACCGGGGAGCGCGCACCGGCGCGGGGGAGTTCGGGCACCAGGTCGTACAGCTGGACGGGCCGCGGTGCGGCTGCGGCAAGCGCGGCTGCATCGAGTCGCTGTGCCTGGCCGCGGTCGCGGCGGGCGACCCGGCGGAGGCGGCGCGGGTGCTCGGCGTCGGCGCCGCCAACCTCGTCGAGCTGCTGGACGTCGACCGGGTCCTGCTGGGCGGCCGTACGGTACTGGCCGACCCCGAGGTGTACGTACGGGGGGTCGCCGCCTCGCTCGACGGCCAGCTGCGCGCGCACGGCGCCGCCGTGGCCCGTACGGTCCCGGTCGTGCCCGCACCCGGCGGCGCGCACGCGGTGGCGCTCGGCGCGGCCCACCTGGTCCTCGCCTCCCTCTTCGCCCCGCCGCGCGGCCCGTTCGCGGGGACGCGTGCGGCGCTCTGAGGGGGCGATCGACGGGATGCGCGTCACCGCCGGCCGGCGTGGCGCACCGTCAGACGCGGTCGACCAGGTCCGCGATCGAGTCGACGACGCTGGTCGGCCGGAACGGGTAGCGGTCCAGGTCGGCCTTGCCCGTCAGGCCGGTGAGCACCAGGAACGTCTCCATGCCGGCCTCCAGGCCTGCCAGTACATCGGTGTCCATCCGGTCGCCGATCATGGCGGAGGTCTCGGAGTGCGCCCCGATGGTGTTCAGCGCGGTACGCATCATCAAGGGGTTCGGCTTGCCGATGAAGTACGGGTCCTTGCCGGTCGCCTTGGTGATCAGCGCGGCGACCGAACCGGTGGCCGGCAGGGCGCCCTCGGGGGAGGGCCCGGTGTTGTCGGGGTTGGTCGCGATGAACCGCGCGCCGTCGTTGATCAGCCGGATCGCCTTGGTCAGCGCCTCGAACGAATACGTACGCGTCTCGCCCAGGATGACGAAATCCGGGTCGTGGTCGGACAGGACGTAACCCGCATCGTGCAGAGCGGTGGTCAGCCCGGCCTCGCCGATCACATAGGCGGTGCCGCCGGGGTGCTGGGTGTCCAGGAACTTGGCGGTGGCGAGCGCCGAGGTCCAGATGTTCTCCACCGGCACCTCCAGCCCGATCCGGCTCAGCCGGACGTGCAGGTCCCGGGCCGTGTAGATCGAATTGTTGGTGAGCACCAGGAAGGGGCGACCGGCGTCGCGCAGCTTCTTGATGAAGGCGTCGGCTCCGGGGACGGGGATGCCCTCGTGCATCAGCACGCCATCCATGTCGGTGAGCCAGGATTCGATCGGCTTGCGCTCTGTCATGGGCGCCATGCTATGCACTCCTGCACGCGCGCATCAGGGGTGACAGCCGAGCGTCCCGTCACCCCGGCGGCGCAAGCGACGCGCCGCTCGGGATGCGGACCGCGGCCGCCTGGCGGACCTTCGAAGTATCCGGAGGTTCACCATGCGCCCACCGCGTTTCACCGCCTGTACCTGCACGGCCTTCACCGCCTGCGTGGTCCTCGCCGGCACCGCGCACCCCGCGGGCCGGCTCGACGGGCAGTCCGGGCCGGTCGCCGCCACCGCGGGGGTGACGGCGCGGGCCGCCGCGCCCGCCGCGCCGGTACCCGCCGCGTACGCGCCCCCGACGGCGGGCCGGAAGTCGGAGGGCGGCATGAACTCGGGCCGGTCCGCGGGCCTGGTGGTGGCCGGCGGCGTGGCCCTCGTCGTGATCGGCCGCATCGTGCACGTGCTGCGGAAGCGGGGTGGCGGTGATGCCGAATGAGGGCCTGTCCGCGCTGGGCGGATACGGCCGGCTGCTGACCGGCGTGGCCTGGGCGCTGCTGCTCCTCGGGCTGTGGGTATGGGGGCGCGGCCCTGCCGACGGAGCGCTGCCGGGCGCCGCCACCACCGGCGACGTCGCCGCCGTGGGCCGCCCCCTCCTCCAGGAACTCCCGCGGGCACACGCCCCGCTGCCCGCCGCCCGGCCCACCGCGATCGGCATCGGCGCGCTGGGCACGGCCCACGCGGACGTGGTGCCGGTCGCCGCGCAGACGCGGGACGGCGTACGGGACGGTGTACTGGCGCCACCGGCCCGGACGCCGGGCGCCGTGGCCTGGGACGCGGCCGGGCCGCAGCCGGGCCGGCCGGGTGTGGCGGTGCTGGCCGGGCACGGTGCGGCGGGTCCGGGGCGCGGCGTCTTCGCCGGGCTGGGCGAGGTCCGCGCCGGGGAGACCGTGCGGGTGGCCCGGTCGGACGGCGGCATCGCGGAGTTCACCGTGGAGGACGTACAGGAGTACGCGCCCACGCGGTTCGACGCCGGGCGGATCACCGGCGCGCACGAACGCGGCCGTGCCGAACTGCGCCTCGTCAGCGACGACCGGATCGTCGTCTCGGCCTATCTGACCGCGGTCAGCGGTCCCTGAGGAGGTGAGCGGAGTGCGGCACGCACACGGCATGGGATCGCCCGGCCGGGCCGACGGCTCGCTCCCCCCTGAACCGCCGGCCGACCGGTCCTCGACCGCCGCGATTCAGGACTGCGGGAGTTGCCCTGCCGTCGGCGGGAGGCGCCATGAAGTGCGCGTTCCAGGCCGGGGGCCAGGGCCAGACCCACACTTTAGAACGCCTGCGCGCCCTCCGCATAGAGGGCGTTGGCAGCGGGCTGTAACAGGTTGCCCACGGGCCGTCGCCGGTGCACACGGGTGTGCCAGGATTGCTGCGACCGGCCAAGTTCCGTGCTCCGAGGGGGGAGTGGATGTACGGCGAAGTACCGGGGTCCGGGGGGACTTCGAGTGGACGGCGCGGTGACCACCGCGTCACAAGGGTTGCGCCACCGGCGCTCGCGGCGCTGCTGCTGGCGGCCGGGGCGCTGGCCGGATGTTCCTCGTCCGACGGCTCCGGCTCGGGCGGCGGCCCGCCGAAGCAGCGGCCCAGGGCCACGGTGCCGTACTGGGTCAACCCGGACGGCAAGGCGGCCCGGCAGGCGGCCGCGTACCGCAAGGACGGCAAGCAGGACGACGCCGGGCTGATCGACCGCATCGCGGGGCAGCCCGTCGCGGAGTGGATCGGCGTCGACGACCCGCAGGGCGAGGCCCGCGGCTTCACCGAGGCGGCCGCGAAGGCCGACCGGGACGCGCTGCTGGTGCTCTACAACATCCCGCACCGCGACTGCGGCAGCTACTCCAAGGGCGGCGCCGCCGACGGCGACGCGTATCGCGCCTGGCTGGAGGGCGTGGTCAACGGCATCGGCGACCGCGCGACGACGGTGATCCTGGAGCCGGACGCGCTGCCGCACATCGAGGACGAGTGCACGCCGGAGAAATTCCACGAGGAGCGGTACGCGCTGCTGACCGAGGCCGTCGGCAAGCTCAAGGCGCTGCCGCACACCAAGGTCTACCTCGACGCGGGCAACCCGCATTGGATCAAGGACCCGGGGCGGATGGTGGAGCCCCTGAAGCGGGCCGGCATCGACCGCGCCGACGGCTTCGCGCTGAACATCTCCAACTACCAGACCACCGAGGAGAACGAGAAGTACGGCAAGCGGCTCTCCGCGATGGTGGGCGGCAAGCACTTCGTCATCGACACCAGCCGGAACGGCAACGGCCCGGCGCCGGGCGGCGATGACCCGGAGAACTGGTGCAACCCGCGGGGCCGGGCACTGGGCGAGCCGCCGACCGTCCGGACCGACGACGGGCTGGTGGACGCCTACCTGTGGATCAAGCGGCCGGGGGAGTCGGACGGCCCGTGCAAGGGCGGCCCGAAGGCGGGCGCGTGGTGGCCGTCGTACGCGCTGGCGCTTGCCCGCAACGCGAAGCAGTGAAGCTGAGGGGGCGCCCGGGAACGGGGCGCCCCCTCCGTCCGTACGCGTCGCTAGGGCTTGCCGGCGGCGGGCACCTTCACCCACACCGCCTTCGACGGCGTGCCCTCGTCGTCGACGGCGGTGAGCATGTACCAGCCGGGCGGGACCAGGGCCGGGTCCTTGGGCAGGGTCACGGTCACCGAGTCGCCCTTCGTCGTGAAGTCCAGCGCGATGGAGCGCTGTTCGACGTTGGTGACGTGGGTGAACGAGCCGGGCCTGATCAGCCGCAGCTTCTTCAGGGCGGAGCTGTGGGACGTGCCGAACGTCGCCGTGCCGCCGAGCTGCACGGTCGTGGGGCCCTTGGCCTCGAGGCCGGGGCGAGAGCCCTGGAAGAGGTAGGGCGGGGTGTAGAGGTCGATCTGCTGCTGGAAGACGGCCGGCCGGGTGTTGTCCTTGTCGCCGAAGAGCGAGTCCGAGCCGAAGGTCATCACCCGGCCGTCGGGGAGCAGCAGCGCGCCGGAGTGGTAGTTGCGGCCCACCAGGGGGTCGGCGACGCGGCGTGCCGTGTTCTTCGCCGGGTCGTACAGCTCGGCCGCCAGGATGTTGGAGTCGCTGCGGCCGCGGTAGTCGCCGGAGCCGTTGGTGGTCAGCACGGTGTCGTCCGGCATGATCACGCTGCTCGGATAGCGGGTCTTCGCGTACAGGTCGGGGCCGTCCTGGAAGCGCGGCTTCGGCTCGGTCAGGTCCACGATGCGGGTCTTGTCCGTGGCGCGCGGGTCCTCGCCGACCCCGCCGCCGCCGAGGACCATGTACCGCTGGTCCTGCGCGGGCGGCAGCAGCACGGACATGGAGGTCTCCAGGATGTCCGGATCGCTCATCCCGGGGACCGCCCGGAACTTGTTGCTCTTCAGGTCCCAGATCCCGGGTGTGCGGCCCTTGTTGTCCGGGCCGTACCCGGCGTTGGAGCCGGTGTAGAAGACCTGGCCCCTGCCGGAGAGGAAGAGCGTCGGGTAGGTCGGGAAGAACCGCTGCTTCGGCAGGTAGGTCCACTTCTTGCTCTTCGGGTCGTACAGCTCGTTCTTCCCGGGGACGACCTGGCCGATGTCGTCCAGGCCGGAGACGGAGAGGACCTTGCCGTCGTCCAGCGAGGTCAGCGTCGGATACCAGCGCGCCTCGTTCATCGGGTCGACGCGGATGTACCGCTCGGCGACCGGGTCGAACTCGAAGGAGTCCTTGATCCCCTGGAAGTCCTTCTTGTCGAAGGACAGCTTCTGCGCGATGCCGTAGAAGTTCCGGGCGTCCGCGCCGGTCAGGCCGTGGATGCGGTAGTTGTCCTGGGCGCCCGTGGCGTACTGGCGGCCCTGCTTGCGCGCCTCGACGTAGACCCGGGCCTCGCTGTGCTCGACCCGCACCTTCCCGGTGGCCTTGTCCTTGATCTTCTTCGCCCGCGGCACCACGATCGGGTCCTTGGAGACGAACGTTTTGCCGTTCTCCTTGCCCGTGAAGAGCGTGCCGGCGGGGAAGGTCTTCGGGCCGTCCGGGTCCTCGTTGTAGATGATCATCAGGCCGCCGGCCTTCTTCACATCGCCCTTGAGGGTCTCGTAGCGCTGCGTACCGCCCGCCACCAGCAGCTTGCCGTCCGGCAGCTGGGTGTGGCCGGAGCAGAACAGGTCGGTGGGCGTGGCGATGTTCTTGAAGGTGTTCTTCGCCGGGTCCCACAGGACCGTGCGGAAGGACTTGGCCTTGAAGTTCGCCGCGTTGTTGCCGGAGCCGGCGACCAGCAGGACCTTGCCGGTGTGCAGCAGGGCCGCGTGGATCGTATTGATCCTGTACTCGGCCGGGACGTCCAGCACGTCCCAGTGGCCGTTGCGCTGCTTGTACTCCGGCCGGTTGATCTTGTACGAGTGGTACTGCTCCGAGGCGAAGCCGTACACCGCCGGGCCGTTCATGGCGGCCAGGGCGATCACCACCACCGACGCCATTCCCAATCGGCGGGTGCGGCGGCTCGGTCGGTATTTCATCGGTTGGTTCCCCCCACGGGAATCTGCGCGGTCTGCGCGGTCTGCTCTTCAGTGGCTCCGGCCTCGGCCCCGCCGGCCGTCGCGGCCCCACCGGCCGACGACGGGCGCGGTACGGGCTGCCGCCGCTCCTGCCGCTTGTGCCGCGCCTCCCGGCGCAGCGACCAGCGCCAGAGGACGATCGGCGCGCAGCAGACCAGCAGGGCCAGCACGGCCCAGACGATCATTGCCGGATGGGCGTGGCCGAAGAAGAAGGAGGCGGTCAGCGAGGCGCCGAAGACCAGGAGGAAGAACAGGTGGATCCGGAAGGTCCCGAGGAGGGTGTCGGGGCTGGACGAATCGCCCTTGGGGGTCACCACGAACCTGCTCTTGCGGCGCAGCGCCGCGTCGAACAGCGCGCGGGCGTAGATCGGCGCGGAGAGCGCGGACATCGCCATGCCGGCCACGCCGCCGGAGCCCTCCGGCTCGTGGGGGGAGACGTTGTGCCGGCGGTTCCACACGTACAGGCCGATCTGGAGCGCCGAGGCGTTGCCGTAGAGCATCATCCACACGGCCGGGTCGATCTGGACGCCGGAGGCGCCGAGCCCGAGGAAGAGCGCGCAGCTGAGGGCGGCGAGTATCCAGTTCAGCGCGGACATCGGGTAGAAGATGACCATCATGGTGTAGTTGAAGAGGCGGCCGGGGGACAGCGTGAAGGGCGCCTTCCAGAACTGCTTGAGCAGCGTTTCGTACGTACCGCGCGACCAGCGCAGCTGCTGGGTGAAGAAGTCCGTCCAGGCGGTCGGGCCCTCGCCGACGGCGAGCACGTCGGGGGTGTAGACCGAGCGCCACTTCTTGCCCGTGGCCGGATTCCGGTGGCGGTGCATCTCGAAGCCCGTGGCCATGTCCTCGGTGATCGAGTCGTACAGCCCGCCGATCTGCTTGAGGGCCGTGATGCGCACGGCGTTGGAGGTGCCGACGAACATGGGGGCGCCGTAGCGGTTGCCGGCCCGCTGGATCAGCGCGTGGAAGAGGAACTGCTGCGACTCGGCGGCCTTGGTGACGAACGTGTCGTAGTTGCCGTAGACCTGGGGGCCGATGACGAAGCCGACGTTCTCGTCGCGGAAGTAACCGAGCATCCGCTCCAGGTAGTTGGGCAGCGGCACGTGGTCGGTGTCGACCGAGGCGAAGAAGTCGTAGTCGTCGCCGTGGGCCTGCAGCCAGGCGTTGTAGTTGCCGTGCTTCGTTCTCGCGCGGTGCGGGCCCTTGGCGCGGTTCCACTCCGGTATGCCGTGCCGGGTGAAGTGCCGCACCCCGAGTCTCGCGCAGACCTCTCTGACGGCCGGGTCGTCGCCCTCGTCCAGCAGCCAGACGTGCACCACGCCGCGGTGCCGCACCCGGACCGCGGCCTCCAGCGTCTTCGTCACCATGTCCAGCGGCTCCTTGCCGGGCACGAAGGAGGTGAGGAAGGCGACGCGGGTGCCGTTCTCGGGGACGACCGGTACGGGGTCGCGCGCGACGAGGGTGGCGTGGGCGTTGGAGAGGACGTTCAGACAGCGGAAGAACTCGATCAGGCCGATCGAGACGAGCATGACGACGTCGAGGACGGGGAGGAAGGCGAACTGCGGGTAGTCGCGGTGGGTCCAGTGGTCGGGCTGCAGCAGCCAGGCGAGGAGCCCGAGGGAGACCAGCGGGGCCGCGCCGAGCAGCAGGGCCGCGCGCACCCGGTGCGGCTCGTCGGCGAGCAGGCTGCGGTACCGGACCTTGTACGGCTTGCCGGGCTCGGGCTGCGTCAGCGGACCGGCGAGCCGGCTGTAGTGCTCGTAGTCGTACCGCGGCAGCGGCGCGGGCTGCTGCGGGCGCCGGCGGTACTGGCGCGGCAGGCGTAATCGCGTCGTCGCGGACGGGTCGTACTGGTGTTCCTGCCGGGCGCCGGTAGGCGTCGACGTCATGACTCCATCCCCCCGCACGCAGTACTGGCTGCGTGTCCGTGTGCTCTCGTCCCGAGCCTTCGGTCCCCCTCGACCGGCTCGGCCCTGTGGTCTCGGCCGCCCACGTACTCAGACGTGTGCCGTCCGCCTTCCGGTTGCCCGGTCGTGCTCCACCGGCAGGGCAGCGCGCAGAGTTCCCCAACCCCTCGTTCGGCGCAGCCGGTGGTTCGTCCCCATGTGCTCGTCAAGGCCATGTTCGACCCATCCGTCACGTCAGGGTCCCTAACCGGCCTTCATGATCGCAAGGGCGGAATGCGTGCTTACGGGAGGTGTGGGCGTATCGGTGGACTCGGGGTAGTGCGCGGCGGTCCGTGCGCCCTCTTCTTCAGGCGGAGCGCGTCACCGTTCGCCGGAACTCCGCAGCCTGTGGCGGATGTTGTCGAAGTGGTCGCGGACCGCCCGCTCGGCGCGGGGCCCGTCACCGTCGCGTACCGCCGCCAGGATCTCCTCGTGCTGGCGCACCGTGGTCTCCGGGTCGGCGTGCGCCGCGACGAGATCGGTGCGCACTCGGTGGAAGGCGTCCCAGAACGCCTCCAGCACCTCGCTGAGCAGGAGGTTCTCCAGGCCGCGATGGAGCGTGGCGTGGAAAGCCCGGTCGGTCTCGGCCCGGACGCCGCCGGCCGCCGCCTCCGCCCGCATCCGCGCCACGATCGCGTCCAGCTCGGCCAGGTCGGCGGCGGGCACCCGCCCCGCCAGCCGCGCGATCAGCCCGGTCTCCACCGCCTCGCGCAGCTCCAGCAGCTGCAGCAGGCTGTCCTCGCCCCGGTAGTGCCCGGCCACCGTGCGGAAGGTCAGGCCCTCGATCATCGGGGCCATCGACATCGGCCCGACGTAGGTGCCGAAGCCGTGCCGGATCTCCACGATGCCCATCGCCTGCAGCGCCTTCAGCGCCTCGCGCACGGAGTTCCGGCTGACCCCGAGCAGCTCCATCAGCTCCGGCTCGGTCGGCAGGGACGCCCCGGACGGCAGCCGCCCGTCGATGATCAGCCTCTTGATGCGCTCCTGGATGTCCCTCGCCATCCCGTGACTCTGCACCCCGGCCCACCGTTTTGACCAGCACTTCCCCGCGGTCCCGCGCAAGGGAGCCGTAAAAAATGGCCGAGGCCCCCTCGTCGTGACGAGGGGGCCTCGGTCCTACGTGCGCCGCCAGGGACTCGAACCCCGGACCCGCTGATTAAGAGTCAGCTGCTCTAACCAACTGAGCTAGCGGCGCGCGCTGACCTGGAAAACTCTACACGAACACCAGGGGTGCTCCGGACCGCGGAAGGCCGTCCGGCGACCCGCCGAATGTGTGAGGTGTGACACTCCTGCCGGTATGGGTGCCGACCGGCTTTTCTCCCGCGTGTCGCATTCCCCCGCCGGGACTCATTGACGCGATTTCGCCCGACGGTTCGCCGGTTTTGCTCCGGGGAAGAGGGTTTCCGTGCACAAGGTCATCAGTTGCCCCGTCAGCATGCGGTATGTGCCGGTAGTTGAGAAGCTGTGCCGGTGTGAGGCCAATGAGACAGCAGTGGCCGGAAGGGGAACGGGAATGACGGTGCCGGTGTTCGTCGAATTCGAGCCCGCGGACGACTGCCCCTGCGCGGGCTGTGCCCAGCAGCGGCGGACCCTCGCGCACACGGCGCGACTCAGGGACGGCGGCCACCCCGCCGCGCACGGCGCCCGCCGCGCACTCGTACTGGCGGCCGCGGCCGGTACGGTCCTGGCCACCCCGGCCGCCGGTGTCCTCCCGGCGACGGAGGACGGCCGTCCCGCGGCCGGCCCGGCCGGCAGCGCGGCGGCCGACACGGGACCGGCCCCGGCCCCGCAGGCGACGCCGGGCGCGCAGGGCCGGGTCAGCGGCTTGTACGGCGGTGCGGGCAGCGGACGCGCGCGGCCCGCCGAGGAGCCGCGCGGCACCACGCGCGCGGCGATCATCGCGCGGGCGAAGGCGTGGATCGCGGCCCGGGTGCCGTACAACATGAACGGCTACTGGTCCGACGGCTACCGCGAGGACTGCTCGGGCTTCGTCTCGATGGCCTGGGGGCTGGGCAGCAACCAGTGGACCGGATCGCTCAGCCGGTACGCCGTGCGGATAACGAAGGACGCGCTGCGGCCCGGCGACATCCTGCTGTACCACAACACGGGGAACCCCTCGGCAGGGTCGCACGTGACCGTCTTCGGCGGCTGGGCGGACGCCTCCCGGAAGAAGTACGTCGCGTACGAACTGGCTCCGCAGCACGCCCGCAAGAAGGTCACCCCGTACGCCTACTGGAGCAACGCCGACAAATATGTGCCCTATCGCTACCGGAACCTGATCGACAGCGGAGTCCCCGACGGCGGTCTTCCGGACGGCGGTCTGCCCGACGGCGGGCTTCCCGAGGGCGGGCTCCCGGACGGTTTCTCGTCCGCCTTTCCCGGCCTGGGGCACTTCGGGCCCGGCGCCCACAACGCGTGGGTGACCGAGCTCGGGCGGCTGCTGGTGGCCCGCGGCGGCGGCGCGTTCTACCGCGCGGGGCCCGGACCGCGCTGGAGTTCGGCGGACCGCGAGGCCACCCGGGCCTTCCAGCGCGCCCAGGGGTGGCGCGGCGCGGAGGCCGACGGCCTTCCCGGGCCGGACACCTGGGCGTACCTCTCCGGCGGCAAGGGCCGGAACATCGGCGGCCACGCGGCCGGCGGCAAGGCGGGCGGCTTCCCCGGCGTCCGGCACTTCCGGCCCGGTCAGTCCGGCAGCCACGTGACCCGGCTCGGCCGGCAGCTCGTACAGAAGGGCTACGGCAAGCACTACACCTCGGGCCCCGGACCGCGCTGGTCGGAGGCGGACCGCCGGAACGTCGAGGCGTTCCAGCGCGCGCAGGGCTGGCGCGGCGCCGAAGCGGACGGCTACCCGGGCCCCGAGACCTGGCGGCGACTCTTCCTATGACGGAGCAGACGGAGCACTTCATGGCAGGCAGAACGGACAGCGGACAGCCGGAGACCGCGTTCCCGGCGGAGCCGGGATACACAGCGGGGGCCGAGGGCTACGGACCGGCGCCGCGGATGGTCCCCCTGATGGACCCGGACACGGGACTGCCCTTCGTGGACGAATTCGGCGTCGCGGCCGGACCCGCGCCGACGGGCTCGGGGCAGGTCCCCACGGACTCCGCCGGCCCGGTACCCACCGGCCCACCCCCCGCCCCGTACTGGGCGGCCGCCTCGGAGCCGATCCCCGACCCGGCGCCCGTACCGAGGCCCGAACCCGAGCCCGCGCCGGAGCCCGAACCGGACCCGGGGCCGCAGGGCCTGCCGCCGACGGCCGGCATCGAGGCCGCCGAGGAGCTGCTCGACACCGCCGAGCGCGCGGTGCTGACCGACGCCCTCGGCGTGGTCGACGCCGGCAGCCGGGTGACCTCGCCGGCCGCCGCGCCCGACGGGGAGACCGGCCCGGGCCGCCCCGCGTCCGTACGGCCCGGCAGCCGGCGCGCCCCCGCGGCGGACCCGGACCTCACCGAGCGGCGCGGCCCCTCCCTCCCCGGCGGGTACGCGCTGTGCGCCGGGCTGCTCGCCGCCGCGTGCTGCGGGGCGCTGCTGTGGTGGCACGGGATGCTGCCCGACCAGGCCGTACGCCTGCTGCGACTGCCCGCCCGCGCCCGTACGCCGCTGCCGCCCCGCGACCTGGCACTGCTCGTACTGGGCTGCGCGGCCACGCTCTTCGCGCTCGGCGGGCTGGCCCGCGGCCGGGTCGGCGGCGCCTGGGTGCTCAGCCTCTTCGGGCGCTACCGCGGCACCGTCCGGCGCACCGGCCTGGTGTGGATCAGCCCCGTGCTGCGCCGCCGCCGGGTGGACGTGCGGCTGCGGCACTGGCGCAGCGAGCCGATGCCGGCGGTGGACGCGGCCGGGGTGCAGCTGCGGGCCGTGGTGCTGGTGGTCTGGCGGGTCGTGGACGCCGCGCGGGCCCGGTACGCGGTCGACGATCACCTCAGCTACCTGCGCGAACAGGTGGAGGCGGGCACCGCGCGGGTACTCGGCCGGCTGCCCGCCGACGCCTTTCACGAGGAGTCGCCGAGCCTGCGGGACGCCGACGCGGTGGGCGACGCGCTGACGGCGCAGCTCGCCGCCGACTGCCGCCCGGTGGGCATCGAGGTGTTCTCCGCGCAGCCCACCCGCATCGAGTACGCGCCGGAGGTGGCGGCCGCCATGCACCGCCGGCAGATCGCCGCGATCGACGCCCGGCACCGCGACACCGTGCTGACCTCGGTGGTGGACGCGGTGGACGACACGGTACGGCGGCTCACCACCCGGGGGCTGGTGGAGCTGGACGACTACGAACGCAAGGCGCTGGTCAAGGACCTGACCGTGGCGTTCTACACCGCCCGCGGCAGCGCGGCGGCGCAGGAGTGAGGCGCCGTGGTGGCCGCCACGACCCGCACCCTCGAACTGCAGCTGCTGCTCGGCCCGGACACCGTCGTCCCGGTGGCGGGCCGGTTCAGCTACCGCAGCGACCGCCCGTACGAGGTGCGCGTCGCCTTCGTCAGCCAGGGCCGTACGGTCACGACCTGGGTGTTCTCACGGGAGCTGCTGCTCGCCGGGCTGCGCGGCCCGGCGGGTGAGGGAGATGTGCGGATGCGGCCGTTCCGGGACGCGGTCGGGCTCCGCCGGGTGCACATCGAGCTGTGGGCCGCCGGGAGCGCGTGCGCGCTGACGGCCGAGGCGACGGACCTGGCGGCCTGGGTGCGGGCGACGGCGGAGGTGGTGCCGCCGGGGGAGGAGGGCCGCTTCCTCGATCTGGACGCGCACCTCGCCCGGCTCTTCGCGGAGCGGAACTGAGGGTCCGGGTCCGCACCTTGCGGCCGCCTGAACGGGCGGCGGGGCACGGGTGACGAGCAGGTGGGCAATTGGTCTGGACAAGTGCAACAGGCGTCATTACGCTGCGACTTGGTCTAGACCGCAGTGCACGGCTCTCACCGAACCTCCCCCACGTTCAGGAGCGAAGCATGCGCAAGAAGATCAGCGTCGCCGTGATCACCCTCGGCATAGCCGGCGCCTCCCTGCTCGCCACGGGCAGCGCCTCCAGCCACGGGTACGGCACCCAGCCCCCGAGCCGGCAGTCGCTGTGCGCCGCCGGCACCGTCAAGAACTGCGGCGCCATCCAGTGGGAGCCGCAGAGCGTCGAGGGCCCGAAGGGCTTCCCGGCCGCGGGCCCCGCCGACGGCAAGATCTGTGCCGGCGGCAACTCCTCGTTCGCCGAGCTGGACGACCCGCGCGGCGGCCAGTGGCCCGCGACCGCCCTCAAGGCGGGGCAGGGCTTCACCTTCAGCTGGAAGATGACCGCCCGGCACGCCACGACGGACTTCCGGTACTACATCACCAAGGAGGGCTACGACCCGAGCAAGCCGCTCACCCGTGCCGCGCTGGAGTCGCAGCCCTTCATGACGGTGCCGATGGGCGGCAAGCAGCCGCCGGAGACCTGGAGCCAGCAGGGCACCGTCCCCACCGGCCACCACGGCCGGCACATCATCCTCGGCGTCTGGAACATCGCCGACACCGGCAACGCCTTCTACTCCTGCGCCGACGTGAACCTGTCGTAACGGCAGACCGCCGGCCGTCCCGGCACACGACGAAGGCCCTCACCGGAGTGAGGGCCTTCGCTGTCTGTGCGCCGTCAGGGACTCGAACCCCGGACCCGCTGATTAAGAGTCAGCTGCTCTAACCAACTGAGCTAACGGCGCCTGCTGACGACGTAAATACTACCCGCTCCTCGGGGGTGCTCCTGACCGTGTGGCCCCAGCCACACCGCGGGCCCCTGCTGTCGGGAGCTCACGCGCCCGGCAGCAGGTCAGAGCGCCAGCGACAGCAGGACCGGAGCCGCCCTGCGGTTCAGCGTGTCGGCGGCCTTGCGCAGCCGGTGGGCGTGCTCCAGCGGCATCGACAGCGCGAGGCAGCCCACCGTCGCGCCGGCCGTGATCGGGACGGCCGCGCAGACCGTGCCGACGGCGTACTCCTGGAGGTCCAGGACGGGGACGGAGGCCGGCTGGCTGTCGAGCTTGTGGAAGAGCACCTTCTCGTTGGTGATCGTCCGGGAGGTGAGCCGGGCGGTCTTGTGCCGCGAGAGGTGGTCCCGCCGGCCGTCGTGGTCGAGCTGGGCGAGCAGGCACTTGCCCATCGCGCTCGCGTGCGCCGTGCGGTGGAACTCCGCCCATTCGTTGACCTTGGGGGCCTGCGGGCCGTCGGCGTAGTGCAGGATGCGCACCTCGCCGTCGATGTAGCGGCTGATGTAGACCGCGGCGCCGACGGAGTCGCGCAGCTCGTCCAGCGAGGTCTGCAGCTTGTCGTTGAGCGCCTGGGCGCGGTCGACGCCGCCGCCGAGCAGCGACAGGGACTCCCCGACCACATACGCGCCGTCGGACAGCTGGTCGAGATAGCCCTCGCGGCGCAGCATCGCCAGCATGTGTGTGAGATGGCCGGCGGCCAGACCGGTCTCCCGCGCTATCTGCGCGTCGGTCGTGCCGGTGGGGTGCCGGGAAACCGTTTCGAGCACACGGAGTGCATAGCGCACCGAGTGGTAAGGCGCGGTGGGCTCGTACGTCGGCGCCACGGTGTCCCCCTAGCAGGTTGTGACCGTTTGCATCGTCACCGTCGCCGCCCGTCACGGACATCGTGCGTCGCGCGGCCTTACCGGGTGGCGGGGCTCGTACCACGATAGCCGCCAACCGGGCTTACAGGAGGGGGCCTTGAGTGAAAATCGTCGTTCGGGGTGCTTCTGTTCAGCGATTCACCACCATGGCATATGCCCACGGCACGACCCGGGGCAGAGAAACGGCCCGCCGCCCCGTCGTGGGGCGGCGGGCCGCTCCTCCTGTCCGGCGCGCCGGGGGGGATCAGAGCACCGCGCTCAGGAACTCCCGCGTCCGCTCGTGCTCCGGCTCCGTGAAGATCTTCTCGGGCGGCCCGGACTCGATGACCCGGCCCGAGTCGAACATCAGGACGTCATCGGAGATGTCCCGCGCGAAGTTCATCTCGTGCGTCACGCACAGCATCGTGATGTCCGTCGTGTGCGCGATGTCCCGCAGCACGTCCAGCACGCCGGCCACCAGCTCCGGGTCGAGCGCGGAGGTGACCTCGTCCAGGAGCAGCACCTGCGGCCGCATGGCCAGGGCGCGCGCGATGGCGACCCGCTGCTGCTGACCGCCGGAGAGCTGGGTGGGGTACTTGTCCACGTGCTCGGTCAGGCCCACCAGGTCCAGCAGCTCGTGGGCGCGCTCCTCGGCCGCCTCCTTGGACATCCCCAGCACGTGCACCGGCGCCTCGGTGACGTTGCGCAGCACCTTCATGTTGGGGAAGAGGTTGAACTGCTGGAAGACCATGCCGATGTTCTTGCGCACCTCGCGGGTGTGCTTCTCGCCGGCCGGTACGAGCTTCCCGTTCTTCTGTTCGTGGGTGAGGTACTCCCCGCCCACCCTGATCGTGCCCTCGTCCGGCTTCAGCAGCGTCATCAGCAGCCGCAGGATCGTGGTCTTGCCCGACCCGGAAGGACCGATGAGGGTGACGTGCTTGCCCGAGGAGACCGTGAAGTCCAGCGAGTCCAGGACCGTATTGGTACCGAAGCGCTTGGTGACGTGGTCGAAGCGGATCAGCTCGCTGCCGTCCACCGCCGGGTTGGCCGATTCTTTCGAGGGGGTGATGTCAGCGGACAAGGCGACGCTCCAGGGCTCGCAGAAGAAGGGAAGCCGGGTAGGCGATGACGATGAAGGCGAGGCCGACGACCGTGTAGGGCTCGATGGTCTGGAAGGTCTGGGACGAGAACTGGCGGGCCTCGCCCAGCATCTCCAGCACCCCGATCACGAAGATCATCGGCGTGTCCTTGAGCATCGCGACGACGTAGTTGCCCAGCGCCGGCACGACCCGGCGGATCGCCTGCGGCAGGATCACCGCGCCCCAGGTCCGCGAGCGCGGCAGGCTGAGCGCGGTCGCCGCCTCCCACTGGCCCACCGGCACGCCGTCGATGCCGGCGCGGTAGACCTCGGCGGTGTACGTCGAGTAGTGCAGGCCGAGGCCGATCACGCCGGTGGTCAGCGCCGAGAGCGTGATCCCCCACTCGGGCAGCACGTAGTAGAGGAAGAACAGCTGGACGAGTAGGGGGGTGTTACGGATGAACTCGGTGACCCCCACCACCGGCCAGCGCACCACGGCGTGCTCGGAGCGCTGCGCCATGGCCCAGAACAGCCCGAGGACGAAGGCGATCAGCGAGCCGAGCGCCAGGGCCTCCAGGGTGACCAGCAGGCCGTGCCAGAACATCGGCAGGAAGTCGCCGACCGCGTTCCAGTTCCAGTTCACTGGCCCGTACCTCCCGCCGGGGCCGCGCCGGAGCGCGTGACGTCGCCGACCTGGGCGGCGCTCAGCTTGCTGCGCAGGCCCTCACGCTTCTCGGGGGCCTTCCCGATCCCGGCCTTGGCGTGCCGCTCCACGACCCGCATCCCGCGCGTCAGCAGGAACGCCAGGATGAAGTACATGACCAGGATGATCGTGTAGACGGGGGCGCTCTGGCCGGTGGCGTTGCGTACCAGCGAGGCGCCGAAGGCGATGTCGGCCACGCCCATGATCGAGACCAGGGCCGTGCCCTTGAGCAGCTCGATCAGCAGGTTGTTGAACGGCGGGACCATCTCCGGCCACGCCTGCGGCAGGATGATCTTCCGCAGCTGCTGGGCGGGGCTGAAACTGAGCGCGATGCCCGCCTCGCGCTGGGCAGGGGCCACGGCATTGACCGCGCCGCGTACGACTTCCGAGCCGTACGCGCCGTAGCTCAGGCCCAGGGCCAGTACGGCTGCCCACATGGGGACCAGCTGCCACCCGAAGCCGATCGGGAGTACGAAGAAGACCCAGAACATCAGGATCAGCGCGGACGTGCCGCGGAAGATCTCGAAGTACGCGCCGGACAGGAAGCGCACGATCCACAGCCGGTGGGCCCGGGCCAGGCCGATGACGAAGGCCACCACGGCGGCGAGTGCGGCGCTGAAGACCGTCAGCTGGACGGTGATCCAGACGCCCTGGAGGAGGAGTTCCCACAAACCCCAGCTGATTTCGCTCATGGCTTGCACTTCTCCTTAGCGGTGATGGTCGTCATCTGGTCCTTCGTGAACCCGAAGGGCCGCATGACGTCCAGGAGTTCGCCGCTCTTCTTCATCTTGTGCAGCTCGCGGTTGAAGGCGTCCCGGAGATGGGTCTCCGGGGAGCGGAAGGCGAATCCGCCGACGTCGATGACCGGCTTTCCGTCCACGTACGGCGTGACTTCCTGGGTGGCCTCCGCCTTTGTCGTCTCGGTCTCGCGCACGACGTTCCGCACGGTCACCGCGGTGCCGACGAACACGTCGATGCGCCCCTGCTCGACCGCGAGCAGGCCGGCCAGCTGGTCGGGCAGGGTCGTGATGTTCTTGACCCCGGCCTCCTTGGCGTAGCCGATCTCCGCATAGCCGACGCCGGTCGCCATATGGGCACCGGCCTTGGCGATGTCCTTGTAGGAGTGCAGGTTCTTCGGATTCCCCTTCGGCACGATGAAGGCATCGAGCATCTGGTATTCGGGATCGGCGAAGATCACCTGCTGACATCGTTCCGGATTGATGTACATCCCGGCGGCCACGACGTCGAACTGGAGGGAATTCAGCCCGGTGATGAGCGAGCCGAATTCGGTGGCGAACGGCTGTACGTTCGCCACGCCCAGCCGCTTGAAGATCCGCTCGGCGATGGCCGGCGCCGAGCCGGTCATCTTCCCGTCCTTGCCGATGTAGCCGTACGGCTGCTCGCCGGCTAGGCCCAGCCGTACGGTGCCCTTGGCGCGCAGCTGTTCCAGCAGGTGCCCGCCGTCACCGGTGTCGGCCGTCGACACCCGGCTGCACCCGCTCGTGGCGCCCATCGCGCCCGCCGCGCCGAGCGCCGCCACCCCCGCGAGCAGCGTGCGGCGGCGGAGGCCGCTTCCCGAACTTCGCCCGGATTCTTTGGTGTTCCCCATTGGTGGAGCCATGGGCGCGCGACTACCCGAAGCCGCCGGAGCTATGCCGATCGTTTCCGGCCCTTGATGTTTCCGGTACCGAAGGGGACCTACATGCAGTTGCGGGGGAAACATGGGCGTAACAGCGGCTATGTGTGGGGTGGTTGGGACAGGAGGGAAATGACTTCTCCCGTGCTGCCCGGGGAAGTGTCCGGGGACGCCCTACGCTCGGGGTGCCGGGTGATACGTCACCGATGACCGGCAGTGACCGGTAAGCATGGTAATCAACCAAGAGGGGTCATCATGGCCGATCGATTCATCGAGGTCTCCCTGGACAAGCGCGGCGTCCGCTGTACGGCGAAGCTGCTCGACGACCGCGCGCCCGTCACCTGCGCCGCCGTCTGGGACGCGCTCCCGCTCGGCGGCGACGTCTACCACGCCAAGTACGCCCGCAACGAGATCTACGCCCTGGTGCCGCCCTTCGCCCCCGAGGAGCCGCCGCTGGAGAACCCCACGATCACCCCGATCCCCGGCGACCTGTGCTACTTCACCTTCACCGACACCCAGCTGGCTACCTCCTCGTACGGATACGAGGCGGCGGCCGAGCGGCAGGGCGCCAAGGCGGCGCACGCCGAGCGCACCACCGTCGTCGACCTCGCGCTCTTCTACGAGCGCAACAACCTGCTGATCAACGGCGACGCGGGCTGGGTCCCGGGCATCGTCTGGGGCTCCGTCGTGGACGGCCTGGACCGGATGGCCGACGCCTGCCAGGACCTCTGGCGGGCCGGCGCGCTCGGCGAGACGCTCAGCTTCCGCCGGGCGTAAGAGCCTGGGTCTAAACCCTGGTCGGATCAGCGAACGTCGTCTGGTGCGTGCTATCGCAAGGCGCCGGAGCGTCCTCGTAGCGGAGCTACGTGGGCGGTTCGGCAACGCCGCGAGAGTGCGTGCCAGGCGGCGGGCGCCCGGCCGGGGTTTAGACCCAGGCTCTAACGCTCAGCTCCCGCCGGGCGCGGCGATGAGCGCCGGGGCCGGGATGTCCGCCACCCCGGCCCCGTACAGGGCGTGCGCGGCGCGCAGTACCAGCGCGTCCGCGTGCCGCGCGCCGACCAGCTGCACCCCGATCGGCAGCCCGTCGCCGTCCACGCCGCACGGCAGCGTCGCGGCGGGCTGCTGCGTCATGTTGAAGGGGTACGTGAACGGCGTCCAGCCCGTCCAGCGCTCGTGCCCCGACCCCTTCGGCACCTCCACGCCCGCCTCGAAGGCCGTGATCGGCTCGGTCGGCGTGACCAGCAGGTCGTACGTCTCGTGGAACCGCCCCATCTGCCGGCCGAGCGCCATCCGTACGTCCACCGCCGCCAGGTAGTCCAGCGCGCTGTAGCGCGCGCCCTGCTCGCACACCGTGCGCAGCGCCGGTTCCAGCAGCTCGCGCGCCTCCTCCCCGAGCGGCTGCACGACCCGCGCCGCCCCGCTGAACCACAGGGTGTGGAACGCCTCCACCGGGTCCTCGATCCCCGGGTCGACCTCCTCCACGTGCGCGCCCAGCTCCGCCAGCTTCTCCACGGCCCGCCGGACCGCCGTCGCGATCTCCGGCCGTACGGGGACGTCCCAGCCGAGCGTCGGGCTGTACGCCACCCGCAGCCCGGCCACCGGCCCCGACAGCTGCTCCACGAACGAGCCGGACACCGGGCCGAGCTGCGACCAGTCCCGCCAGTCCGGGCCGGAGATCGCGTCCATCAGCAGCGCCGCGTCCGCCGCGTCCTTCGTCATCGGCCCGACGTGCGCCAGCGTCCCGAAGGGGCTCGATGGATACATCGGCACCCGTCCGTACGTCGGCTTCAGCGCGAAGACGCCGCAGAAGGAGGCGGGGATGCGGACCGAGCCGCCGCCGTCCGTCCCCAGGCTCAGCGGCCCGGCGCCCAGCGCCACGGCCGCCGCGCCCCCGCCGCTGGAGCCGCCCGCGGTGCGCTGCGGGTCGTACGGATTGCCCGTGACGCCCTGCAGGGGGCTGTCGGTGACGCCCTTCCAGGCGAACTCGGGCGTCGTGGTCTTCCCGATGAAGACCGCGCCCTGCTCCCGCAGCCGGGCGACCGAGGGCGCGTCCTCGTCCCACGCCTGGTTCGCGCGCACGGTCCGCGAGCCGCGCAGGGTCGGGCCGCCGCGCATCAGGATGATGTCCTTCACGGTGACCGGTACGCCGTCCAGAGGCCCGGCCGGCGTACCGGCCCGCCAGCGCTCCCCGGACTCCTTCGCGGCGGCCAGCGCCTCGTCGGGCTCCAGCCGGGTGAAGGCGTTGACGTACGGCTGCACCCGCTCCGCCCGGTCCAGTGCGGACCGCACCGCCTCGACGGGAGTGAACTCGCCGGCCGCGTAGCCGGCCGTGAGGCGCAGTGCTGTGAGATCCGCCAGTCGGTTCATCAAGCCCTCCATCGGGGGAGTGGAGCGTGCGCGGAATGCGCCCCGGCGGGCCGGGGCGCGGGCGGGCGCGGCGGAGGCCGTACGCGCGGGCTTACTGCACCGGCACGTACCCCAGCCGCTTGTCGACGACGTTCAGCAGCGGCTCGCCGGCCGCCCAGCGGTCGTAGTTGTCCATGAACTGCTCGGCGAGCGCGTCCCGCCAGCCGAGGGTGTCCCCGCACATGTGCGGCGAGACGATCAGGTGCGGGACGTCCCACAGCGGGCTGTCCGTGTCCAGCGGCTCCTGCTGGAAGACGTCCAGCGCGGCGGCCGCGATCTTCCATCCGCGCAGCGCCTCGATCAGATCCTGTTCGATCACCATCGGGCCGCGCCCGACGTTCACGAAGCGGGCCGATTCCTTCATCCGGCCGAACGCCCGCCGGTCGAAAAGGCCGCGGGTCTCCTCGGTGAGCGGAGCGGCGCACACCACCCAGTCGGCGGTCGGCAGCAGCCCGTCCAGTGCGTCGCTCGCATGTACCAGTCCGAACTGCGGATCACCCGTCCGCTCCCGGCGTCCGACCAGGTCGACCGTGATCCCGAGTGCTTTCAGGGTCTGCCCGATGGCCCGCCCGATCGGCCCGGAACCGACCACGACGGCCCGCGATCCGGCCACCCGGAGCGTTTCCCTGTGCTGCCACCGCCGCTGCCGCTGGAGTTCCCAACTGCCATAAAAATCCTTGGCCATCGCGATCACCAAACCGGCGACGTACTCCGCGATGGGTTGCTCGAAAACGCCCCGCGCATTGGTCACAACGGTCTCGTCCTCGATCAGCCCGGGGCACAGCAGCCGGTCCACGCCGGCGCTCGCGGTGTGCACCCAGGCGGGCCGCGGGCCGCCGGCGGCCCAGGCGTCGCGGATCGCGTCGGAGGTGAAATCCCAGGCCAAGAGCACATCGGCGGTAGGAAGTTGGCCGGCCAGCGTCATCTCGTCCGCGAAGATCACCTTGGCGCGTCCGGACAGTCTGTCGAGCTTCGGCGGCGGGTCGGTTCCGAGGACAAGGACGGTGTTTTCGGTCATGGATCAGAAACCGTTCTGAAACGTGTGCCCCGTTAAATGAAAGAGGCGCCGACAGATGCCTGAGATGCGAGGATTGACCACGCTAAGAAGTCGTATCTACCGTGTCAACAACGGCTCTGTCCCGACGTCCCGGCTTGTGCCGGCAGTTTCACAATCCCTGGCCAATGGCCTAGCCCTTCGTTCTTCTAGGGGCCATTCATGGACGTCTCTTTTCTCGGGGGCCCACAGCCTCAATGCGGTGTGGGCGTCGTTGCGCCCTTCGACTTCGCACTCGACCGCGAGCTGTGGCGCTGGGTACCCGACGACGTGTCCCTCCACCTCACCCGCACCCCTTTCGTGCCCGTCGAGGTCTCGCTCGACCTCGCCCGGCTCGTCAGCGAACACGAAACGCTCCGCGAGGCGGTGCAGGCGCTGTCCGCCGTCGCCCCGCGGGTGGTGTCCTATGCCTGCACCTCGGGCAGTTTCGTCGGCGGCGTGGCGGGCGAGCGCGCCATGTGCGCCGCCATGCAGCAGGCCGGTGAGGTGCCCTCGATGACCACGTCGGGGGCGCTGCTGGACGCGCTGTGCGAGATCGGCGCGCGGCGGGTCGCCCTGGTCACGCCGTACACCAAATCCGTCACCGACTCTCTGGAGGAGTATCTGGCCGAAGCGGGCATCACGGTCACGGGCCGCGCCTACCTGGGCCTGACCCGGCACATCTGGAAGGTGCCGTACCGCGACGTCGTCGACATGGCGCGGCAGGCGGTGGTGGGCGCGACCGACGCGCTCTTCATCAGCTGCACCAACCTCCCGACGTACGACGTGATCCCGCAGCTGGAGGCCGAGCTGCGGATGCCCGTCCTGTCGGCCAACCAGGTCACCATGTGGGGCGCGCTGCGCGCCATCGGCAGCCACGCGGTAGGTCCTTATCAGGCGCTGCTCGACCCCGTCGCGAGACGCGGCCCCGCGGCGCTGTCCGGATCGCCGGACGCCGTGCCGCGGCACCGGCCGGAGCCGGAGGCGGCCTTCGCAGGGCCGCCCGCGGTTCCGGAGGCCGAAGCGGCCGAGGGGCTCGACGTCCCGCCCTTTCCGGACGATACGTACGACGCCTGACGGCCTTTTGGCCGCCGGCGCGTACGCCAGCTGAACAGCACGTCGCTCCGTACACCCGCATCCGCACCACGTATGGGAGATCTGCATGGCCACGGTCGGCTTCCTCTACCCCGGCTACTCCGCCGAGGACGACTACCCCCGTATCGAGTCCCTCCTGGGCGGCGGCGTCCGGCTGCCGCTGGTCCACACCGACATCGGTGAGGACGCGCACCGGGTGGACGCCCTGCTCGAAATGGGGTCGGCGGCGCGGCTGGCCGCAGGGGTCGCCGACCTGAAGGACCGGGGTGCGGAGGCCGTCGTGTGGGCCTGCACGAGCGCCAGCTTCGTCTTCGGCTGGGAGGGCGCGCAGGAGCAGGTCCGGGAGCTGTCGGCGACCGCCGGGCTGCCCGCCTCCAGTACCTCCTTCGCGTTCGCGCGGGCCGTGCAGGCGCTGGGTGCCGAGCGGGTGGCCATCGCGGCGACCTATCCGGAGGACGTGGCCGAGCACTTCCACGCCTTCCTGAAGTCGTCCGGTACGGAGGTCGTCTCGACCCGCGGCAGCGGCATCATCACCGCGGCCGAGGTGGGCACGTGGGGCCTGGAGGAAGTACTGCACCTCGCCCGTACGGGCGACCATCCGGACGCCGAGGTGGTCCTGCTGCCCGACACCGCGCTGCACACTGCCGCGTACCTCCCCGCCGTGGAGGAGGCGCTGCGCAAGCCGGTGCTCACCGCCAACCAGGTCACCGTGTGGGAGGGCCTGCGGCTGCTGGACCGGGAGATCGTCCGGCCGGAGCTGGGGACCCTCTTCGCGGGGCCGCGGCGGGAGGGCTGACCGGGGGCCGGCCACGCGCGGGAATAAACGGAGATGTACTCCGGTTGGTGGCGGGGACGACCCGCTACCTAGGAGGACCCGCACCGTGAGCGGCCACCACGACGAGCGCCGGGGCCCGGCCCCCGAATCCGGCCGGGCCTCCGGCGCACCCGGCACCGACGAGATCCGGGGCACGGCGCACGGCACCGCGCCCGTACCGCTGTCCGTGCTGGACCTGCTGACCGTCGGCGCAGGCAACACCGCCACCGATGCGCTGCGCACCGCCGCCGCCATCGCGCAGACGGCCGAGCGCCGCGGCTACCACCGCTACTGGGTCGCCGAGCACCACTCCATGCCCGGCGTCGCCTCCTCCTCGCCGGCCGTCATCCTGGCCCACCTGGCCGCGCAGACCGAGTCCATCCGGCTCGGCTCGGGCGGCGTGATGCTGCCCAACCACGCGCCCCTGGTGATCGCCGAGCAGTTCGGCACCCTCGAAGCGATGGCCCCAGGGCGTGTCGACCTCGGCCTCGGCCGCGCGCCCGGCACGGACGGCGCCACCGCCGCCGCGCTGCGCCGCAGCGAGCGGCTCAACGAAGGCGCCGACGACTTCCCGCAGCAGCTCGCCGAGCTGATCCGCTTCCTGGACGACGACTTCCCCGACGGGCACCCGTACGCCCGCATCCACGCGGTCCCGGGCCCCGTCCAGGCCACCTCGCCCGGCGGCGTCCAGTCCGCGCACCGCCCGCCGGTCTGGCTGCTCGGCTCCTCCGGCTTCAGCGCCCGCCTCGCCGCCCAGCTCGGCCTGCCGTTCGCCTTCGCGCACCACTTCTCCGCGCAGAACACGATCCCCGCGCTGGACCTGTACCGCGAGACCTTCCGCCCCTCGGCCGTGCTGGACGAGCCGTACGCGCTGATCGGCGTCGGCGCGCTGGCGAGCGAGACCGAGGCGGAGGCCCGCCGGCAGGTGCTGGCCGGGGCGCTGTCCATGGTCCGGCTGCGCACCGGCCGCCCCGGCCTGGTGCCCACGCCGGAGGAGGCGGAGAACCACCCGTACAGCATGGTCGAGGAGGACTTCGTCGAGAGCTGGCTCGGCAACGTCGTGTACGGCACGCCCGACGCGGTCCGCCAGGGCCTGGACGACCTCGCCAAGCGCACCGGCGCCAACGAGCTGATGATCACCGCCAACGCCCACGGCGGCGCGGCCCGCCTCCGCTCCTACGAGCTGATCGCGGACGCGTACGGGCTGCCGGGCGGGGGCGCCTGACGGGGGACGGGGCCGGCGGGGGCGCGGTAGCTCCTGTCGGCCCCGCTTCCCCTCTTTCTTATGTGTTTTCTGCTGGGCCCCCGGTCCCCGCGAGCAGCGCCGGGATCCGGTCGGCCGGCAGCGGGCGGGCGTACAGCCAGCCCTGACCGGTGTCGCAGCCGATGCGGCGCAGCCGTTCGGCCTGCTCGGCGTTCTCCACGCACTCCGCCGTGACCGTCAGGCCCAGCCGGTGCGCCAGCGCCACCAGCGCCTCGACGATCGTCTCGTCCGCCGGGTTCGGATGCTCCTCGGAGCGGAAGCCGCGGACGAAGGAGCCGTCCAGCTTCAGTACGGAGACGGGCAGCCGGCTGAGGTAGGCCAGGTTGGAGTAGCCCGTGCCGAAGTCGTCGATGGCGATCCGGACGCCCATGTCGCTGAGCGCCTGAAGGGCCTGCAGCGGGCGGCCCGCCGAGCCCATCACGGCCGACTCGGTCAGCTCCAGCTGCAGCAGCTCGGGCGCCAGCCGGGTCTCGGCAAGGATCCCGGCCACGTCCGCGACCAGGTCGGAGTCCCAGACCTGGCGGACGGCCACGTTCACGCTCACGAAGAGCGGCGGCTCCTCGGGGCGGGCCAGCTGCCAGGCACGCGCCTGGTGGCAGGCGCGCTCCAGGACCCAGCGGCCCAGCTCGACGATCGCGCCGTTCTCCTCCGCCAATCCGATGAACCGATTCGGCGGAAGTGTCCCGAACTGCGGGTGCCGCCACCGTACGAGCGCCTCCACGCCCTGCGCCCGGCCGTCGCCGAGCCCGACCAGCGGCTGGTACTCCAGCGTGAACTCGCCGCGGTCGACGGCCGGGCGCAGCGTGCTGGAGAGCGCCTGGCGGGTCATGCGGTGCGCGTTGCGCTCCGGGTCGAAGAGCGTCCAGCGGGCCTTGCCGTCCGCCTTGGCCCAGTACAGCGTCGTGTCGGCGGCCTGCATCAGGCCCGTCGCCGTCGTGCCGGCCGCGGCCCGCTCGACCACTCCGATGCTCGCCGAGACCGACAGCCGCTGGCCCGCCAGGTCGAAGGGGCGCTGCAGCGCGTCCAGTACGGACTGCGCCAGGTCGGCCAGCTGCTCGGTACCGGTGGAGTCCTCGACCAGCAGCGCGAACTCGTCGCCGCCCAGCCGGGCCACCAGCTGCCCGCCGCGCCCGGCCCGGCCGGAGGGGCGCTCGCCGCAGTGGGCCAGCCGCTGCGCCACGGCGCCCAGCAGCCGGTCGCCGACGCGGTGCCCGAGCGTGTCGTTGACCGCCTTGAAGCCGTCCAGGTCGAGGTAGCACAGGCCGATCCGGCCCGTGCCGCCCCGGTCGTACGTCGCCGACTCCAGGGCGGCGGCCAGCCGCTCGAAGAACAGGGCGCGGTTGGGCAGCCGGGTCACCGGGTCGTGCATCTGGAGGTGGCGCAGCCGGGCCTGCAGGTCGTGCCGGTCGCTGACGTCCGTGACCGAGAGCAGGACGCGGTCCCCGCCGGGCAGCGGCTCGACGCTCACCTCGGCCCAGAGGGAGTGGCCCTCGGGGTGCTTCAGGCGGCGGGTGCAGCGCAGCCGGTCGCTGCGGCCGGCCAGCACGTCGCGGTACGCGGTCCAGATGTGCGGGTCGCCGCCGAGGTCGGTGAGGTCGGCGGCGGCGGCGGTGACCAGCGCGCGCGGGTCCCTGCCCAGCAGCTCGCCGAAGGCGGGGTTGGCGGCGGTCACCAGCCCGTCGCGGCCGAGGACGGCCATCGGCAGCCGGGCGGCCTCGAAGGCGGCGCGGTAGCCGCCGGGGGAGACGTGGAGGGGGGCGAGGGCGGTGCCGGGGGTGGTGCCGGGAGCGTCGTCCGGTGCGGCGGTGTGCTCGGCGCCCGTATGCGCGGCGCCGTCGCATTCGTTGGCCGTTTCCTCACCCTCCGTGACCGAGGGCAGTGTCGCTCCGGGGGCGCGGCTCGTGCCGTCGGAGTGTCCGCTCACTGCTCGCTCCCGCTGGCGCTGGTCCGGTCGGTCGGTCTCGGGGAAGGGGAATCCGCGGTGTAAGTGTGGCGATCATAGAGGTTTCCCGGACGGCCTAGCCAGCAACACAACCGTGGCGATCGCCATCGATGACGGATGTTTGATGGTTTCTGCGCGCGTCTGTTCGGCGACCGTTGCTGATCGAGCGATTGTGACGTTCCGTGATCACGGAGCGGGGTGTAGCTGTCACTCAACTGGCCCCATGGAACAGGACGAACCCCGACGAACCACCACAGGGTGGATGGGGTGTTCCGAATCCGTTCCGGGAGGTCGATGTGCCGCACTCCCAGACACTCCAGGGGGTGGACCGCGGACGACTGCGGCGGTTCGCCGCGATCGCCACCTCGCTGGTCGCCCTGATCGCCACCTCCATCGTCGCCGCCCCCGCCACCGCCTCCGAAGCCACGCTCTCCTGCGCCCTGCCCCGCGCGGACGTCCACCACTCCGAGGGCCTGGACTCCTGGAACGGCACCTACGCGCGCCCGCTGCACAGCCTCGACGCCGTCATGGTCTTCCTGTCCTTCCCCGACGCGCGGCCGCGCGTCGCGCCCCGCCGGCTGGCCACCGAGTACTTCCCCGCCACCACCCGCTTCTTCGAGACGGCCTCGTACGGCAGGTTCCGGCTGCGCCCCCACGTCCAGCGGCACTGGGTGAAGATGCCGCGCACGTCCGTCGCGTACGGGATACAGCGCGACTGGGACGCCGCCGGGCGCAGCGCCTACCTCGACGACGCGGTGGCGGCGGCCGACGCGGAGGTGGACTTCAGCCGGTACGACATGGTCTACCTGGTCGCCGACCCGGACGCGCCCGGTGTCGACTCCGACGCGACCAAGGTCGTCAACCTCGACCAGCCGCTGACGGCGGACGGCGCCCCGCTGCACCGCTTCGTCACCGTCTTCGAGAACAACCCGCCGGACCACAACGTCCTCGCCCACGAGACCGGCCACGTCTTCGACCTGCCGGACCTCTACCACCGGCCGGCCGACGGCATGGGCGACTGGGACACCCATGTGGGGGACTGGGACCTCATGGGCAGCCAGTTCGGGATGGCCCCCGAGCCCTTCGCCTGGCACAAGTGGAAGCTCGGCTGGCTCGCCGACCGCCAGGTCGACTGCATCCCCGGGAGCGGGAGCACGGTGCGCACGCTGCACCCCCTCTCCGCACCCGTACGCCCCGGTGACCGGCAGCGGTCGCGGTTGCTCGTCGCCCGTACCGGGGAGAGCAGCGCGATCGCGGTGGAGGCGCGGGACGCGACCGGCAACGACCGGGGCATCTGCCGCGAGGGCGTACTCGTCTACCGCGTCCGCAGCGCCACGCCCTCGGGCGAGGGCCCGGTGCAGGTGCTCGACGGCCACCCGCACTCCTCGGCCTGCTGGGGCGCCTCGGTCCACCCGCCGCTCGCGGACGCGCCGCTGGACGTCGGCGAGAGCCTGGACGCGGGGGATGGCGTACGGGTGGCGGTGACGGGCCGGACGGTGGCGGGCGACTGGACGGTCCGGATCACGCGCGAGTGAGCCCGCGGCCGCCGGCCGTCCCGGCACACGACGAAGGCCCTCACCGGAGTGAGGGCCTTCGCTGTCTGTGCGCCGCCAGGGACTCGAACCCCGGACCCGCTGATTAAGAGTCAGCTGCTCTAACCAACTGAGCTAGCGGCGCCTGCTGACGTGGAAAACCTTAGCACCCTGATCGGGGAGGGCAAAAATCGATTCGCCGCAGGTGATCGAGCAGGTGATCGACTTGGTTGGCGCGGGTGCTTCGGGCGCGGCGCTCAGGGGCGGGCGCCGGCGCCGGACGTGGCGGGGCGTTCGGGGTCGGGCGTGGTCGGGTGTACGGGGTCCGGCGCGGCGGGGCGTGCGGCGTCGGGCGCGGCGGGGCTCTCCGAGGGGGCCGAGCGGGCCGCTCGTACGCACGCCCACAGCAGGACGTCCGGGCCGGGCAGCCAGGGATCGCGGACATCCGGGGCGACCAGCCAGCGCGAGGACGGCGGCGGGGCGTCCGGCGCGGGCGCGAAGGGGTGCAGCGGCGGAATGCTCACCGCGTCCCCCGTGCCGTGGCACAGCAGCGGCGGCACCGACCGCGCCCACTCCTCCCAGGAGAGCAGCGCCGGCAGCCGCTGGGCGGTGCCGCGGGCCGCGAACAGCAGCACCCGGCCGCGATGCACGGCGACCGGTCCGGAGCCGGGGCCCGCCCATAAGCAGTCGGCCATCCGGCGGCCGAAGAGGGCGGGGGCGTTGATCACGTCGAACACCGTGCCGCAGGGCAGCACGCTCGGCACCGTGGGATGGGTGGCCCACAGGTGGTGTACCCGACGGGGGTGCGGACTCGCCGAGGCGAGCCAGTCGGCACCGGCGAGCGTGACGTACGACGCGAGGTGGAGGTCGGGGGCCGGGGGCTGGGGCCAGTCACTCATGACGTCAGGTCTACCGGTAGCAGAGGTTCCGTTTCTGCGGATTGCCGGAAAACGGGACACGGGAGAGTGAGACGGAGTATCTTCCTACCCGCATATGCCAACGGCCCATGATCACCGCCGCCTCGGGTCGGTCCGGCCGACCTCGTCGGGCCGGTCTATCCGACCTCGTCCGGGTGGGTGCCGCCGTCGCGCATGAGCGAGCGGCCGAACTCCACCATCTTGCGGGCGTAGTCCTCGGTCCAGCCGGACCGCTCCGCGAGCACCGCCATCGGCAGCCGGTCGAACCGCCGCGGATCGGCGAGCTGCGCCGCCGCCATCGCCTGGAACTCCGTCGCCCGGTCGGCCGCCGCGCGGAAGGCGAGCGCCAGCTCCGTGGAGCGGGACAGCAGCTCGCGGGGGTCCTCGATCGACTCCAGGTCGAAGAAGTGCTCGGGGTCCGCCGTGGCCTCGGGCGGCTCGAACAGCAGCGGCGCCGGTTTCAGGCGCCGGGGCGCGGGGGCCGCACCGCGCGGATCGGGAGCCGACTGCGGCTCGGACATGTACCTACCTCCAGAATCGTGTGCCGCGTCCCATTGTCCCGCGCCGCGCAAGTACGCCCCTTGCAGCCGGGACCCCCGCCGCTACGGCCGCCCCGGCACCCGGGCCCACGGTCGCTACGGCCGCCACGGCACCCGGTGTTCCGCCAGGTGTGCCAGTACCGCGTGGTTCGCCTCCCAGCCGTCCGGGAACTTGACCGTGACGCCGAGCTGGACCGGCTCCGTGGACGGGTGCTCGTCCAGCAGTTGTGTCACGCCCTCGCGGCACACCACGATGCACGCGTGCCGGTGCCGCGAGGCCAGTACGCACAGGCGGCCCGTCTCCAGGTGGAAGGCCGTCGCGTCCGGGCGCCCGGACAGCGGGTGCAGGACGACCGTGACGTCGAACTCCCGGCCCTGGAGGCGGTTCGCCGTGTCCACCGCGACGCCCGTGACGCCCAGCCCGGACAGCGCGGCGCGCACCGCCGCCGCCTGGTCCCGGTGCGCCGTGCCGACCGCGATCCGGTCGGCGGTCAGCGGCGCCGGGTCCGGCCCGCGCTCGCTGACCGTCGCGCCGCCGCGGTCCAGCAGCCGCCGCACCACCTGCGCCACCGCCTGCACCGCCTCGGGGTCCGTGCGCGGCGTATGGCGCGCGGGCAGTTCGAGCAGGCCCCAGCCGGTCTCCGCCGCCTCGTCCACCACCCGGTCCACCGCCGAGCCGTCCGACGGCACGCCCAGCGTCAGCCGCCGGTCGCCGTAGCCCGTACCGCTGCGGAACGGGGTGTACGGATAGAACGCGTGCGACACCAGGGGCGCCGCCGAGGCCGGCAGCCGCCAGGAGACCGGCAGGCGGTGCTGCGGGAGATCCGGATTGTGCGCGAGGAGGGTCGAGACCGCGCTCGCCGACGGGTCGTACGACAGACCCGCCCACTGGTCGGCACCCACCACGCTGAACGGGTCCAGCTGGCCCGGATCGCCGACGAACAGCGCCCGCTCGAAGAGCCCCGCCACGGTCAGCAGCGCGTCCGACCGCATTTGGTACGCCTCGTCCACGATCGCGTGCGGCCAGGGCTCGTCCACCTTCGTGTAGGCCCACTTCGCCGCGGTGGCGACGACGATCGGGAGACCCTTGAGGTCGGCGACCTTCGCGGCCGTACGGACGGAGGGGACGTCCTCCAGCGCCGGGTCGTACGCGCCGGGCTCGCTGCTGTGCAGCCGGCCGACAGGCAGCTCGGGGTCCTTCTCGGCCAGCCGCAGCACCAGGTCGTCGACCTGCGCGTTGGTCTGCGCGACGATCATCAACGGGCGGCCCGCCGCGGCCAGTTCACGCGCGGCGCGCACCACGAGCGTGGACTTGCCCGCGCCCGGCGGCGAGTCCACGACGACGCCGCGCCGGTCGCCGTGCAGCGTGTCGCGCAGGATCGCCTCGGTCGCGGCGGTGGCCGCGGCGCCCGGGTCGAAGGCCGTACGGGCCGGGGCGGGAATTCCGCGGCTCACAGGAAGTCCTCCGCGGTCACGGGGTCGGGATCGGGGAGCGGGGCGGTGGCCTGCACTGATGCGGGCGCGGGGGCCTGCGCGGGCGTGGAGATGGGGGTCTGCGCGGGCGCGGGCGCCGCGGCCCGCGCCGGGACGGCCGTACCGCCGTCGCCGCTGCCCGGCGGCGGTCCGCCGTGCGTCCACGGCGTGTCCTCCGGGTCGGGCAGCTCGGGGCCGCCGCGCGGCGCGTGCTCGAAGAGCGTCCAGCACACCCGGTCGCCCTTCTCCGGCACCGAGCCCGGCTCCGGCGTCTTGCCGCGCCCCATGCCGCCGGTCAGCCGCACGATCAGCGTGCCCGGCTGCTCCGGTACGTACGTCACGAACTCCGCGGTCTGCGTCTTCCCGCCCTCCAGCGGGCGGTACAGCCTGGCCCGCTCCTCCAGCTGCGGCCGGTCGCCCGTGCGCAGCGTGACCAGCGGCCGGGGCATCGGCCGCTTGCCCTCGGACATCGCCATCTCCACCTCGGTCACCTCGCCCTCCATCGCCTCGCCGGTCAGCCGCCGCCCGGCCATCACCAGGGGATCGTCCAGCGCCTCCTGCGCGTCCAGCTGGGCCTGCGCGGTCTCCCGGGAGGCGAGCTTCTGCGCGGCCGTGACCGCGTCGTCCAGCCGGGGCTGCGGCGGCTCCCCGGACCGCACCCGGTCCCGGTGCGCGGTGTAGGACCGGCGGTCCCGCCGCCAGCGGTCGGCCACCCGCGCGCCCTCGGGCAGCGCGCGCAGCAGGTCGATGCCGCGCCACACCGCGTCCCAGGTCGGCCGCAGCACGCTCGCCACCAGCGCGTCGAACTCCTCGCGCGCGCCGGGCAGTCCGGCGTCGTACCGCGCGATGGCCGGCGCGAGCAGGCCGTTGTCGAACGCCGGGTCCGTGGCCGGGCCGGCCGGCGGGCACAGCAGCTGCCCGCGCGCGTCCCGGGCGGTCTCGGCACGCAGCGCGGCGTCCTGCCCCGACTCGCCCTCCGGCGGGTCGATCCAGGCGAGCAGCGCGCCCAGGTGCTGGTCCTCGGCGAGGCTCTGGCCGGTCGCCCAGTGCCGGGAGAGCAGCCCGGTCATCGGCAGCAGCAGGCTGGCTCCGGGCACCCGGGACCGCTCGCCGAGGTGGGTGAGCCAGCGGCCCAGCAGCGGGACGTGCGGCGGCGCGGGATGCGGGGTGTCCGGGTCCTGCTCGGCCGTCCGCCGGAAGCGCATGGAGCGGCCCAGCAGCCGGACGAACTCCACGCCCGCCGCACTGGCCACGATCACCTGCGGCGCGTCCGCGCACAGCTCGGTCTCGACCGTGACCCGCTTGCCGGTCTGCGGGTCGGTCTCCTTGCGCTCGGCGGGCTCGACGTCGTCGGCGAAGGAGTCCACGTACGGCAGGACGGCGGCGGCCAGCTCGGCGAAGAACGCGAACCGCAGGTCACGGTCGCGCGGCTGCGGCACGGTCAGCAGCAGCGGCGCCGCGCGGTCCGTGCCGACCAGCGCGCCGAGCGGCGCACCGGTCTCGCCTGCGGTCGTCAGCGGGACGAACACCAGGGGGCGGGGGGAGAGATGGCGGTGCCGTACGGTCGCGAGCGGCGTGGCCCGGCCCGCCGCCACGGCCTCCATCCTGGCCAGCACGTCGATCAGCGACATTCCGCCTCCTCACGGGGGGCCGGGGCCTGCTCCGGTACCGAAGCCGGTACCGCAGCGGAGGCCGAGGCCAGCGCCTCCGCGCGCAGGGCCGCGGCGCGGCGCAGCGCCTCGGCGGCGGGGTCCTCCGTGCGGGCGGAGCCCTCTGTGCAGGCGGGCGCCTCTCCCGAGGCCGCAGCCAGTACCTCGCCGACCGTGTGCAGCCCGCCCAGTTCGCCGCGCACGCCGCGGCCCAGCGACTCCACCAGGCCCGCCTCGCGGGCCCGGCCGCGGCAGTGGAAGGCCAGCTCGCACGCGGCCAGGCACTCGGGTGCGTACGCCGCGCCGACCGACTCCACCGCCTCCGCCAGCTCCCCGGCCGGCCGGGTGGCGGTCTTGCCGTCGTCCGCGAGCCGCAGGTCGAAGGTGGTGTCCTCGGGGAGCGCGGCGGCCAGCTCGTCGACCCGGGTGAGCCGGCCCAGCTGGCGGCGGGTCGTGGCCAGCTGCTTGCGCAGGTCCACCGGGGCGGCCGCCGGGAGGTTCGAGAAGTCCTTGGGGCAGACCAGCAGAGCGCGGTCGCCGACCCGCGGCGCGTGCCCAGTGCCCTCGGGGGTGTCCGCGCCCTCGGGGGCGTCCTCCGCGCCCTCGGAGATGTGCCGCGCCACCTGCTCGGCGACCTGCTCCAGCGCGAGGGCGTACACCGCCGACTGGCGGGCCGCCGCGCCCACCTTGGCCGTGTCGGCCGTCCCGTCGATCATCGGGAACGACTTGATCTCGATGACGCTCCACAGCCCGTCGGGGTGGACGACCACGGCGTCCGGCTCCAAGTACGCGGGCGAACCGGCCACGTCCAGCGCGAGCATCGGATGGTCCAGGAACGTCCAGCCGCCGCGCGCCGCGGCCTCGCGCAGCGCCAGCGCCGTCCGCGCGGCGCGCCCCTGCGGGCCGGCCGCCGACAGGTCGGGCGTGGCCGCGGCGCCGGGCTCCGGGGGCTCCGTACCGCCCCCGAGATGCTCGGCGGCCAGCCGGATCAGCTCGGCGCCGCCGTCGGCCTTGACCCGCGCCTCGAAGGAATGGCCGCGCGCGATCGCGAACTGGGACTGACCGAAGGGCGCCGGCGAGCCGAGGGCCCGGGCGAGCGCGGCCTTGTCCACGCCCGCGCCGTCCAGCAGCGCGCGGCGCCGGCAGCCGGGGTTGGCGGCCAGCGCGGCGAGCGCCCTGGCGTCCAGCGGGCGGGGCGGTACGCCGGGGCCGCGCAGCTCAGCCAGGCGCGCGCGCAGCCCCGTCGCCGGCCGCGGCCGCGCCTCGCGCGCCGCCGCCGGCTCGGGCCGACTGTCGCGGAAAACGTTCACCTGCGGAAGTCTCGCATCCACCACCGACATTCGCGTGAAGACCAGGCGCACCACCGCTCGCACGGGAGGCGATCACGCCACGCGCGGCCGCCGCGAGCCGGAGCGCCGGGCGGGCCAGGAGGAGGCCCAGGACCATGACGACGCAGCCGGCGAGCGTGTCGAGGAAGTAGTGGTTGGCGGTGCCCATCACGACGACGGTGATGAGCAGCGGATAGGCCAGGCCCACCGCCCTGGTGAGCCGCGAGCCGCCGTACAGCCACAGCGCGACGCCGCACCACAGTGCCCAGCCGACGTGCAGGCTGGGCATCGCCGCGTACTGGTTGGTCAGCCCGCCCAGCCCCCGGGGCGCACTCGCCTCGCCGCCCCACCAGCCGTACGAGGCGTACTCCGCCATCGTGTCGGTGAAGCCGTGCACCGCCGTCAGCAACCGGGGCGGGGCGGTGGGCAGCAGCGTGAAGCCGACCAGCCCGATCAAGGTGGAGAGCAGCAGCCAGGTGCGCAGGAGGCGGTACCGGCCCGGGTGCCGGCGCCACAGCCATACGAGGATCGCGGGCGTGACCAGATAGTGCAGCGCCGCGTACACGAAGGCGGCGGGTATGCCGAGTGCGGGCGTGCCGGAGAAGAGGCGGTTCAGCGGGCGCTCGACAGCGAGGTGCAGGAACCGCTCGGCGTCCAGCAGCTTCTCGCCGTGCCCGGTGGCGGCGCCCACGTCGCCCCTGGCCAGCAGCCGGCCGGCGGAGTAGGCCGCGTAGACGAGCGCGAGCAGCGGCAGCTCGGCCCACCAGTGCGGCGGCCGGGTGCCGCGTGCTGCGGGGATGTGCGGTGCGGCGTGCACCCGGAACGTACTCACCGTGTCCAGCCTTCGTGTCCGTCTCGCTGTCAGCAGCGATCAACTGTACGCCGTATGGTTCTGTCGACTGTACGTCGTATGGCTACGGGGCCTGTGGGGCGTACGGGACAGGTGCGCGATGATGGACCGGACGGAACGAGACGTACTGCCGCCGGCCCCGTACGGCGGCACGAACGAGCAAGGCCGGCGGCGAGCGGGTTCGCGCCGGTGAGAGGTAATCCCATGGCACCGCGCATCCTGCTGGCCCGGCACGGGCAGACGGAGTGGTCCCTGTCCGGCAAGCACACCGGGCGCACGGACATCCCGCTCCTCGACGAGGGCCGGCGCGGCGCCAAGCTGCTCGGCGAGCGGCTGCACCGCGCGCCCTGGAACGGGCTCCCGGACGTGGACGTGCGCACCAGCCCCCTGATCCGCGCCAAGGAGACCTGCGAGCTGGCCGGCTTCGGGGACCGCGCGGCGGACTGGGACGCGCTCATGGAGGTCGACTACGGCGCGTACGAGGGCCTGACGCCCGCCGAGATCAAGGCGGACCGGCCCGACTGGCTCATCTGGCGGGACGGCGTCCCCGAGGGCGAGACGCTCGCCGAGGTGACGCGGCGGGTGGACGGCGTCATCGAGGAGGTGCGCTCGGGCGGCCGCGACGTGCTCGTCTTCGCGCACGGCCACATCCTGCGGTCGCTGTGCGCCCGCTGGCTCGGCGAGGACATCTCCTTCGGCGCCCGTATCCGCCTCGACCCGACCTCCCTGTCGGTGCTCGGCTGGGCCTACGGCGCCCCGGCCATCGAACGCTGGAACGACACGGGCCACCTCGGCTGACGACGGCCGGACCGGAGGCGGGCGGCCGCACCTCAGGGGCCGTCGAGCGCTCAGGCCGGCCGTGCCACCGCCGCGTGCCGGTCCAGGAAGGCGGCGACGCCCGCGGCACTGCGCTGCCGGCGGAGCGTCCTGGCCGTGCCGGCCAGCATCGTACGGATGCGGGCCGAGCCGACCTCGTCCAGCAGGTCCAGGGCGCGGAGCCCGGCGGCGGCCGCCTCGTCGGGCGCGCCGCTGCCCGCCAGATCGCCCGCCAGCTCCGCCGTGAACAGCGCGATGTTGCGCGTGAAGTGCGGGTCCTGGAGCGCCACGGCGCGGCGCGCGTGCTCCGCCGCGCGCCCCCGTTCCCCCAGTGCCGACCAGCACTGCGCCTCCAGACCCGCGAGTTCGGCGTCCCCGTAGAAGGACATCCACTCCGGGTCGGCGTCCGACGGCCCGTGGGCGAAGAGCCGGTGCGCCCGCAGCAGCGCCTCCTCGCAGCCCGCCCGGTCGCCGAGGCCCGCCCAGCCGCCCGCCTCGCGCAGCGCCAGCAAGGAGAGCAGGCGACGCGAGGAGAGGTGCTTCGCGGCGTGCTGGGCGGCCTGCGCCGCGCGTACCGCCTCGCGCGGCCGGCCCGCGTCCCGGGCGAGGAACGCGGTGTTGCAGAACGCGTGCGCCTCCAGGGCCGGGTCGCCCGCGACCCGTGCGGTGGCCAGCGCCTCCGCGTAGTGCGAGCGGGCGTCCCCGAAGCGGCCCGAGTCGTGGGCCAGCCAGCCCACGGAGATGGCCAGTTCACCGGCGCCCGCGTGCAGCCGGTCGGCGACCGACTGGCGGTGTGTCCCGGCGTCCAGGAGCTCGTAGGCGGCGCGCAGCGGCTGGGCCGCGCGCTGGTAGATGCCCTCGGCGCCGTGCCGGTCGTCCAGCAGCCGGATGCGGCGCACCGCGTCCTCCACGGCCGCCGCCTCGGCTCCTCCCGCACGTCT
Organism: Streptomyces sp. NPDC026301; assembly: GCF_055567935.1. Classification (NCBI taxonomy): domain Bacteria; kingdom Bacillati; phylum Actinomycetota; class Actinomycetes; order Kitasatosporales; family Streptomycetaceae; genus Streptomyces; species Streptomyces sp. NPDC026301. Next base: position 291,625 of record NZ_JBVHPN010000003.1, on the reverse strand, counting down.
CCCGCCGCCCGTGAGGGGCGGTACGGACTCTGCGGACCCGAAGGGCGCCAGGCCGGCGATCCCCAGGGCGGCGGCCGGGCCGCCGGTCATGAACGCGCGACGCAGCACGTCGCTCTCCTCGTAGCTCTGAATGGATGTGTCGCGGTGGTCGTGCGGTGCCGGGAGCGCGGCGCCCGCGTGCGCCCGCGCCCCCCGTCCGCGTACCGTCTCGCGCGGCGCGAACCCCATGTCGGCCGGTGTGAGGCCGGGGAACATGTGCCGGAACACCCGCTCGTAGGCGTAGTTGGGGCACCGGATCTCCCCGGCCTCGACGCGCCCCACGTAGCGCGCGTCGCACGAGACCTGCTCGCCGATCTCACGGGCGGCCCGGCGCACGGCAGCCGCGAACTCGCCGGGTGACAACCGGCCGCGCAACTGCCGGAAGGCGGTGTTCGGGCGGGCCGGCAGGTCGCGGGCCGACGCTGCTGGACCTGTGGGCGACGTCATGGCGGACCCTCTCCATGCCATCCGTGCGGCGATGCCGCACCCTGGGCGGCGCGGCGGGACGACGGTACCGTCCGTGACACCCTCGATACGGAGAGTTTGTTTACAAAAGGGATATCTCACCCGGCATCCGCCATGAAGTGCCATCCTTTACAGCGTCCTGACGCCGTTGCTGTTGACGCGCTTTCGCGTTGCATCAGGTGTAGGAGCGGCGCGTCAGGAGGAGGGGTTTCCGTGCTGGAGGCCGGCGTGGGCAAGGGTGTCGTCGAATCCGCTTCGGGTGTGCCGGGCATCACCGGGACCGCCGAGCCGCCCGGCGACCTCGACCTTGTCACGGTGCCGGCCCGGCAAGGCCTGGAGGCGGTGGACATTCTCCGGCTGCGCGACGGCGTCGGCCCGGTCCTGCACGACGACGCCTGCGACACCCTCGGCTTTCTGGTGCCCCCGGGCACGGCCGACGGCTGGGACCTGCCCGGCAGCGCCTGTACGCAGACGTACGGCGGCGGGCGGGGGAGCGGCGTGCGCGGCGCGGACGAGCCGCCGGTCGCCGGCACGGGGTGGCTGGTCCCCCCGGAGGGCGCCTTCGCCGCGGCGACCGACCCCGCGGTGCTGCGCGCCGCGCTCGGCGAGGCGGCCCGCACGATCGAGGCCGTCGACCGCTGCCGCTGAGGGCCGGTGTCCGAACGGCCGCCCCGCGCCCGGGCCGGAGCCGCTGAGCGGCCCCCGCGGCCCGCGGCCCGCCCGGTCCCGTCGGGGATACTGGCCGGATGGCGAAGAACAGGCGGGCGCGTGCGGCGCGGGAGCCGGTGACGGCGGAGGTGACCGGTGGCCGCGCCGAGCTGCGGCCCGACCGGGACCGGCCGCGCGGCTGGACGCTGCTGATCGACGGCGCCCCGCAGTCCCATGTGGACCTGGACGACCCGGCGTACCTCGACTTCTCCTACCAGCGGCGGCTCGGCCACATCGCCGACCTCGCGGGCCCGCCCGGCAAGCCGCTGCGCGTGCTGCACCTCGGGGGCGGCGCGCTCACCCTGGCGCGTTACGTCGCGGCGACCCGCCCGCGCTCCACCCAGCAGGTCGTGGAGATCGACGCGCCGCTCGTGCAGTTCGTCCGCGAGCAGCTGCCACTGGAGACCGGGGCGCGCGTCAAGGTACGCGGCGGCGACGCCCGCGCCGGGCTCGCCAAGGTCCCGGACGGCTGGGCCGACCTGATCATCGCCGACGTGTTCGGCGGCGCCCGTACGCCCGCGCACCTGACCAGTACGGAATTCGTCAGCGAGGCGGCGCGGGCGCTGGCGCCCGGCGGCTGGTACGCGGCCAACCTCGCGGACGGCCCGCCGCTGGCCTTCGTACGCGCCCAGATCGCCACCGTGGGCGCGGTCTTCGGCGAGCTGTGCCTGACCGCCGCGCCCCCGGTGCTGCGCGGCAAGCGCTTCGGGAACGCCGTACTGCTCGCCGCCGACGGCCCGCTGCCGGTCGCCGAGCTGACCCGGCGGGCCGCGACCGACCCGGAGACCGGGCGCGTCGAACACGGGCGCGCACTGCGGGACTTCGCCGGGGGAGCCGTGCCGGTCACGGACGCCACCGCCGTCGCCTCGCCCGCGCCGCCGCCGGGCACCTTCGACTGAGGCCCCTCCAGGGACCTTCGACCGAGGCCGCACCCGTGTGCCCCACCCCTGCTTCGGGCTACCGCGCGTGGTTGTCCGTCGTGACCGTCGGCGGGTGGCCGTTCCACGTACAGATCACCGACGTGCGGTCGTTGCCGCGGGTGAAGTCGACGCGGAGCCAGCCGTCCTGCTTCCACACCTGCATCTGCCAGCCGGGCCCCGGCGTGGCCGAGACCAGCTCGGCGTACGTCTCCCGCAGGTCCAGGACGACCCGGCCGCCGTCGGTGCGGTAGCCCCTGACCGTGCCCGCGTCCGTGCCCGGCGCGGTGGATCCGGGGGCGGCGGAGGAGCGGTCCGGTGCCGGGCTGTGCGGCGGCGAGGACGGCGCCTCCTGGGGCCGGCCGGTGGTCCGGCTCGGGGAGGGGGCGGGGGACGGCGTGCCGGAGGGCTTGGGGCGGTGGGTGGAGGACGCGCGGGGTGTGGCGCTGCTCGCGGAACCGGGCTGCGCGCCGGGCGCGTTGTCGGAGATCGGGAGCGCGCGCGGCGGGTCGTACGCCGTACCGGAGACGACCGTGTGCACGCCGAACCACGACAGCGTGACCGCGGCGCCCGTCGCCAGCGTCCAGGCAGCAGCGTGAACCAGTCCTCGTCGCACCCGGTTCATACTGCACCACCCCGGGCGCCGCGCACGACGCTCCGCCGCAGGGCCGTACGAAACGGACGACGATCGTCAATGGCCGGTCAAGAACCGCACCCGAATGGCGTACGGTGCCGCCCATGGCTCGTGTGCTCGTGGTCGAGGACGACCAGTTCGTCCGCTCGGCTCTCATCCGGCATCTGTCCGACGCCGCACACACCGTGCGCAGCGTCGGCACCGCCCTGGAGGCGCTGCGCGAGGTGGCCCAGGTCGGCTTCGACGTGGTCGTACTGGACCTCGGGCTGCCCGACCTGGACGGCCGCGAGGCGCTGAAGATGCTGCGCGGGATCACCGACGTCCCCGTGATCGTCGCCACAGCCCGCGACGACGAGGCCGAGATCGTCCGGCTGCTCAACGACGGCGCCGACGACTACCTCACCAAGCCGTTCTCCGTGGAGCACCTGTCCGCCCGGATGGCCGCCGTACTGCGCCGCGCCCGCAACCAGGGGCCGGGCGGCGGGCCGCCGCCCTCCCGGGTACTCCAGGTCGGCGGCCTGTCCATCGACCCGCTGCGCCGCCAGGCCGAGCTGGACGGGACCGTGCTGGACCTGACCCGCCGCGAGTTCGACCTGCTGGCGTTCCTGGCCGGGCGCCCCGGCGTGGTCGTGGCCCGCAAGGAGCTGCTGGCCGAGGTGTGGCAGCAGTCCTACGGCGACGACCAGACCATCGACGTCCACCTGTCCTGGCTGCGCCGCAAACTGGGTGAGACCGCCGCCAGCCCCCACTACCTGCACACGCTGCGCGGCGTCGGCGTGAAGCTGGAGCCCCCGCAGGAAGTACCCCGGCAGGCCGGGCCCCGGCCGTGAGATGGGCGCTGGTCAAGGTCGCGCTCGCGGTCACGGCCATGGTGGTGATCGCGTTCGCCGTCCCGCTCGGCATGGTCGTCAAGGAGCTGGCCCGGGACCGCGCGTTCGCCAACGCCGAGCGGCAGGCCGCCGCGATCGGCCCGGTACTCGCCATCACCACCGACCGCACCGCGCTGACCCGCGCGGTCGCCAGCGCCGAGACCGGTCCCGGCGGCCAGCTCGGCGTCCACGTACCGCCGACGGGCCGGGGCGGCGCGCCCGCGGTGATCGGCGCGGGCCGGGCGCGGGCCGCGGAGGTCGCGCGGGCCGCGCGGTACGGCCGCGCGTCCGTCGCCACCGTCCGCGGCGGCTCCTCGCTGCTCCAGCCCACCGCGGTCGCCTCCGGCACCGCCGTAGTGGAGGTCTTCGTCCCCGAAGCGGCGGTCACCAACGGCGTCACGACGTCCTGGGCACTGCTCGCCGGGGTCGGCCTCGCGCTGATCGTCGGCTCGGTGGCGGTCGCCGACCGGCTCGGTACCCGGATGGTGCGGCCCGCCGAGCGGCTCGCGGGCGCGGCGCACGACCTCGGCGACGGCAAGCTGGGCGTACGGGTCCTGGAGGACGGCCCCAAGGAGCTGCGCTCGGCGGCCGTGGCCTTCAACTCCATGGCCGACCAGGTCGTCCAGCTGCTCGCCAACGAACGCGAGCTGGCCGCCGACCTCAGCCACCGCCTGCGCACCCCGCTCACCGTGCTGCGCCTGAACGCGGCCTCGCTCGGCGAGGGCCCGGCCGCCGAGCACACCCGCGCCGCCGTCGCCCAGCTGGAGCGCGAGGTGGACCAGATCATCCGTACCGCGCGCGAGCAGCAGGCGCTGACCCAGCAGGCGGCAGCGGCGGCCGGGTGCGACGCGGCCGAGGTGATCCGGGAGCGGATGGGCTTCTGGTCGGCGCTCGCGGAGGACGAGGGGCGCACGGTACGGGTGGCGGGCACGGACCGTCCCGTACGCGTCCCCGTCGCGCGCCCCGAGCTGGCCGCCGCGCTGGACGCGCTGCTCGGCAACGTCTTCCGGCACACGCCCGAGGGCACCGCGTTCGCCGTGGACGTGCACAACGCCGAGGACGCGGTGATCGTGCTGGTCTCGGACGCGGGGCCCGGCATCGCCGACCCGGCCGCCGCGCTGCGGCGCGGCCACGGCCACGGCGGCGACGGCTCGACCGGGCTGGGCCTGGACATCGCCCGCCGTCTCGCGGAGTCCACCGGCGGCGACGTCCGGATCGGCCGCTCGGTCCTGGGCGGTACCGAGGTACGCATCTGGCTCGCGCTGCACGACAGGCGCGGCCGCGGCCCGGCCGGCCGCCGCCACCGGGCCCGCCGCCTGGGCCGGCTCCGCCGGCGGGCCCTCCGGCAGCGCGTTCCCCGGCCGCGCTGAACGCCGCCGCTTAACCGCTCCCTTCCGGCGCCTTAAGCGGGCCATAAGTCCTGCGGTCCGTGCGCCGTACCTGCCGTTTGTCCGTTTCCCGGTCGCTAGCGTGCCGGACGCACCAGGGACCACACACCCCCCACGAGACGACAGGCAGGCACCAGATGAGTTCTCCGGCACACCGCCGCCGTACGAGCCGCACGGTCAAGCTGATCGGCGCCGGCGCCGCCGTCGCGCTCGCCGCGGGCGGCGCTTTCGCCGTCGCCGGCGCGGCCCAGGCGAGCAAGGCCCCGGCCGAACGGGCCGCGGCGGGCGGCGCGTTCGCCCCGTACGTCGACACCTCGCTCAGCCCCGCGTACGACCTGGTGGACACGGCGAAGAAGACCGGAGTGAAGACCTTCAACCTCGCCTTCGTCACCTCCGGCGGTGGCTGCGACCCCAAGTGGGGCGGCAGCGGCGCGCTGGACGGCGACCCGGTCGCGCAGCAGATACCGAAGTTGCGCGCCGAAGGCGGCGACGTGCGCGTCTCGTTCGGCGGCGCGGCCGGCTCCGAGCTGGGACTCGCCTGCGGCTCGGCGGACGAACTGGCCGCCGCGTACGGCAAGGTCGTCGACGCGTACGACCTGAAGAAGGCCGACTTCGACATCGAGGGCGGCGCGCTGCCGAACGCCGAGGCCAACACCCGCCGCGCGCAGGCCATCGCGCGGCTCCAGAAGGACCACCCGGACCTGGACGTCTCCTTCACCCTCCCCGTCATGCCCGAGGGGCTGACCCCGGACGGCGTGAAGCTGCTCGCCGACGCCGGGAAGAACGGGGTGAAGATCTCCGCCGTCAACATCATGGCGATGGACTACGGGGCCTCGTACGACGGCGACATGGGGAAGTACGCGATCCAGGCCGCCACCGCCACCCAGAAGCAGGTCAAGGACGCCCTCGGGCTGAGCGACGCGGACGCCTGGAAGGCGGTCGCCGTGACCCCGATGATAGGCGTCAACGACGTGGCGACCGAGGTCTTCACGCAGGACGACGCCAAGGAACTGGCGGACTTCGCCGCGTCCCAGCACCTGGGCTGGCTGTCGATGTGGTCCGCCACCCGTGACAAGGCGTGCGACGGCGGCTCCTCCGGCACCGCCCAGCCGACCTGCAGCTCCGTCGACCAGCAGCCGCTGGACTTCACCAAGGCCCTCGGCGCCTACCAGGGCTGACCCGGACCACCCCCCACACCAGCGGGGCGCAGCGGACCCCCCCACCCCCCCCCCCCCCCCCCCCCCCCCCACGGCCCCTGCCCCCCCCGCTTCCGCTTGTTCCGCACCGCACCGATCTGGTGCCGCTTTCCGCCGTTCCGCCGCGTTCCGCTGTGTAATGGCCGCATACATTCGCGGCCGGGAGTCCGGAGGCAGCCATGGCAGCGGCAGGGCGCGGTGGTCGGCGCGGCGGACGCCCCACGCTCGAGGAGGTGGCGGCGCGGGCCGGCGTCGGCCGGGGCACCGTCTCCCGGGTCGTCAACGGCTCGCCCCGGGTGAGCCCCCGTACGCGCGCCGCCGTCGAGCGCGCCATCGCCGAGCTGGAGTACGTACCGCACGGCGCGGCCCGCGCGCTGGCCGCGGACCGTACCGACGCCGTCGCGCTGGTCATCCCGGAGCCCGAGACCCGGCTGTTCGCCGAGCCGTACTTCTCCGGGATCATCCGCGGGGTCGGCGCCGGGCTCGCCGACACCGACCTCCAGCTGCTGCTGATCCTGGTCCGTACGCCCAAGGAGCGGCAGCGGCTGGGCCAGTACCTCGCCGCGCACCGCGTGGACGGCGTGCTGCTGGTCTCCGTGCACGCGGACGACCCGCTGCCCGACCTGCTGTCCCGGCTGGAGCTGCCCGCGGTGCTCAGCGGCCGCCGCTCCGCCCGCGAGACCGTGCCGTACGTCGACTCCGACAACACCGGCGGGGCCCGGGCCGCGGCGCGGCACCTTCTGGAGCGCGGCCGGCGGACGATCGCCACGATCGCCGGGCCGCCGGACATGTACGCGGCACAGTGCCGGCTGGCCGGCTACCGGCAGGCGCTGGAGGACACCGGGCACGACCCGGACGAGGCGCTGATCGTCCCGGCGGACTTCACGGAGGACGGCGGGCGGCGGGCGATGGCCGCGCTGCTGGACCGCCGCCCGGACGTGGACGCGGTCTTCGCGGCCTCGGACGTGATGGCGGCGGGGGCGCTGGCGGTGCTGCGGGAACGCGGCCGGCGGGTGCCGGAGGACGTGGCGCTGGTCGGGTTCGACGACTCGGCCGTCGCGCGCCACCTGGTCCCGCCGCTGAGCAGTGTGCGGCAGCCGATCGAGGAGATGGGCCGGGCGATGGCCCGGGTCCTGATCGAGGAGATCGCCGAACGCTCCCGCGAGCGCCCGCAGCTGGTCCTGCCGACGGAGCTGGTCGTCCGCGAGTCCTCGTGACCGCCGCCCGTACGGTCAGGAAGCGCTGCCGCGCACGCTCTCCCGGAAGGCGATCGGCGTGACGCCCGCCCGGTGCAGGAAGTACTTGCTGAAGTTCGTCGCGTCCTCGAAGCCGAGGCGGCGGGCGATCCCGGCCGCCGGCAGGTCGCCGTGCGCGAGCAGCCGCTTGGCCTCCAGTACGACCCTGCGGTCGATGAACTCCTTCGCGCCGATCCCGGCGGCGGCCTCCGCGGCGCGGGAGAGCGTACGCGGCGAATAGCCCAGCGCCCGGGCGTAGTCCGCGACCCGCCGACTGGCCGCGAAGTCCCGCTCGACGGCGTCCCGGAAGCGCAGGAACGTCGCCGTCGCCGCGCAGTCACCGGCGTCGTCCGCGACGTCCCGCACCAAGTGCGCGGCGCGCAGCACCAGTACGGACAGCAGATGCCGCAGCACCTCCAGATGCGCCTCCAGCGGCAGCCCGCACAGCGCGCCGAACTCGCGGTGCAGATGGTCCAGCGCCGCCCGCGTCGCCGCCCCGGCCGCCTCCTCCGGATGCCGCACGGCCGGGCCGTACCAGTCCTCCAGACGGGCCGCCGTGGCTGTCGCCGGATCGAGGAAGCCGGACTCGAAGAGCACGAGGACGCCCGCCGCCTCCGTCAGGTCCCCGAAGTGCTGCACCTGGCCCGGCCGTACCCACAGCCAGTCGCCCGGCGCCAGCTCGTGCGCGCGGAAGTCGACGGTGTGGGAGAGCCGGCCCGCGTCCAGCGCGAGGAGGTGGTGGAAGCCGGGGCGGTGCGGGACGGCCAGCGCGCAGGCGTCGGCCCGCGCGCGCAGCTCGGCGAGCGTCATGACCTCCACGCCCGCGGGCCGCCCGGCCGGCGCCGAGAAGGTGACCTCGGGGATCTGCTCTTGTCGCTTTTCCACCATGACTCGTCCCGCACCTACCCCGAAATGCCTAGCTTTTCCCTCTAGCGTAGAAGACGTCAGCGCGGCTGATGGCAGAAAACCGCAAGGAGTAGAAGGAGCACCCCCATGTCCAAGATCGCCCTGTTCGGCGCCAACGGCGCCATCGGCAGCCGCGTCCTCGACGAGGCCCTGGAGCGCGGCCACGAGGTCACCGCGGTGGTCCGGGACCCCGCGAAGCTCACCAGAACCCACCCGAAGCTCACCGTGACCGCCGGTGACGTCCTCGACCCGGCCGCCGTGACCGCGGCCGCCGCGGGCCAGGACGTACTGATCAGCGCGGTCGGCGGGGGCGACGGGCCCGGCCACCTCGCCACCATCAAGCCCTCGGCCGAGTCCCTGGTGGCCGGCCTGCGGAAGCTGGGCGCCGAAGCGCCGCGGCTGATCGCCGTCGGCGGCGCGGGGTCGCTGCGCACGCCCGACGGCAAGCAGGTCTGGGACGCGGACGGACTGCCGGAGTTCCTGCTGCAGATCATGCACGCGCACGGCGACGCGCTGGACTTCTACCGCACCGTCACCGACGTGCGCTGGACCAACCTCAGCCCGGCGGCGCAGATCGCCCCCGGCACGCGTACCGGCGGCTACCGCACCGCCACCGACGACCTGGTCACCGCGGCGGACGGCAGCAGCCGGATCTCCACCGAGGACTACGCGGTCGCCCTCCTCGACGAGGTCGAGCAGCCCCGCCACATCGGCGAGCGCTTCACCGTCGGCTACTGAGCCGCCGGAGCCGCACCCCGGCCCGGCGCCGGCAGGTGCCGGGTGAAGAAGGAGCGGACGTGGTGCCGCACCGCGGGCACCGTCCGCGCGGGACCGGCCGTGCCCACCAGCGCGGCCCGGCCCGCGGCCGTCATCAGCCCGGCGGCCTCCAATTGGGGCGCCGTCGCCGCGAAGTCGGTGAAGGACCAGTGCGCGGCGCCGTCCAGCCGCCGGCGGAGCACGTGCCGCGGCGAGCGGCCGAGCAGCGCCGACCAGCCGCGCTCCAGGCCCGCGCGGTCCGCGAAGCCGTCGGTGCCCAGCAGGAGCAGCGGCCGGTCCACCCCGTGCGCCGCCACCGGGAACAGCTCGCCGTCCTGGCCGGGCGCGCCCCCGGGGTGGTCCAGATAACCCTCCAGATCGACCGCCGCGGCGATGCGGCGGTCCTCGTACAGCGCCTCGGCGACCGCCGTGCCGCCCGCCGAGTGCCCGTACGCGCCCACCCGCCGCAGGTCCAGCGCCCGCCCGAGGCCCGCGGGCAGCGGCCGCCCCGCCGCGTCCGGGTTCCGCCCGGCCGCCACGACGGCCAGCCGGCCCTGTACGAAGCGGAGGTCGGCGAGGCGCGTGTCGAGGGCGGTGCGGAAGAGCCCCGGGTCCGTCCGCGGATCGCCCCGGAAGACGGTCGCCCGTACCGCGTCCCGGTACGCCGTCCGGTACGGGAACTCCACCGCGCAGGCGTCGCCGGGGTGGTCGACGGTCACCACGACGTACCCGTGGCTCGCCAGGTCCTCGGCGAGGGTGGTGCCCAAGGTGCGCGGGTCGCCGCCGCCCGGGCTGTACAGCAGCACCGGTCGCGGTACGGGCTGCGCGGGCGCGCCCCGGTGGGAGTGGGTCCGGGTGGCCGCCCAGTCCACCCCGGCCTTCGGCAGTTCCGGGTGCATGAGGGGAGCCAGCGTCCCGAACAGCTCCGCCGCGCCGTCCGTCAGCTGCCGGGCGACCGGGTGGCCGTGCACGGCGGCGGCCGGGTAGTACACCGTGGCCATCACCTCCCGTACGGGGATCGCCGGGTCCCACGGGTCGCGCCGGGCGCGGTCGACCAGGTACAGCGTGGTGACCCCGGTCCGGTGCGGGCCGGTCGGCGCCGGCAGCCGCAGGGTCATGCCCCCGGCTGCCCCGGCCGGTACGGCGACGGCGCCGCCCGCGGCCAGCAGCGCGGCGGTCAGTACGAAGGTTCTGCGCAGCACGGTTCCCCCTTGTGTCGTGGGTCGGCCCCTGCGTGAATGGCGGGGCGTGCTCCGCATGCTGGCGTCCGAGGGGGAGGCCGGGCGAGGGTTCAGGTCCTGCCCGAAACGATGGCGCGGGGCGACCAGGGGGAGTAGTGATCCGGATCCACTTCACGGCCGCCGACTTCGCGCGGGTCCGGTTCGCGGCCCGGCCGGCCCCGCTGCAGGAGCTGAACGTGGCGCTCGGCATGATGTGCCGCCCCGATCAGCGGCTGCTCTTCGGGCGCTGGCGGCAGCGGCTGCTGCGGTCCCTGCCGGCCGCCACCGGGGCGCTGCGCGAGCTGATCCCCGGTACGCAGGCCCCCGCCTTCATCGACAGCTCCAGCGACAGCCTCGCCGAGGGCTGGGACGCGCTCCGCGCGTCCCGCCCCGCGTTCGTCCGCGCCGAGATCGCGCGGGTGCACGCCGGGCGGACGGCACCGCCGCCGTGGGTGCGTGGCCTGCACGGGGGCGACGACGACGCCTGGGAGGTGCTGCGCCGCGCCCAGTACGCGGCCTTCGACACGGTGCTGCGCCCGGTGTGGCCGCTGGTGCAGGACCTGCACCGGGCGGAGTTCACCCGGCACGCGCTGGCCGTCGCCGAGCACGGTGTCGGCGCCGCGCTCACCGCGCTCGTCCCCGGCACCCGGCTGTGCGGCGCCGTCTGGGAGCTCGACGGGTCCACCGGGCGGGACATCGAGCTGCGCGGCCGCGGCGTGCTGCTCCTGCCCACCTTCCACTGGAGCGGCCACCCGCTCCTCTCCCGCCTGCCCGGCCGCCCGCTGGTCGTGACGTACCCGGCGGGGCCGGGCGTGCCGCTGCCGCGGGACGGCGCGGGCGGCGCCGACGACGCGCTGGCCGCGGTACTCGGCCGGCCCCGGGCCGAGGCGCTGCTGCTGCTCGCGGAGGAGCACACCACCAGCGGGCTCGCCCGGCGGCTCGGCGTCAGCAACGCCAGCGCCTCCGCGCACGCCGCCGCGCTGCGCGGCGCGGGACTGCTCACCACGGTCCGCGCCGGCCGGGCGGTACTGCATCGGCGCACCCCGCTCGGCACGCTGCTGATACGGGGCCGGACATGACGAAGGCCCGGCCTGCTTCCGCAGACCGGGCCTTCACCGTTGGGGTGAGTAACGGGACTTGAACCCGCGACATCCTGGACCACAACCAGGTGCTCTACCAGCTGAGCTATACCCACCATGACCGGTGCTGTGTGGTGTCTTGTTCCCCACCGGCTGAAGAAAAGTGTACAGGGTCCGAAGGGGTGCTCGCTCCCGGCTTTCCCCCCTGCCGGGAGCGAGCTGCGTCACTGTCCGCCCGCGCGCTGCGCCTCGTGGGTCTCAGCGGGCAGGACGTGCTTGGCCGCGATCGCCTTCGCGGTGTCGGAGTCGGGCCCCGGCTGCGGCACGAAGACCGCCTCCCGGTAGTACCGAAGCTCCGCGATCGACTCGCGGATGTCGGCGAGCGCCCGGTGGTTGCCGTTCTTCTCCGGGCTGTTGAAGTACGCCCTCGGATACCAGCGCCGGGCCAGCTCCTTGACCGACGAGACATCGACGATCCGGTAGTGGAGGTAGTCCTCCAGCTCCGGCATGTCGCGCAGCAGGAAGCCGCGGTCGGTGCCGACGGAGTTGCCGCACAGCGGGGCCTTGCCCGGCTCCGGTACATGACTCTTGATGTAGTCCATGACCTGCCGCTCGGCGTCGGCGAGGGTCGTCCCGCCGTCCAGCTCCGCCAGCAGTCCCGAGGTGGTGTGCATCTCACGCACCACCTCGGGCATGGTCTCCAGGGCCTCGGCGGGGGGACGGATCACGATGTCCACCCCCTCGCCCAGGATGTTCAGCTCCGAGTCGGTGACCAGTGCGGCCACCTCGATGAGCGCGTCGTTCGCCAGCGAGAGCCCCGTCATCTCGCAGTCGATCCACACCATGCGATCGTTCATGCGTCTCACCCTACGGGGCGCTCCCGCTGGCTGGGCAGCACCGGGCGTCCGGTGGAGCGGCCGACGGCGGGTTCGCCGAGCCGGGACGCGTAGGCGTCCGACTCCGGTTTGCCCGGTTCGTGCGCACCGAACGGAGCGCCGTGACCCGGTACTGAGGCGTGTGCCCCGAAGCGCTCGGCCGCCGGGGTTCCCGTGCGGTCCAGGCGCTCCGGCCGCTCGGCCGAGCGGACCGAGGACCCTGGTGGTTCCCCGGTGCCGTTCTGTGGCCGCCGGGCGCGGTAGGCCGCCCGGTAGGCCGCCGGGGAGGACCCCAGCTGCCGCCGGAAATGACCACGCAGCGCGACGGGGGAGCGGAAGCCGCAGCGGCCCGCCACCTCGTCCACCGAGTAGTCCGACGTCTCCAGCAGACGCTGTGCCTGCAGTACGCGCTGAGTGATCAGCCACTGCAGGGGAGCGCTCCCAGTAAGTGAGCGGAACCGGCGGTCGAACGTCCGGCGGCTCATGTAAGCGCGCGCGGCGAGCGTCTCCACGTCGAACTGCTCGTGGAGGTGCTCCAGCGCCCAGGCGACGACCTCGGCCAGCGGGTCGGCGCCGATCTCCTCTGGTAATGACCTGTCGAGATAGCGCTGGTGCCCCAACTCCGACGCGGTGCGCCGGGGCGGCACGACCAGCCGGCGGGCGAGCGCGTTGGCCGCGTCGGCGCCGTGGTCGGTCCGCACGATGTGGAGGCACAGGTCGATACCGGCGGCCGTGCCCGCGGACGTCAGCACATCGCCGTCGTCGACGAACAGTTCGCGCGGATCGACATGGACGGACGGGTAACGCTTCGCGAGCGTCGGTGCGTACATCCAGTGTGTGGTCGCCGGGCGGCCGTCCAGCAGCCCTGCGGCCGCCAGTACGAACGCGCCCGTGCACAGCCCGACGATGCGGGCCCCTTCTTCGTGCGCGCGCCGGAGTGCGTCCAGCGCGGCAGGTGGTGGTGCCTGGGTGATCGAACGTCAGGCGGGCACCACGACGGTACCTGCCCGGGAGATCGCCTCCAGGCCGTATGGAGCGGAAAGCTCCAGTCCGCCGGTCGTGCGCAAAGGCGCATCTTCGCCCGCGCACACGAGCAATCGGTACCTCGGCACGCCCGCGTCCTGGCGGTCGATGCCGAATACGGAGAGCGGAATGGAGCTCTCGAAAATCGGGCCGCCACTGAAGAGGAGCACCGCGACTACTTCGCGGCGTCGTCGGGCGGCGAGCTTGCGTGCGGCATCTGGTACGGCAGCGGAGTCCTGGCTCATGGCACTAAGCCCCCCTCGGTCGTCTCGCCCTCTCGGTCCTGCACTGTTCCCCCGCCGTGATTGCCAAGATCGAATCTACTGTGTCCCGTGAGGATGGAGTGCCAAGTTCACCACCTGCTGGTAAGTCGATATGGCAACTTGGCGCGAAGCATTCGATCACGAAGCGTTCCACTCGTGGGCCTCGCTGGGAAGTACGCGTCTCGCCCCTGCCCGCCCGTCGTAGGGCACAACCACGCCGTGCGGTCCTTTCCGGCCTGTTCAAAGGCCGGTTGCGGGTCGCTTTTGCCAAGGGATGTGCCGGGGGTCGAACTTGGCTGAAAAGGGTCGCGGGCACTCGTGCGAGCACCGCCGGAGTCGTGCGGAAGCGCCTCAATCCCCCGGCGTGCGCCCCCCGCCATGACGCCCGCCCCGGTGCGCCCCCAGGCCCGTTCTGCCGTGCCGTCCGCGGTGCACGGAGGCCCGTTCGACGGCCAGCCGGGCGGCGGTCCGCTCCGACTGCCGCAGCAGCGCCCGGCAGGCGCACGTGACCGCGGTGAGACCGATGGCGGTACCGGCGGCGCCGACGGGCGACGAACCGCACACGAGAAGGACAAGCGGAACCAGCGCGCAGCTGAACGCGCCCCAGCGGACCACGTCGCTCACGGGGTCCGTCGGCGGGTGCGGCGTACCGGGCAAGGGGGGCTCCTTCCGAGTGCTCCACGCCGACCGCGCGGACCACTAGGACAACGCCGCCGGCCACGGGGAGTCACCGCGTTGGGTACGGACGGAGCAGAGGCGGCGGTACCGGAGCAGAGGCGTCCGTATCGGAGTCGGGGCGTCCGCATGAAGGAGTCGGGGCGTCCGTATGAAGGGGCGGCGGGCCATTGCCAACGGCGCGACGCTCCGGCATGCTCCGGGGAACGTTCGGGGGCGCTGTCCGGTCAAAAGGGACAGTCGCCGTTTACGGAGGCCCTGGGCAGGGGAGGAGTGGCGCCGTACTCTTGGGGTAAGGGGTTGGGAAGATGATTCCCGGCCGTATTGTTCGGCATTGAACCATCGCCGTCGCCCCGCTCTCCGCCCAGCTCAGTCAACTCCCCGAACAAGTCAATCGCCGTTCCCCTCCGCCTCTGGGTACGAGGGCTCCCCTTCGCCGAGACACTCATGGCCGGTCACGAATTCTCTGATCCCGCGGACCGCAAGCAGGTCGCCGATCCGATGGCGGACCTCGAAGCGGCGGAACAGTCACGCCACTCCTGCGACCCCGCCTTCCAGCACGGTGTGGTGGTGGGCTTCGACGGCTCGATGTCCAGCGAACGGGCCCTGGCCTACGCCATCGGCATGGCGCGGCGCTCCGGCTCGGGCCTGATCATCGTTCATGTCGCCAACCGGCTCCCGACGACGGTGTGGGCGGGCTGTGAGCCGCCGGTCTTCGTCGACGTCCCCGACCACCGCACCGAGGTCCTGGGGCTGGAGCTGGCCTGCGCCGACCATCTCTCCGAGCTCTCCTGGATCCTGGTCGAGCGGGGCGGCGACATCTGCCACGAACTGGAGGAGGTCGGCCGGGAGTACGCGGCCGACGCGATCGTGGTCGGCTCCACGCACGGCATCGTCGGGCGGATCTTCGGCTCGGTCGCCGGGCGGCTGGCGCGGCGCGCGCAGCGTCCGGTGATCGTCGTCCCGTGAGGGCCGGCGGCCCTCCTCTTCCGTACGTATTCGGCCTCACCCCTCGTCCACCTGGTGACGTCACCTCGGCGTGACGAGGCGTCATACCCCGGTAGTAGTCGACAAATCTACTGACTCGTAGAGGTGGGTTGTGCGTCGGCGAGGGGTACAAACCTTCACACGACGTGCTGCCGCCCGGGTGTGACGGTTCCCGGGAGGGCGGCATCACTGCCGGCGTTAGGGCGACGCCGGCATCGAAGAGGCGGAGCCTCGCCCGTATGGTGGCGCGAGCGAGGCCCCGCCTCTTTTTGCAGCTCAGCGGGGGTGCGGGGTTACTCCACCGTCACCGACTTCGCCAGGTTGCGGGGCTTGTCGATGTCGCGGCCGAGGGCCAGGGCCGTGTGGTAGGCGAGGAGTTGGAGCGGAATGCCCATGAGGATGGGGTCCAGCTCGGGCTCGTTCTTCGGTACCACGATCGTGTGGTCGGCCTTCTCCTGCTCGGCGTGCGCGACGGCGAGGATGCGGCCGCTGCGGGCCTTGATCTCCTCCAGCGCCGCGCGGTTCTTCTCCAGCAGGTCGTCGTCCGGGACGATCGCCACGGTCGGCATCGCCGGCTCGATGAGCGCCAGCGGACCGTGCTTCAGCTCGGAGGCCGGGTACGCCTCGGCGTGGATGTAGGAGACCTCCTTGAGCTTCAAGGACGCCTCGCGCGCCACCGGGTAGCCGCGGACCCGCCCGATGAACATCATCGACTTCGCATCCGCATACAGTTCGGCGAGCTTCTTGATCTCGGCTTCGCCGGCCAGGATCTCGGTGATCTGCGCGGGCAGCCGGCGCAGGCCGTCGATGATCCGCTTGCCGTCGGCGACCGACAGGTCGCGGATGCGGCCCAGGTGCAGCGCGAGCAGCGCGAAGGAGACCACCATGTTGGTGAAGCACTTGGTGGAGACCACGCAGACCTCGGGCCCGGCGTGCACGTAGATGCCGCCGTCGGTCTCCCGGGCGATCGCCGAGCCGACGACGTTCACCAGGCCCAGCACGCGTGCGCCCTTGCGCTTGAGCTCCTGGACGGCGGCGAGCACGTCGTAGGTCTCACCGGACTGCGAGACCGCCACGTACAGCGTGTCGGGGTCCACGACCGGGTTGCGGTACCGGAATTCGGAGGCGGGCTCGGCGTCCGAGGGGATGCGGGCCAGCTCCTCGATCATCTGCGCGCCGATCTGGCCCGCGTGGTACGAGGTGCCGCAGCCCAGGATCTTGACCCGGCGGACGCCGCGCGCCTCGCGCGGGTCCAGGTTGAGGCCGCCCAGGTGCACGGTGGAGAAGCGGTCGTCGATCCGGCCGCGCAGCGCGCGGTCCACCGCGTCCGCCTGCTCGGAGATCTCCTTGTGCATGTACGTGTCGTGCGCGCCCATGTCGTAGGACTCGGCGGCGTACTCGACGGTCTCCGGGGAGGACGTCGTGCGCGAGCCCTCGGTGGTGTACGTGCGGTAGTCGTCGGCCTTCAGGGTGGCCATCTCGCCGTCGTCCAGGGTGACGACCTGGCGGGTGTGCGAGACCAGCGCGGCGACGTCGGAGGAGACGAACATCTCCTTCTCGCCGATGCCCAGCACGACCGGGGAGCCGTTGCGCGCGACCACGATGCGGTCGGCGAAGTCGGCGTGCAGCACGGCGATGCCGTACGTGCCCTCGATGTGCCGCAGCGCCTCGCGGACCTTCTCCTCCAGCGTGGCGGCCTGCGAGCGGCCGATGAGGTGCGCGAGGACCTCGGTGTCGGTCTCGGAGGCGAACTCCACGCCGTCGGCGGTCAGCTTCGCGCGCAGCTCGGCGGCGTTGTCGATGATGCCGTTGTGGACGAGGGCGACCTTGCCCTCGGCGTCCAGGTGCGGGTGGGCGTTCTCGTCGTTCGGCGCGCCGTGGGTGGCCCAGCGGGTGTGGGCGATGCCGGTGGTGCCGGCGAAGCGCTTCGGCAGCCGCGACTCCAGCTCGCGGACCCGGCCCTTGGCCTTGGCGGTCTTCAGCCCGCCGGCCTTGCCGGAGGCGTGGATGGCGATGCCGGCGGAGTCGTAACCGCGGTACTCCAGGCGCTGCAGGCCCTCAAGGAGCAGCGGCGCGACATCGCGTTTGCCGATATAACCGACGATTCCACACATGTGGGTTGACCCTCCCGGATTGACGGTGCGTAGGTGCCCGGCGTCTCAGCCGTAGACGAGGCGGCGCAGCTGGCGTATCGAGAGCTCGGGCGGGGCCACGGCGCGGTGCGGCAGCTCGTGGGCGATCCGCTCGAAGATGGCGTCGTTGCGCAGGCCCTGTGCCTGCAGTTCGCGGTGTCTGCGGCGCACGAACGTCTCGGCCGTCTCGTCGAAGTACGCGAGCACGTCCTGGATCACCCGGACGGCCTCGCCGCGCTGCAGCGGCGTACTGCGTACCAGGTGTTCTACGAGGTCCTCGTGGGACGGACGGCGATCGAGCACTCGTCGATAGTGCGGTGCCGGACGCGCTTTCGCAAGAAATCTGCCCGCTTTCGGGCAAACGGCCGTCCGCCAGGGGTGGATATTGGTCTACACCTTGACCCTTCGTGTGGCGCACGGTACGCAAGGTGAGCGTTCGGTTGCTCCATGCCCTGCACGAAGCCTGCCGAAGGGATCACCCGTGTCACTCGTCAGACCGTACAGACTGTTCTGTTCCCTCTTTTTGGTGGCCGCGGCCGGCCTGGGTACGGCGGGCGCCGCCCCCGCGGCCGGGCGCCCCGCCGCGGACCCCGTGCCCCTCGACCGGCTCGTGCCCGCACCCGTTTCCGTCCGGCCCGCGCACGGCTCCTACGCGCTCACCGCCCGTACCGCCATCCGCGTCCCCGGCGCCACCGCCGAGTCGAAGAAGGTCGCCGGCTACCTCGCGGACGTGCTGCGGCCGTCCACCGGGTACGCGCTGCCCGTCACGACCCGCGGCGGCGGCGACGGCATCGTGCTCCGGCTGGGTGCCAAGGGGCTGGGGGAGGAGGGCTACCGGCTGACCGTCACCGGCCGCGCGGTGACCCTCAGCGCGAGCCGCCCGGCCGGCCTCTTCCACGGCGTCCAGACGCTGCGCCAGCTGCTGCCTGCCGCTGCGGAGCGCCGTACGAAGCAGCCAGGGCCCTGGGCGATCGCCGCCGGAACGGTCACCGACACCCCGCGCTACGCCTACCGCGGCGCGATGCTGGACGTCTCCCGGCACTTCTTCTCCGTCGAGAAGGTCAAGCGCTACATCGACCAGCTCGCCCTCTACAAGATCAACAAGCTGCACCTGCACCTCTCCGACGACCAGGGCTGGCGCATCGCGATCGACTCCTGGCCCCGGCTGACCACGTACGGCGGCTCCACCCAGGTCGGCGGCGGCCCCGGCGGTTACTACACCAAGGCCGACTACAAGGAGATCGTCCGGTACGCGCAGAGCCGCTATCTGACCGTCGTCCCCGAGATCGACATGCCGGGCCACACCAACGCGGCCCTCGCCTCGTACGCCCAGCTGAACTGCGACGGTACGGCCCCGCCGCTCTACACCGGTACGAACGTCGGCTTCAGCTCCTTCTGCGTGCCGAATCAGGTGACGTACGACTTCGTGGACGACGTCCTCCGCGAGCTCGCGGCGATGACCCCGGGCCCGTACCTCCACATCGGCGGCGACGAGGCGCACTCCACGAGCCACGAGGACTACGTCACCTTCATGAACAAGGTGCAGCCGGTGGTCGCGAAGTACGGCAAGACGGTGATCGGCTGGCACCAGCTGACCGGCGCGACGCCCGTGAAGGGCGCGGTGGCGCAGTACTGGGGCTACGACGCGACAGCCGCGGCCGAGAAGGCGCAGGTGGCCGACGCGGCGAAGAAGGGGACGCGGCTGATCCTCTCGCCCGCCGACCGGGCCTACCTGGACATGAAGTACACCAAGGACACCAAGCTCGGCCTGAGCTGGGCCGGATACGTCGAGGCGCAGCGCTCGTACGACTGGGACCCGGGCAGCTACCTCCCGGGCGCCCCGGCCGGCTCCGTCCTCGGCGTCGAGGCGCCGATGTGGTCCGAGACGCTCTCGGAGAGCGACCAGGTGGAGTACATGGCCTTCCCGCGGCTCCCCGGCATCGCGGAGCTGGGCTGGTCGCCGGCGAGCACGCACGACTGGGACACCTACAAGGTGCGCCTCGCGTCCCAGGGTCCGCGCTGGGACGCGATGGGCATCGACTACTACAGGTCGCCGCAGGTGCCGTGGCCTACCGATTGATGGTCACAGCCCCATCTCCCGCGCGATCAGCATCCGCTGGACCTCGCTCGTGCCCTCGCCGATCTCCAGGATCTTGGAGTCGCGCCACATGCGGGCGACCGGGTACTCGTTCATGAAGCCGTAGCCGCCGTGGATCTGGGTGGCCTCGCGGGCGTTGGTGACCGCGATCTCCGAGGAGTACAGCTTCGCCAGCGCGGCCTCCTTCTTGAAGCGCTCGCCGTGCACCAGGCGGGAGGCCGCGTCGCGCCACGCCAGCCGGGAGGTGTGGGCGCGCATCTCCATGTCGGCGAGCTTGAACTGGATGGCCTGGTTCTCCCCGATCGGCTTCCCGAAGGACTTCCGCTCCTTGGCGTACCGCAGCGACTCGTCCACGCAGCCCTGCGCGAGGCCCGTGGCCAGCGCCGCGATGGCGATCCGGCCCTCGTCCAGGATGCGCAGGAACTGGGCGTAGCCGCGGCCCTCCTCGCCCAGCAGGTTGGCCGCGGGGACGCGGACGTCGGTGAAGGACAGCTCGCGGGTGTCGGAGGCGTTCCAGCCGACCTTGGAGTACGGCGCCGCGACCGTGAAGCCGGGGGTTCCGGACGGCACGATGATCGCGGAGATCAGCGGGCGGCCGTCCTCCTTGTGACCGGTCACCGCCGTGACCGTCACCAGCCCCGTGATGTCCGTCCCCGAGTTGGTGATGAAGCACTTGCTGCCGTTGATCACCCACTCGTCGGTGGCCGCGTCGAGACGGGCCGTGGTGCGCGTCCCGCCCGCGTCGGAGCCGGCCTCCGGCTCGGTCAGCCCGAACGCGCCGAGCATCTCGCCCGAGCACAGCTTCGGCAGCCAGGTCTGCTTCTGCTCCTCCGTGCCGAAGTGGTAGATCGGCATGGCGCCGAGCGAGACGCCGGCCTCCAGCGTGATCGCCACCGAGGAGTCGACCCGCGCCAGCTCCTCCAGCGCGATGCCCAGGGCCAGGTAGTCGCCCCCCATCCCGCCGTACTGCTCGGGGAACGGCAGCCCGAACAGGCCCATCCGGCCCATGTCGCGGACTATCTCGTACGGGAACTGGTGGTTCTCGTAGTACTCGCCGATCTTCGGGGCGACGACGTCGTGCGCGAACGCCTCGACCGTGGTGCGCAGTTCTTCCAGCTCGGCGGGGAGTCGGTGGTCCAGGGACATGGGGGTCACTCCTTGTGGGAGTCGAGGGGAGTAAGGGCGCGGACGGTGCGGGACGGGCTCGGCCGGCCCAGCCGGCCGGCCATCCACACGCTCGTGGCGGTCAGCCGGTCCAGGTCGACCCCGGTCTCGATGCCGAGGCCCTGGAGCATCCACACCAGGTCTTCCGTGGCGAGGTTGCCGGTGGCGCTCTTGGCGTACGGGCAGCCGCCCAGGCCGCCCGCCGAGGCGTCGACGGTGGTGACGCCGTGCTGCAGCGCGGCCAGGGTGTTGGCCAGCGCCTGTCCGTAGGTGTCGTGGAAGTGGACGCCGAGCACGTCCGTGCCGACGCCCGCTTCGTTCAGGGCGTTCAGCAGGGCGGTGACGTGGCCGGGCGTGGCGACGCCGATGGTGTCGCCCAGGCTCAGTTCGTCACAGCCCTGGTCCAGCAGCGCGCGGCAGACCCGTACGACCTGGGCGAGGGGCACCGGGCCCTCCCAGGGGTCGCCGAAGCACATGGAGAGGTAGCCGCGGACGTGCGCGCCCGCCTCCTTGGCGCGGGCGACGACCGGCGCGAACATCGCCAGCGCCTCGTCGACCGTGCGGTTGAGGTTGGCCTTGGCGAAGGACTCGGTCGCGCTGCCGAAGACGGCGATCCGGTCCGCGCCGAGGGTCAGCGCCCGGTCCAGGCCGCGCTCGTTCGGTACGAGCACGGGCAGCCGTACGTCCTTCCCGAGGTCGCGCACCATTGGGAACAGCCGCTCGGCGTCGGCCAGTTGGGGCACCCACTTGGGGTGTACGAAGCTGGTCGCCTCGACCGTGTCCAGGCCCGCGGCCGCCAAGCGGCGGATGAACTCCGCCTTGACCTCGGTCGGTACCACGGTCTGTTCGTTCTGCAGCCCGTCCCGCGCGCCGACCTCGTGGATGCGGACCCGGGCGGGCAGGCCGGGCGCGGGGACGGCCATCGGCAGTCCCGCGGGTCCCTCGGTCATGACGTCTCCTTGTCCGGAGCGGGCTCCTCGTCGGGGGTGATCACGGCCAGTACCTGGTCCATGGCGACCGTGCTGCCCGGCGTCACGTCCAGTTCGGCGACGGTGCCCGCGTGCGGTGCCGAGATGACGTGCTCCATCTTCATCGCCTCGACCACCAGCAGCCCCTGACCTGCGGTGACGTGGTCACCGACGGCGGCCTTGACGACCGTGACCGTGCCGGGCATCGGGGCGGTGAGGGAGTCGGCGCCGTGCACCCCGGCCGCGCCGCTGAGCGTGGCCGCCACCGGGTCGTAGTCCTGCACGTGCCAGGCGTCGCCGTCCCGGCCGAGCCAGTCCCCGGCCCGTACGAAGGTGTGCCGCACGCCGTCGACGGTGACCGCGACGCGGTCGGCGGTGACCTGGCCGCTGCCCGTCACCTGTACGGGCTCGTGGCCGGGCACCCGCAGCCAGAAGGCGAGGGGAGACGGCTCACCGCCCAGCCGCCAGCCGCTCGGCACGGAGAACGGATCGGTCCAGCCGCCGCCGGACGGGGCCGGTTCCAGCGCGGCCCGGCGCACCGCCGCCCCGGCCGCGTACACCTCCTCGGGCACGTCCTGGTCCACCAGGCCGTCCGCCTCCCGCTCGACCAGCCCGGTGTCCAGCTCCCCGGCCACGACCGCCGGGTGCCCGAGCAGTCGGCGCAGGAAGCCGGTGTTCGTGGGCACGCCGAGGATGACCGTTTCGGCGAGCGCGGCCCGCAGCTTGCGCAGCGCGGTGGCGCGGTCCGGGCCGTACGCGATGACCTTGGAGAGCATGGGGTCGTACAGCGAGCCGACCTCTGTGCCCTCCGACAGCCCGGAGTCGGTCCGGACGCCGTCACCCGACGGCTCGCGCAGCGCGAGGACCGTGCCGCCGGACGGCAGGAAGCCGCGGGACGGGTCTTCCGCGCAGATCCGGGCCTCCACCGCGTGCCCGGTGAGGGTGATGTCCTGCTGTACGTACGGGAGTTCCTCGCCCGCGGCGACCCGCAGCTGCCACTCGACCAGGTCGATGCCTGTGACCAGCTCGGTGACCGGGTGCTCGACCTGGAGTCGGGTGTTCATCTCCATGAAGAAGTACGAGGAGGGGGCGTCGCCGGGGACGATGAACTCGATGGTGCCCGCGCCCCGGTAGGCGCAGGAGCGGGCCGCCTGGACGGCCGCCTCGCCCATCGCCGCGCGCGTCGCCTCGTCCAGCAGGACGCTCGGCGCCTCCTCGATGATCTTCTGGTGGCGGCGCTGGAGGGAGCACTCGCGCTCCCCGAGGTGGACGACATTGCCGTGGCCGTCGGCGAGCACCTGTATCTCGATGTGCCGGGGGCGGTCGACCCAGCGCTCGACGAGGAGGGTGTCGTCGCCGAACGAGCCGCGGGCCTCGCGCCGCGCCGCGGCGATCTCGTCGGCCAGCAGCGCCTCGTCCCGTACGAGCCGCATGCCCTTGCCGCCGCCGCCCGCCGAGGGCTTCAGCAGCACCGGCATGCCGATCTCCCGTGCCGCCGCGGCCAGTTCGGCGTCGGTCAGGCCGCTGCCGGACGAGCCCGGTACGACGGGAACGCCCGCGGCGCGCACCGTCTCCTTCGCCCGGATCTTGTCGCCCATCAGGTCGATGGCGTCGGCCGACGGGCCGATGAAGACCAGCCCGGCGTCCGTGACAGCGCGCGCGAAGGCGGCGTTCTCGGCGAGGAAGCCGTAGCCGGGGTGGATCGCCTCGGCGCCGCTGCGCCGGGCGGCGTCCAGCAGCGCGTCGATGCGCAGATAGCTTTCTGCGGCGGCCGGCGGGCCGATCCGCACGGCCGTGTCCGCCTCCCGTACGTGCCGGGCGTCCGCGTCCGCGTCGCTGAAGACGGCGACCGAGCGGATGCCCAGGGAGCGCAGGGTACGGATCACGCGGACGGCGATCTCGCCGCGGTTGGCGACCAGAACAGTGCTGAACATGGTGGAGGTCCTCACATCCGGAAGACGCCGAAGGCGGGGTCGGTCAGCGGGGCGTTGGCGCAGGCGGTGAGGGCCAGACCCAGCACCTGCCGGGTCTCCATCGGGTCGATCACGCCGTCGTCCCAGAGCCGCGCCGTCGCGTAGTAGGCGTTGCCCTGCGTCTCGTACTGCTCGCGGATGGGGGCCTTGAAGGCGTCCTCCTCCTCGGCGGGCCACTCCTCGCCGCGCGCTTCGAGCTGGTCGCGCTTGACCGTGGCGAGGACGGACGCCGCCTGCTCGCCGCCCATGACGGAGATCTTGGCGTTCGGCCACATCCACAGGAAGCGGGGGGAGTACGCGCGGCCGCACATGGAGTAGTTGCCCGCGCCGTACGAACCGCCGATCACGACGGTCAGCTTCGGCACCCGTGTGCAGGCCACCGCCGTGACCATCTTGGCGCCGTGTTTGGCGATGCCGCCCGCTTCGTAGTCCCTGCCGACCATGAAGCCGGAGATGTTCTGCAGGAAGACGAGTGGGATGCCGCGCTGGTCGCACAGCTCGATGAAGTGCGCGCCCTTCTGCGCCGACTCGGAGAAGAGGATGCCGTTGTTGGCGACGATGCCGACCGGGTGGCCGTGCAGGTGCGCGAAGCCGGTGACCAGCGTCTGGCCGTACTCGGCCTTGAACTCCGCGAAGCGCGAGCCGTCGACGAGCCGGGCGATGACTTCACGGACGTCGTAGGGGGTGCGGGAGTCGGTGGGGACCATGCCGTACAGCCCCGCCGGGTCCGCCTTGGGCTCCTCCACCGTCCGTACGGTCCAGGGGAGCGGCGCGCGCTCGCCGAGCGTCCCGACGATCGTGCGGACGATCCGCAGCGCGTGCGCGTCGTCCTCGGCGAGGTGGTCGGTGACGCCGGAGGTACGGGAGTGCACCTCGCCGCCGCCCAGCTCCTCGGCCGTGACGACCTCGCCGGTCGCGGCCTTCACCAGCGGCGGGCCGCCGAGGAAGATCGTGCCCTGGTTCCGCACGATCACCGCCTCGTCGCTCATCGCGGGGACGTACGCGCCGCCGGCCGTGCACGAGCCGAGGACCGCCGCGATCTGCGGAATCCCGGCGCCGGACATCCGGGCCTGGTTGTAGAAGATCCGCCCGAAGTGCTCGCGGTCCGGGAAGACCTCGTCCTGCATCGGCAGGAAGGCGCCGCCGGAGTCGACGAGGTAGACGCAGGGGAGACGGTTCTCCAGGGCCACTTCCTGGGCGCGGAGGTGCTTCTTGACCGTCATCGGGTAGTACGTGCCGCCCTTGACCGTGGCGTCATTGGCGACGATCACCACCTCGCGGCCGCTCACCCGGCCGATCCCCGCAATGACGCCCGCCGCCGGGGCCGCGTCCCCGTACATCCCGTCCGCCGCCAGCGGGGCCAGCTCCAGGAAGGGGGAGCCGGGGTCCAGCAGGGCGTCCACCCGGTCCCGGGGCAGCAGCTTGCCGCGCGCGGTGTGCCGCGCCCTGGCCTTCTCGCCGCCGCCCAGCCGGGCCGCCGCGAGCTTTGCGCGCAGCCGGCCAACGAGCTCGCGGTGCGCGGCCTCGTTGGCCCGCCAGGAATCCGCCGCCGGATCGGCGGCGCTCCCCAGCACCGGTGCCTGCTCCATCGTCCACCCGCCCCTTGTTCAGTGGTCGCTGTTACTGGTCGCTTCGTGGTCGCTTTGGTGGTCACTGTTAATGGTCGTTAACGGCGTTCGCCTTCAGGTTAACGAGCACTAACCCGCCTGTCTACAATTGGAGCCATGAGCAGCACCAAGGCCCCCGCCACCGTCAGCCGCCGCGAGCAGATCCTCAAAGAGGCCGCCCGGCTCTTCGCCGAGCGCGGCTTCCACGGCGTCGGCGTGGACGAGATAGGAGCCGCGGTCGGGATCTCCGGTCCCGGCCTGTACCGCCACTTCGCCGGCAAGGACGCGATGCTCGCCGAGCTGCTGGTCGGCATCAGCGAGCGGCTGCTGGACGGCGGCCGGCTGCGGGTCGCCGACGGCGGCGAGAGCGCCGAGGAGGTGCTGCACGCGCTGATCGAGGGGCACATCGACTTCGCCCTGGACGACCGCCCGCTGATCACCGTGCACGACCGGGAGCTGGACCGGCTGCGCGAGGCGGACCGCAAGCGGGTGCGCCAGCTGCAGCGCCAGTACGTCGAGCTGTGGGTCGAGGTCGTCCGCGAGGTCTACCCGGCCTGCACGGAGTCCGAGGCGCGCGCCGCCGTGCACGCCGTCTTCGGCCTGCTGAACTCCACGCCGCACCTGAGCCCGCGGGCCAGCCTGCCGCCCCGCACGGCCACCGAGGCGCTGCTCAAGCGGCTGGCGCTGGGCGCGCTCGCGGCGGCGGCGGACCCGGACCGGCAGCCGATGGGGTGATCCCCTTCACGTGGTCGCACGCTGATTGAACCCTGGACAGCCGACGTGACTGCCCGGTAGCTTTCGCTGAGCAAGCGCTTAGACAGCGTAGTGAGTCGGGATTGGCCAGGAGGCGGTTGTGCAGCGGACGGTATTCAACGAGGACCACGAGGCGTTCCGGGACACCATCCGCGCCTTCATCGAGGGCGAGGTCGTGCCCGTCTACGACGAGTGGTTCGCCGCCGGGCAGGTGCCCCGCGAGTTCTACTCCAAGCTCGCCGAGCTGGGCCTCTTCGGCATCAACGTCCCCGAGGAGTTCGGCGGCGCCGGCCTCGACTCGCACAAGTTCGAGGCGATCCAGTACGAGGAGACCGCCCGCGCGGGCGTCAACTTCGGCGGCTCCGGCGTGCACGTGCTGCTCGCCCTGCCGTACATCAAGATGCTCGCCACCGACGAGCAGAAGAAGCGCTACCTGCCGAAGTTCGTCTCCGCCGAGGAGATGTGGGCGCTGGCGATGACCGAGCCGGGCACCGGCTCCGACCTCGCGGGCATGAAGACCACCGCCAAGCTCTCCGAGGACGGCACCCACTACGTCCTCAACGGCGCCAAGACCTTCATCACCGGCGGCGTGCACGCCGACCGCGTCATCGTGTGCGCCCGCACGTCCGCCCCGAAGGAGGACGACCGCCGCTTCGGCATCTCCCTCTTCGCCGTCGACACCAAGTCCGAGGGCTACTCCGTCGGCCGCAAGCTGGACAAGCTGGGCCTGCGCACCTCCGACACCGCCGAGCTGGCGTTCGTCGACGTGAAGGTGCCGGCCGAGGACCTGCTCGGCGAGGAGAACAAGGGCTTCCACTACCTCGGCAAGAACCTGCCGTCCGAGCGCTGGGGCATCGCCTACGGCGCGTACGCGCAGGCCAAGGCCGCCGTCCGGTTCGCGCAGCAGTACGTCCAGGACCGCACCGTCTTCGGTAAGACCGTCGCGTCCTTCCAGAACACCAAGTTCGAGCTGGCCGCCTGCCAGGCCGAGGTGGACGCCGCCGAGGCCGTCGCCGACCGCGCCCTGGAGGCCCTGGACGCGGGCGAGCTGACCGCGGCCGAGGCCGCCTCCGCCAAGCTCTTCTGCACCGAGGTCGCGCACCGCGTCATCGACAAGTGCCTCCAGCTGCACGGCGGCTACGGCTACATGAACGAGTACCCGATCGCGCGTCTGTACGCGGACAACCGCGTCAACCGCATCTACGGCGGCACCAACGAGGTCATGAAGTCGATCATCGCGAAGTCGATGGGCCTCTAGGCTGCCCGCGTGAACGACGCACTCCAGTCCCTCCTCGACCTGCTCACCCTGGAGCAGATCGAGGAGGACATCTACCGCGGGCAGTCACGCGCCGCCGTGGTCCCCCGGGTCTTCGGCGGCCAGGTGGCGGCCCAGGCGCTGGTCGCGGCGGGCCGTACGGTCCCCGCCGACCGCCCGCCGCACTCCCTGCACGCGTACTTCCTGCGCCCCGGGGACCCCGGCGCGCCGATCGTCTACACCGTCGACCGCATCCGCGACGGCCGGTCCTTCACCACCCGCCGGGTCGTCGCCGTCCAGCACGGCCAGCAGATCTTCCACCTCACCGCGTCCTTCCACGCGCACGAGGAGGGCCTGGAGCACCAGGAGCCGATGCCGAAGGTGCCGGACCCGCTGACCCTGCCGACCGCCGCCGAGATGCTGCCCCGGTACGCCGACCGGTTCGTGGCCGAGGGCGTGGCCGAGCGGCTGCTGGAGGCCCGGGCCGCGGTCGACCTGCGGTACGTGGACGCGCCGCCGTTCGCCACCGCCGGTGAGGTGCGCGAGCCCCGCTCCCAGGTCTGGTTCCGTACCCAGGGCAAGCTCGACGGCGACACCGGCATCCCCCGGCCGCTGCTCGACATCTGCCTGGTCACCTACGTCTCCGATATGACGCTGCTGGACTCCGTGCTGCTCGCCCACGGGCGCGGCGGCTGGGCGGTCGGCGACGTGGTCGGCGCGAGCCTGGACCACGCGATGTGGTTCCACCGGCCGGTGCGCGCCGACGAGTGGCTGCTGTACGACCAGGAGTCGCCGACCGCACAGGGCGGCCGGGGCCTGGGCAAGGGCCGGATCTTCACGGCCGAGGGACAGCTCGCGGTCTCGGTGATCCAGGAGGGCGTGATCCGCACGCCGCGCGCCTGAGAGCCTGAGTCCTCCCAGGAGGGACGGCCCTCATCGGGCATACTCCCGCTTCATGGGCCGGACAGAGGAAGCGCGTGACATGTCCGGAGGGGGCGAGGGCGAGAGCACGGCGACCGTCCTCGTCGCCGCCGGGGCCAACCTCGGCATCGCCGCCGCCAAGGCCGTCGGCGGCGTCCTCAGCGGCTCCAGCGCGATGCTCTCCGAAGCCGCGCACTCCCTCGCCGACACCGTCACCGAGCTGCTGCTGCTCACCGCCCTGAAGCGCAGCGAGAAGCCGGCCGACGAGGACCATCCGCTCGGCCACGGCCAGGAGCGTTACATCTGGGCGCTGCTCGCCTCCGTCGCCACCTTCGTGGGCGGCGCGGTCTTCTCCATCTACGACGGCGTCCACACCCTTACCCACGGCGAGGAGCTGGGCGACCCGCTGGCCTCCTACGTGATCCTCGCCGTCGCCTTCCTCCTGGAGGGCTACTCGCTGCGCACCGGACTGAAGCAGGCGCGCGTGGAGGCGGCCCGCTTCGGCGTGCCCCTGGGCCAGTACCTCCACCACACCCCGGACACCGCGGTGAAGGCCGTCGTGATGGAGGACTCCGCGGCGCTGGCCGGCCTCCTGCTGGCTGCCGGCGGGCTGCTGGGCGGGCAGCTCACCGGCTCGGGCGTCTGGGACGGCGTGGCGGCGATCCTGATCGGGCTGCTGCTGGTGTACGTCGCGTGGGTACTGGGCCGCAGCAACGCCCGGCTGCTCATCGGGCGCTCGCTGCCGCCCTTCCTGCGGAACGCGGTACGGGAGCAGCTGCGCGAGGTACCGCACGTGGTGGACGTGCTGGAGCTGGTCACGATCGTGCAGGGGCCGCGCGAGGTGCTGATCGCGGCGAAGGTCGACTTCCGTGACATGGCCACCGCCGCGGAGATCGAGTGGGCCTGCGAGGACGCCGAGCGCGCCCTCCGCGCCCGCTTCCCCGCCGTCCGCCGGGTCTTCCTGGACCCGACGCCCGGGGCGGGGCAGCGGCGGCCGGGAAGGGACTGAGCCGCCGCTCAGCCGTCCAGCCCCGCCGCGTGCAGCAGGTAGGCCGTCAGCGGGTCGTAGTAGCGCGGGCTGCGGACGTGGTCGTCCAGGGGGACCGTGACCTGGACGGTGCCCTCCGCCTCGGCCAGGAAGAGCGCCGGGTCGTTCGAGTCCGCGTAGCCGACGGCGTCGATGCCGCGCTGCCCCGCGCAGCCCGCCCAGCCGTGGTCCGCCACCACCAGGTCCGGCAGCGCCTCGCCCGCGGCCTCCAGACCGTCCAGGATCGCCGCCATCGGGGCCGGCGAGTGCGTGTGCCACAGGGTCGCGCCCCGCTCGACCATCGCGACCTGGCCGAACTGGAAGACCACGCCGTCGTCGGCGGTCAGCCCGTCCGGGATCACCACGATGTCGCAGCCCTGCGCCCGCAGCGCGGCGGCCGTGGCGATGTGCACGTCCAGCAGCCCGCCCGGGTGACCGGTCGCGAGGAGCACCCGCCGCCGGCCGGCGGCCGCCTTGCGCAGCACCGCCGCCATCCGGTCCAGCGCGTCCACCGTCAGCTCGGGGTCGATGGTGTCCTGGCCGTGGCGGTGGTCCGGGTCGTCCACGACGCCGCAGCGCTCGGCCATCACGGCGAGCACGTCCTGCTCGTCTCTCCAGCGGTCGCCCAGCTCCAGGCCGAACCAGTAGTGGCGGTCGCCGTTGGCGAGCTTGCGGTAGTGGTCGAGGTTGTTCTCGCGGGGCGTGGCGACGTCACCGGCGATCCGGGTGCGTACGAGGTGCTCGACCAGTTCGGCGCGGCTGGGGGCGGGGGCGGAGGTTATCGGCATGAGGCCCATTGTGCCGGTGCGGATCAGTCCGGGGCGGGGGAGTTCCGCCGCGTGGACACCTCGCGCGGCCCGCCGTGTCTACGATCGCGGTGTTCCGGCGGCTCGGTACGGCGAGGGGGAGCACGGGTGAACGGGCGGGCGGCCAGGCCGCCGTGGCAGGTACGGATCAGGCCGGCGGGCGGCGACGGAGTACTCGGCGGTGGCGTGCTGTGCGCCAACGGAACGGTGCTGACCTGCGCACATGTCGTCGGACCCGGGGGCGGAGGGGACGGCGGGGGCGGCGGGCCGGCCGGGGTCCTGGTCGACTTCCCCTTTCTGGAACGCGGCCACGGCATCCCGGCCGGCATCGTGCTCAGCCGCGCCGAGACCCCGGTCGGCAGCCCGGACGACGTCGCCGTGCTGCGGCCCGCACGCGTACCGGCCGGCGCCTGCGCCGCGCCGCTGGACGAGGTCGACGACCCGGCAGGGCACGGCTTCGACGCGTACGGATTCCCCGCCGGGCACCCCGACGGGGTGTGGGCCACCGGCCGGCTGGACGGCCGCACGGCGGGCGGGCTGATCCAGTTCACCGTGCCGAGCGCACAGGGCTACTCGCCCGCGCGCGGCTTCAGCGGCTCGCCCGTGTGGGACCGGGACGCCCGCGTCGTCGTCGGCATGGTGACTGCCGTCGACCGGGACGCGCGGCTGCGGACCGCGTACGCGGTGCCCGTGGACGGGCTGCGCGCGCACTGGCCGGAGCTGACCGAGCCGTACCCGGTACGGCTGTGGGTGCACGACCCGTACGGCGCGCCCGCCCGGCTGGTGCCGCTGCGCACCACGGGCCGGGACCGGCACACGTACTGGGTGGGGCGGAGCAGCGGTACGGGCACCGAGGCGGACATCCTGCTGGCGTCGCGGGCGCCGCACGTGGTCAGCCGCTGGCACTGCCGGCTCGCGTACGAGTGGGGGCAGTGGTTCGTGGAGCTGCCGGTGGCCGGGCCGCGGGTCTTCGTGCGGCACGTGGGGAACGAACTGCCGCAGCCGGTGCCGCAGGACGGCCGGACGCGGCTGCGCAACGGCGACACGGTCCTGATCGAGGCCGCGCGCCGCTCCGGCGACGCCACTTCCGACGGGGCGCGGGCGCACTGGGAGCTGGAGTTCGTCGACGACGGCCAGACCAGCTCGCTCGGCTGACCCGTTTTCACCCCCCAACTCCCTTACTCACGGGTCGTTTTCGCTATACACCACTCGAAGGAGTGACGGGCGGGAACTTTGGTGCGTGAGATATACGTCACGTCTGGTGAAGAGGCACGCAGAGCCGACTGCGGCCTCAACGCCGCCTGAGGGCAGGGGAGTAGGCGTGAAGAAGCTACGGGGGACGTTCTTCTGGTGCGGGCTGACGGGTGGCGCCCTGGCGGTGCTCCTGGTGTCCACGGGTGTGACGGGCGCGGTGCCGCCGCTGCAGCGGCTGATCGACGGCGGCGGGGCGTCGCGCGCCCTGGCCACCGCGGTGCTGGCGGTCACCCTGTGGGTGCTGCTGATGCTGGGCGTACGGCTGCTGCACAACAGCCGGGAGGCCGCCGGGCTGGCCGCCTACCCCTCCCGCGCCCCGGGCGGCCGGGTGGGCGAGGTGCACGCCATGCTGCGGCAGGCCGCCGAGGACGCCCGCAGGCGGGAGCCGGAGCGCGCCGAGGCCCTGGTCGCCGGCCGCTCGGCGGTGCACGCCGCGCGCGCCGAGACGCCGTACGCGCTCATCCGCGCCCTGGTCTGGGCGCTGCCCGCGCTCGGGTTCATCGGCACCGCCGCCGAGATGGCGCGGTCCATCGGCGGGCTCGGCGGCGCGGTGGCCAGGACCTCGTCGTACGCGGAGCTGAGCCACACCCTCGTGCGGGACGTGATCCCGCCGCTCGCAGGCGCGTTCAGCATCACGCTCTTCGCGCTCGGCAGCAGCGTGGTGTGCCATCTGCTGGTCTCGGTGGTGCACACCCACGAGGAGCGGCTGCTGCTGGCGACGGACGAGCGGGCGCTGGCGGAGCTCGGCCGGGCCGGGCGGACGGCCGCCCGCCCCGACTGGGCGGCGGAGGCCCGGGCGGTGCAGGAACTGGGCGAGTCCATGCGGACGGCGGTGGCGGCGGTGCGCGGGCTCAACACCGAGCTGGAGCGGCTGCGCACGGAGGCGGCCGGGACCCGGCTGGGCGATAACCGCCCGGACCGCTCCGAGGAGATCGTCAGCCGGCTGACCTCCATCGATGCCCAGCTCTCCGGCATCGGCGCCGGGCTGGACCGGGACATGGTCCTCACCCCGGTCCGCGCCCCGCGCGGCGGGGGACCCGGGCACCACAACGGCCGGTACATCCTGCCGGACGGTGACGGCGACGACTTCGGCGGCGGACCCGGCGCTCCCGGACCCGGCGCTCCCGGACCCGGGCCAGGCACGCCGGGCGGCCCGGACGGTCCGCCCCGGCCCCGCGGTCCGCAGAACTTCCGGGGCGGCCCGGACGGCCTCGGCGGCGGCCGTGCGAACGGCGGGCTGTGATGCGCGGACTCGGGGGCCCGCGGAGCTTCGGGGGACGGCGCGGCGACGGCGACGGCGCCCCCGTGGAGCTGCGCTTCATCGACCTGCTGCTCATCATCATCGCCACGCTGATGTTCATGGCCGTGCTGCTCGCCCTGGTCAGCGCGAACGCTTCCCCGGACCGTTCGGACACGAGCCGCCCGCCGCAGATCCGGGTCGCCACCGCGGCGGCCCCGGACGCGGTGGCCGGCAAGCCGTACGCGCTCACGCTCGCCGCGGTCGGCGGCCGCCCGCCGTACCACTGGGCCCGCGCGGCCGGTGAGCTGCCCGAGGGGCTGAAGCTGACCGAGGAGGGCGTGGTCACCGGCCGGGCCCGGAGCGCCTCGGGGCCGGCCGGCGCCGACGAGGCCGCGGCGACCGCCACCGTGCGGGTGCAGGACGCGGCGGGGATGCGCGCGCAGCGCACGCTGCGGCTGGCGGTGGTGCGTGCCGCGCCGGAGGCGGGCTCCCAGCGGCCGAGCCTGCGGGTGGTCGCGAAGACCCTGGCGGTGCCCGAGGGGAAGAAGGGCGCCGAGTACGCCACGCACCACTTCCAGGCGGCGGCGGGCGAGGGCCCGTACGCCTGGCGGGCGGTCGGCGAACTGCCGCCCGGGATACGGCTGTCCGGGGCAGGGGCGCTGAGCGGGACGCCGGAGAAGAGCGGCAGCTTCCTCTTCGCCGTACGGGTCACCGACAGCACGGGCGCGCGCACCGAGCAGGGCGTCCGGATGACGGTCGGCGAGCCGCGGGAGGAGCGGTCGGACAACGACCGGTGGGCGCCCTGGTACGTGTACGCGCTGGCGGCGATCGGCGCGCTCGTGGTCCTGCAGATCCTCAAAGTGATCGTCTTCGGTTCGCGGGGCGGCATCCAACCACCGGTCCGCGGCCTCCGGGGGCTGGGCCGGTGAGATTCCGTACGACGAAAGGGGGTGCACGGTAGATGGGACTGGTGGCGGGAGCCCGGCTCAGCACCGGGCACGAGGTGCGCGAGGTGCGCAGGGGCGGGTTCTCCGAGGTCGGCGTGGTCGAGGGCCGGCTCGGGGAACGGCTCGCGGTGAAGCGCATCCGCGGCGAGATCAGGGAACGGCTGGGCGAGGCGGCCGACCAGGCGTTCCTGCACGAGTGCCAGCTCGCGGTCGCCCGGCTGGGCAACGCCCCGTACACGGCACGGCCGGTGCTGGCCCTGCCCGCGCTCGAACTGACCGGGGAGGGCGCGGCGGAGGGTGACGCGGCGGCCGGGCGGGTGGCGCTGGGACCCGCGCTCTTCATGGAGTACGTCGACGGGCCCTCGCTGGAGGACCTGCTGGCTGCCGGGCGGCTCGCCCCCGGCCAGGCGGCGCGGATCTGCGGCGGGGTGGCCGCGGCGCTCGCCCACGCGCACGAAGCCAAGGTCTGCCACCGCGACATCAAGCCGACGAACGTGCTCCTGACCCGGGGCAACGAAGTACGCCTCATCGACTGGGGGTTGAGCGGCGCCGGCCAGTTCTCCGACGTCACCACCCGCATCGAATTCATCTCCCCGGAGCGCCTCGCGCAGCTGGATCTCGCCGAGCCGCCGGACGATGTGTACGCGCTGGGGATGCTCTTCCACCTGTGCCTGACCGGGCGGCTGGTGAACCACTGGCCCGGCGGGGCCTCGGAAGCGCTGCGGGCCGAGCTGGCAGCGCCCGGCGCCGACGTTCCCGAGGAGCTGGCGCACATCGTCGTCTCGATGCTCGCGCCGCGCGCCGAGGACCGGCCCACGGCCCGCTCCCTCGCCGACATGCTGCTGCACGAGGACATGGCGCGCGCCCTGGCCGACCGCGATCTGGACCGGCCGTACTGCCCGGACTGCGGCCACGTCGTCGGCTCGGCCCCGGCGACGGCCCGCTGCCCGGTGTGCGGCGGCGGGCTGCTGCGCCGGGTGCCGGACGCGCAGGCGGAGGGCATGGTGCGCATCGCGGCCGGTACGTTCGTGCACGGCCTCAGCGACTCCCAGGCCCGGCACGCGCTGATCGCCGCCCGGATGACGCCCGACGACGAGCAGGTGCGGCGGCTGACCGGCGGCAGCGGCCCGCGCCGGGTGTTCTGCCGGGCCTTCGACATCGACCGCACGCCGGTGACCAACGCCCAGTACGCCGCCTTCGTCCGGGCGGTCAACTACCCGGAGCCGCCCGGCTTCGGCGCCGTACTGGCCGAGGCCCCCGATCACCCCGTGACGTCCGTGAGCTGGCGCGACGCGCTGTGCTACGCCCTGTGGCGCGGCAAGCGGCTGCCCACCCCGCTGGAGTGGGAGAAGGCCGCCCGCGGCCCGGACGACGACCGGATGTACCCCTGGGGCAGCGCCTTCGAGCGGGAGCGCTGCCAGGGCCTGCCGGGCGGCGCGGGGCCGCGCACGGTGCGGACGCTGCCGGTCGGCTCGCTCCCCGGCGGGCAGTCCCCCTGGGGCGTCCTGGACATGAGCGGCAATGTCAACGAGTGGGTCGCCGAGGGCACGGTCCCGGAGTATCGGGGCGTGCGCGGCGGCGCGACGGGTGAGGTGCTGGAGGTGTACGGCCTGGTGTCGTACCAGTCCCAGGCCCGCACGGACCACGTCGACGCGGCGATCGGCTTCCGCTGCGCGGCGGACGTGACGCACGGCACCGAGCCGTACGTACCGGGCGGACCTCCGGACTCGCTCGACGCCCTCGGGGAAGCGGGAGTGCCACTCAACTCCCGTAGCAAAGAAGGGAGGTGACGGGGTGACGGATGCGACCGGGCTGGTGCGGTTCCCGCTGGACGGCGGTGGCGAGGTGATCGTCGAGACGGCCGACGAGGGCGCGGGGACGGTGGGCGCGGGGCGGGCCGACGGTGCGGTGGCCGACGGCACCACGACCTTCGACCGTGCCCTGGACGGGGTGCGCGGCGCGGCCGACGCGGCCCTGCGCTGCTTCGGGTCGCTGGCGCAGCGCCCGGACGAGGTGCAGATCCAGTTCGGCGTGAAGCTGACCGCGCAGGCGGGGGCGGTGATCACGAAGACGGGAGTGGAGGGCCACCTCCAGGTGACGGTCACCTGGTCCGGGCAGCGGCCTCAGGCCCCGGAGACCGCCTGAGCGCCCTCGACGCGGCGCCGACGCGGCCCCGACCGGCCCCGACGCCCCCGGCGCGGCCCGGTCGCTGGACACCGTGTCGAATGATGCCCCCCGTACCTCACAGATATGTCCATGGGGCGGACGCCGCTCCGTCTTTACGCTCAGCGCCATGACCACCGCATCTGCCGCATCCCCCGAGCCCGTCGGTCCCGTCGACTCCTCCCGCGTCCCGCGCTACGCGGGCCCGGCGACTTTCGCCCGGCTGCCGCGCATCGACGAGGTCGGCGGCCGCGCCGATGTGGCCGTCGTGGGCGTCCCGTTCGACACCGGCGTCTCCTA
Source organism: Streptomyces sp. NPDC026301 (assembly GCF_055567935.1). Classification (NCBI taxonomy): domain Bacteria; kingdom Bacillati; phylum Actinomycetota; class Actinomycetes; order Kitasatosporales; family Streptomycetaceae; genus Streptomyces; species Streptomyces sp. NPDC026301. The sequence continues at coordinate 255,782 of NZ_JBVHPN010000003.1, read as the reverse complement.
CCGCCCCGGCGCCCGCTTCGGCGGCAACGCCATCCGCGAGGCGTCCCGCCTGCTGCGCCCGTACAACCCGGCGCAGGACGCCTCGCCCTTCGCGCTGGCCCAGGTCGCCGACGCCGGCGACATCGCGGCCAACCCGTTCAACATCAACGAGGCGGTCGAGACGGTCGAGGCCGCGGCGGACGACCTCCTCGGCACCGGCGCCCGGATGATGACCCTCGGCGGCGACCACACCATCGCGCTGCCGCTGCTCCGCTCGGTCGCCAAGAAGCATGGCCCGGTGGCGCTGCTGCACTTCGACGCGCACCTGGACACCTGGGACACGTACTTCGGCGCGGAGTACACCCACGGCACGCCGTTCCGCCGCGCGGTCGAGGAGGGCATCCTCGACACCTCGGCGCTCTCCCACGTCGGCACGCGCGGCCCGCTGTACGGCAAGAAGGACCTCACCGACGACGAGAAGATGGGCTTCGGCATCGTCACCTCGGCGGACGTCATGCGCCGCGGCGTGGACGAGGTCGCCGACCAGCTGCGCCAGCGCATCGGTGACCGCCCGCTGTACATCTCCATCGACATCGACGTCCTGGACCCGGCGCACGCCCCCGGCACCGGCACCCCCGAGGCCGGCGGCCTGACCTCGCGCGAACTCCTGGAGATCCTGCGCGGGCTGGCCTCCTGCAACCTGGTCTCCGCAGACCTGGTCGAGGTGTCCCCGGCGTACGACCACGCGGAGATGACCTCGGTCGCCGCCTCCCACACGGCGTACGAGCTGACCACGATCATGTCCCGGCAGATCGCGGCCGCGCGCGGCTGACGCCGGTCGTACCGAACGCACCAGGGCCCCGGAACGGAAACGTTCCGGGGCCCTGGTGTGTGTTCGGGCGTTGCTCAGATGCCGGTGGGCAGCTGGCCGGCCAGGCCGTTGGCCTTGGCGATGGTGCCCTGGGCGAGGCCCTCGACGGCCTGCACGGCGGTGCCGTCGACGGTCACACCGGCGCTGTAGCCGGCGACGCTGCCGCCGAGGGTCGCGGCGCCGGCGGCGATGCCGTCCAGCTCGCTGTCGGCGATCTCGGCGGTCTCGATGAAGTCACGCATGACTTTCTTCCTTTCAAAGCACGGGGACGCGGAAGAACGGGGGGTGACGCCGGGAATAGTGCCGGGGTGGAGCCCGTAAGGCAAGTCGCCTCCGACGGCCCGTGCATTACGTCGGAAATGGCCTACCGCATGGGCCGTGAAGTGCGTTTTTGGCCGCCGATGCCGTCGATGTCGGAAGTGAGCCGGTGGAATTCATGAAGGGTCGGCAAAGGGCGGCGAGGTCATGGCGAAAAGGATATGTCGGTAAACGTTTCCGGTAATTCAGGAACGGACGCCTTCAGGAACGGAGGCCTTCAGGAACGCACGACGCCTTCAGGAACGGACGCCGAGCGCGAACCACAGCTCCATCCGGACGTCCGGGTCGTCCGGATCGGTGTCGAGCAGGGCGGCGACGCGGGCGATGCGCTGCCGGACCGTGTTGCGGTGGATGCCGAGCGCCGTCGCCGTACGGTCCCAGCTGCCGTGCAGCGAGAGCCAGGCGCGCAGCGTCTCGCGGAGCGCCGGGGCGCCGTCGAGCGGCGCCAGTACGGCCGCCGCGTGCGCGCGGGCCTCGGCGGGCGGGACCAGCGCGGCGACGCCGCCGGTGCCGCCGACGCCGGGGGAGCGGTGGCGGACGAGTGGGGTACGGGCGGCCACCGCGCGGCGCAGCGCGGCCGCGGCGTGCGCGTCCCCGGCGGGCAGCGCGGACACCGGTACCGGCTCGCTCACGCCGAGCGTCCAGCCCGGCTGTGCGGTGATGTCCCGACCGGCCGGTACCAGGGCCCGGACGGCGTCGTCGCCCGGCGCGACCAGGGGGGTGCCCAGCCCCGCGGCGAGGGCGGTGGCCGGGGCGTCGTTGCCGCGCCGGGCGCGGGCGTGCACGACGGTCCAGTGCGGGTGCTTCAGCAGCGGCGCCACGTCGGCGGGGCCGTCCCCCAGCAGCAGCCGGACCAGCGCGGCGAAGTGGCCGCCGTCGGCCGCCTCCGCGTACGGGCCGGTGAGCAGCGACAGCAGTACCGCGGCGACGCCGACGACGGCGCGGGCCGCCGGGTCGGGCGGCGGCGCCGCGACGATCAGCGCGAGCGTCCGGTCCGGGGCCCGGCCGCCGAGCGCGTACGCGGCGAGATGCGTACCGGCCGCCTCGGCCGGGGCGTCGCTCACGGCCGCCGCCACCGGCGTATCGCTCGCGGCTGCCGGGCCGCTCGGGATTGCGGCCACCGGGCCGCCCGGGATTGCGGCCATCAGCGTGTCGCTCGCCGCCGCCGGGCCGCCGGGGGTTGCCACGCGGCGTGCGAGCCGGGCCGCCGCCGTCCGTGCGGGAGCGGGCGGCCGAGGCCCGGCGGCGGCCAGTTCGCCGTCTCCGCCCGGCCCCGACACCGCGGCCCAGCCGCCCACTTGGCGGGCGAGCGTGCGCAGCACGGCCGGTACCGGATCGGGCCCGGCGGCGGCCGCCGCCAGCGCGCGCTGACCGTCGCCGATGCGGGTCAGCTCGCGGTGCCGGGTCTCGGTCATGGCCTGCCACACGGCGCTCTCCACGGCCGTGAACGGGGTCCCGGCCGGTACCTCCAGCAGCCGCAGCCCGTACCGGTCGCAGGCCGCGACCAGCGCACGCGGCACCGCGTCGTGCACCGGCGCGATCCCGAACCCGAGCGCCACGGCGCCCGCCGCGACCGTGCGCTCCACATAGCCGTTGAGATAGCCATCGAGAGAGTCGTCGAGAGAGCCATCGAGGGAGTCGTCGAGAGGGCCGTCGAGAGGGGCACCCGCGCCCGCCGCCTCGTCCAGGTGCACCCCGGCCGTCAGCAGCAGCTCGCCGCCCAGCAGATACGGCTCCGGGTCGGCCATCTCCGAGGTGTGCACCCAGTGGATGTCGGCGTCGGCGCGCGGCCCGGCGAGTTGCCGCAGCCCGAGGTCGGCGCGGGCGAGCAGCGCGGACAGCGGGACGCCCGGGGTGGGCGGCGGCGAGGGGTGCGACGCGTCAGCCATGTGCGGATCATCCATTCCTCAGCAGCACGGTGGAGGAAACGTACACTTCTGCGCCGCCACGCCGTTTCCTAAGGTCAACCCACGAAAACCCGCCCCGCCCCCTCCCCCCCCGCCCTGCCGAAGGGATGGCCCATGGCTGTCGACTACGCGGTGATCGTCCTCTATCTGGCCGGCATGCTCGCCGTGGGCTGGTGGGGTATGCGCCGCGCCCGCTCCAAGAGCGAATTCCTGGTCGCCGGGCGGCGCCTGGGCCCGTTCATGTACTCCGGGACCATGGCCGCGATCGTCCTCGGCGGCGCCTCCACGATCGGCGGCGTCGGACTCGGCTACCAGTACGGCCTCTCCGGCGCCTGGATGGTCTTCACCATCGGCCTCGGCCTGCTCGCGCTGAGCCTCTTCTTCTCCGCCCGGATCGCCCGGCTGAAGGTCTACACGGTCTCCGAGATGCTCGACCTGCGCTACGGCGGCGCGGCCGGCGTCATCTCCGGCGTCGTGATGTGGGCGTACACCCTGATGCTCGCCGTCACGTCCACGATCGCGTACGCCACCATCTTCGACGTCCTCTTCGGCCTGGACCGCACGGTGTCGATCGTCCTCGGCGGGGCCATCGTCGTCGCGTACTCCACGCTCGGCGGCATGTGGTCGATCACGCTGACCGACATGGTGCAGTTCGTGGTCAAGACGATCGGCGTACTGCTCCTCCTGCTGCCGGTCGCCGTCATCAAGGCGGGCGGCCTCGGGCAGCTCCGCGCCGAACTCCCGGACGACTACTTTGCCCCGCTCGGCATCGGCGGCCAGACCGTCTTCACCTACGTCCTCATCTACTCCTTCGGGATGCTGATCGGCCAGGACATCTGGCAGCGGGTGTTCACGGCGCGCAGCGACCGCGTCGCGCGGCTGGGCGGCACGGCCGCCGGTACGTACTGCCTGGTGTACGCGCTCGCCGGAGCCGTGATCGGTACGGCGGCCAAGGTGCTCTACCCGCATCTCGGCAGCCCGGACGACGCGTTCGCCACGATCGTGAAGGACGCCCTGCCGGTGGGGGTGCGCGGACTGGTGCTGGCGGCGGCGCTCTCCGCCGTGATGTCCACGTCCTCGGGCGCGCTGATCGCCTGCGCGACGGTGGCCAACAACGACATCTGGTCGCGGATCCGGGGCGCGGTGGGCCGCGGTACGGCCGCCGGGGAACGCGACGAGGTGCGCGGCAACCGCGTGTTCATCCTGGTCATGGGCGTCGCCGTCATCTGCATCGCCATCGCGATCCACGACGTCGTCCAGGCGCTGACGGTCGCCTACAACCTCCTGGTCGGCGGCCTCCTCGTACCGATCCTCGGCGGCCTGCTGTGGAAGCGCGGCACGGGCGCGGGCGCGCTGGCCGCTGTCGCAGCGGGCGGCGCGACGGTCATCGGCCTGATGACCTGGCGCGGCGTCCTCGCGAACGAACCGATCTACTACGGCCTGGCGGTGTCGTTGGCGGCGTACGTGGCGGTGAGCCTGGCCTCCCGACCGACGGACCCGGCGGTACTGGCGGAGTGGCGGGCGCGCTTGGCCACCCCCACCAAACCCAGCCCGTCCGGCGTTTGAGGACGACGCGGCCGCCAGGCCGCGGATACCCCAAAGACCACCCGCACGGTCCCACGGAGAGCAACCCATGAGCACCCATCCGGCCCCGCCGCAGCAGCGCACCCGCACCGGAGGCGACCTGGTCACCGAATCGCTGCAAGCGCTGGGCGCGCAGACCGTCTTCGGCCTCCCCGGCCAGCACGCCCTCGGCCTCTTCGACGCGCTCAGCCGCAGCACACTGCGGTACGTCGGCCTGCGCGTGGAGAACAACGCCGGGTTCGCCGCCGACGCGTACGCCCGTACCACCCGCGGCGTCGCACCGCTCATGGTCTCCACCGGCCCCGGCGCCCTCATGACGCTCGCCGCCCTGCAGGAGTCCGCCGCCGCCTCGGCCGCCGTCCTCGCGATCGGCAGCCAAGTGCCGGTCGCCGGGCTGGGCGGCGGCCGCCACGGATACCTGCACGAACTCCGCGACCAGAGCGCGGCGTTCCGCGGCGTGGTGAAGTCCGTGCACAGCGCCCGCACCGCCGCGCAGATCCCGTCCGCCGTCGCCGAGGCCTGGGAGTCCGCGCTGAGCGTGCCGCACGGACCGGTGTGGCTGGAGATCCCGCAGGACGTACTGCTCGCGCCGGTCGGCCCGGACGTGCCACCGGTCCGTACCCTCACCGTCCATCCGCGCGTCCCGGCCCCGCGCTCCGAACTCCTCGACAGTGCAGCTCAGTTGCTCTCGGAAGCCGCGCGCCCGGTGATCCTCGCGGGCGGCGGCGTCGTACGGGCCGGCGCCGAGCCCGAGCTGCGCGCGCTGGCCGAGCGGCTGCGGGCGCCGGTCGCGACGACGTTCGGCGGCAAGGGCGCGTTCCCCTGGACGCACCCGCTCTCGCTCCAGTCCTGGCTGGAGGACCGGCACACCACGGACTTCCTGGAGGACGCCGATGTGCTGCTCGTCGTCGGCTCTGGCCTCGGCGAGCTGTCGTCGAACTACCACACCCTCCGGCCCCGCGGCCGGGTGATCCAGATCGAGGCGGACGCCGGAAAGCTGGAGTCCAACCACCCGGCGCTCGGACTGCACGCCGACGCCCGGCTCGCGCTCGGGGAGCTGGCCGCGCGGGTGACCGAGCGCCCTACCGACGGCGACGCGACCGCCGCACCCGACGCGACCGCCGCGCTGCTCGCCCGCGTACGGGAGCGGATCGACGGGCAGGGCCTGGACCTGGAGCGGAACGTGCTGGCCGCCGTCCGCGACGCGCTGCCGGACGACGCGGTCAGCTGCTGGGACATGACGATCCTCGGCTACTGGGCCTGGTCCGCCTTCGACCCGCGGACACCGGGCGCGATGCACTCCGCGCAGGGCGCCGGGGGACTGGGGTACGGATTCCCGGCCGCGCTGGGCGCCGCCGTGGCGGGCCGGGCCGCGGCGGGCGCCGATGGGGCAGCGCGCCCCGTGCTCGCCGTGAGCGGCGACGGCGGTGCCATGTACTCGCTCGCCGAGCTGGCCACGGCGCGCCAGTACGACCTGCCGGTGGCCTGGCTGATCGTGGACGACGGCGGCTACGGCATCCTGCGCGAGTACATGACGGACGCGTTCGGGCGGGCGACCGGCACCGAGCTGGCGCGGCCCGACTTCGCCGCGCTGGCCGAGTCCTTCGGCGTGCCGGCGGTGACGAGTGCCCCGGAGCGGCTGCGGGAGGACCTGGCGGCGGCGCTGGCCGCGCCCGGCCCCTCCGTGGTCGTCCTCCCGGCCCGGCTGCGGATGTTCGCGCCGACGCACCTGGCCGACGCACAGGGGTGATCCTGCGGATTCTCCGGCTTCGGAAAGTGAACAAAGCGCGTGGACCGTTGACGCGAACTGTTCATAACTTTAGGTTCGCTGCGGGCAGCGCCAGGTCTGGCTCGCTGCCTCCCGTGCCCGACGACCCGTCGACGGAGAACAATGACGTACTCCCCACGTCCGCTGCCGCGTGCCGGCCGGCGGCTGCTGGTCCCCCTGCTCGCGGGCGCGCTCATCGCGGCCGTGCCCTCCGTCTCCTCCGTCGCGGCGGAGGACGGCGGCCACCCCGCAGGGCCTGCCGCGGCGACCGGGAGCACCCCGGCCGCCGACGGCTCCTGCGCCTCCGACGGCCCCGGCTGGACGTCCACCGCCACACGCATCGACCCCGACGACAGTGCTCACCCGTACGTCGGCAACGGCTACCTCGGGCAGCGCGTGCCGCCCAACGGCACCGGGTACGCCGCCCCGGGCGAGAAGACCGGCTGGCCGCTGTTCACGCCGCGCTACGACGGCTCCTTCGCCGCGGGCCTGTACGCCGAGGGCCCCAAGTCGGTGAAGAAGCGGCAGGCCATCGCCGCGCTGCCCACCTGGTCCACGCTGGACGTGGCCACCGGCGGCCCCGGTGCCGAGACCTTCAGCTCCGCCACGAAGCCCGGCCGCATCTCGCACTACCGGCAGTCCCTCCTGATGCGCTGCGGCCTGGTCCGTACGTCGCTGACCTGGACCGCCGCCGACGGCCGCGCCACCGACCTGGTCTTCGACGTGCTCGCGGACCGCACGCACGCGCACACCGGTGCCGTACGGCTGCGGATGACGCCGCACTGGAGCGGCCCGGCGACCGTCACCGACACCCTCGACGGGCGCGGCGCCCGCCGGATCTCGCAGACCGGCGGCGGCGCCCGCGCCGGCGACCGCACGCAGGACGTCACCTTCCGCACCGACGGGACGAGGACGGCGGGCGCGGTGGCCTCCACGCTCCGTACGGGCCCGGGCATTCGTTCGGAAAGTGAACAGAAGGCCGAGGCGCCCGAGAAGTTGACGGCGCATCAGGGCGTCGGCTTCCCCGTGCACAAGGGCCGGACGTACGAGGTCTCCAAGTACGTCGGCGTGGACACCGCGCTCACCTCGCACGACCCCAGAGCCGCCGCCACCCGCGCCTCCCAGCAGGCCGCGGCGCAGGGCTGGGACCGCCTCTACCACTCCCACGCCACCGCCTGGCAGCACCTGTGGCACTCCGACATCGAGGTGCGCGGCCGCGAGCAGCGCGACCTCCAGGACTGGGTGCGCTCCGCGCAGTACGGACTGCTCGCCAACTCCCGCGAGGGAGGCTCGGACAGCATCGCCCCGGCCGGTCTGACCAGCGACAACTACGCGGGCGAGATCTTCTGGGACGCCGAGACCTGGATGTACCCGGGCCTGCTGGCCGCCCATCCGGAGCTCGCCCGGTCCATCGTCGAGTACCGCTACAAGACCCGGGCCGGTGCCCGCGCCAACGCCAAGAAGCTCGGCTACGACGGGCTGTTCTTCCCGTGGACCAGCGGCGGCAAGGGCGATCTGTGGAAGGAGTGCCACAGCTGGGACCCGCCGCACTGCAAGACCCAGAACCACCTGATGGGCGACGTCTCGCTGGCCGCCTGGCAGTACTACCTCGCCACCAAGGACACCGGCTGGCTGCGGGACCGCGGCTGGCCCCTCATGCAGGGCATCGCGCAGTTCTGGGCCTCCCGCGTCACGCACAACGGTGACGGCAGCTACTCGGTCAAGAACGTCGCGGGCCCGGACGAGTACAGCAACGGCGTGAACGACGGCGTGTTCACCAACGCGGGCGCCGCCACCGCACTCCGGCACGCTACCCGCGCCGCCGCCGTCCTCGGCAAGCACGCGCCCGCCTCGTGGAACACCATCGCGGACAAGCTGCGCATCCCGTACGACAAGAAGAAGCAGGTCTTCCAGCAGTACGACGGCTACAAGGGCACCACCATCAAGCAGGCCGACACCGTGCTGCTGCAGTACCCCTTGCAGTGGCCGATGTCCGACGCGGCCAAGGCGAAGACGCTGGACTACTACGCCGCGCACACCGACCCGGACGGCCCGGCCATGACCGACTCGGTGCACGCCATCGACGCCGCCGAGATCGGCGAGCCCGGCTGCGCGACGTACACGTATCTCCAGCGGTCCGTGCGGCCGTTCATGCGCGGCCCGTTCCACCTCTTCTCCGAGGCGCGCGGCGAGAAGGCCGGCGCCGGGGATCCGCTCGCCGGCTCGCCCGCGCAGGACTTCCTCACCGGCAAGGGCGGCTTCCTGCAGGTCTTCACCCACGGCCTGACCGGCCTGCGGCTGGGCGAGGACCGGATCACCCTGGACCCGACGCTGCCGCCGCAGCTCGCCGACGGCGTCACCCTGCGCGGCCTGCGCTGGCAGGGCCGCACGTACGACGTGGCGCTCGGCGCGCACCACACCGAGGTGCGGCTGACCGGCGGTGAGCCGATGACGGTCGCGACGCCGGAGGGCGAGCGGATCGTCGGCCAGGGGTCGCCGCTGACGCTGAAGACCCGCCGCCCCGACCAGGAGCCGACCACCAACGTGGCCCGCTGCGCGTCGGCGAAGGCCACGTCGGAGGAGCCCGGGATGTACGCGGGCGCCGCGCTGGACGGCAACACCACCACCGCGTGGGTGCCCGACGCCGCCACCGGCACGCTCACCGCCGACCTGGGCACCGTCCGCCGCATCGGCACGGTCACTCCGCACTGGACGGCCACCAAGCCCGCGTCGTACCAGGTCCAGGTCTCGCGCGACGGACGGCACTGGACCGGCACCGGATACGCCGGGACGTCGCCGGCGCGGTACGTCCGGGTCACCGTGCGCGGCAAGGCGGACGCCAAGACCCACCCGGGCATCGAAGAGCTGACGGTGGCCGACGCCAAGGACTGACGGTCGCCGTTCCGCCAGACGGTACGCACGGTGCGGGCGGGGCGCCCGAGGGAAAGGATCTCCCCGGGCGCCCCGCCCGCTGCCGACCGAAAGGACCCGCCGTGCGCATCACCACCGCGATACCGGCCGTGCTCGCCGCCACATTGCTCGTCGCCGGAACCCTCCCGGCGACCGCCGCGGCGGCCACGTCCGCCGCCCCGCCGGGCACGCCCGCCGCCGGCCACGCCTGTTCCCCGCGCGTCTCCGTCGACCGGTACTCCGACGCCCTGGACAAGCGGTCCGTCGACGGCCTCTACGTCGGGAACCTCTCCGCGCTCGCCCGCGACACCGACGGCGACCTGCTCGCGCTCTCCGACCGGTCCGCGCTGGTCACGCTGGACGGCCGGACGCGTGAGCCGCTGCGCGGCGTCCCGCTCGCCGACGAGGACGGCAGGCCGCTGGACTCCGAGGGCCTCGTCGTCGAGAAGGACGGCGACCGGCTGATCACCTCCGAGACCGAGCCGTCGGTCCGTCGTTACGACCCGGCCGGGCACCCGGCCGGACGGCTGCCCGTACCGGACGCGCTGCGGGTCGCCCCGGCGGGCCGGGCCACCGCCAACCAGACCTTCGAGGGCCTGACCGCGGGCCCCGGCGGCCGTACCCTCACCGCGTCCATGGAGGGCCCGCTCGCCGGCGACGGCACCGACGCGCAGGGCCGCCCGCTGCACCGCTTCCAGACCTGGCAGCGGCAGCCGCACGGCGGCTACGCCCTGGGCAGGCAATACGCCTACCCGGCAGAGGAGGGCATGACGATCCCCGAGATCACCTCGATCGGCGACGGCCGCCTCCTCGTACTCGAACGTAAATTCGAACCGCAGGGCAACACCATCCGCCTCTACCTCGCCGACCCGCGCCAGGCGGACGACACCCGGGGCACCGAGCGGCTGACCGGTGCCACCCGCCCCGCCACCAAGACCCTGCTCGCCGACCTCACGCGCTGCCCGTCCCTCGGCGCGCCCGCCCGGCAGCCGCAGATCAACCCCCTCCTGGACAACATCGAGGGCATGACCGTCCTGGGGCGCGCGCACGGGCGGCTGCACCTGCTCCTGGTCAGCGACGACAACCAGCGGGCGCAGCAGATCACCCGGCTCTACGACATGACCGTCCGCCTTTGAGGTCCATGACCGATGACCGCCGGATTTGTTGCCGTGGGATGAAATCACCGGCCGTCGCTGTTGGTGCCTTGCGGTAAGAAATCGACCGGCGGGAGGCGTCGCGTGGCAGGGGCGGACACGGATACGGCGGAAGAGGGCTGGGCGCGGCGCCTGACGCGCACGTGCTGGCAGTACAAACAGGACGTACTGCTCGCGCTCGGCTCCTCGCTCGCCGGGATGGCCGTCATGGCACTCGTCCCGCTCGTACCGAAGCTGATCATCGACGACGTGATCGTCAAGCACGAACGATCCCTCGCACCGTGGGCGACCCTGCTGATCGTCGCCGCGCTCGCCGTGTACGTGCTGACGTACATCCGCCGCTTCTACGGCGGCCGGCTCGCCCTGGACGTCCAGCACGACCTGCGGACCCGGATGTACCGGGCCATCACGCGGCTGGACGGCCGGCGGCAGGACGAACTCAGTACGGGACAGGTCGTCGGCCGCGGCACCAGCGACCTCCAGCTCGTGCAGTCGCTGCTGTTCATGGTGCCGATGATGCTGGGCAACGTCCTGCTGTTCGCCATCTCCCTGGTGGTCATGGTGGTGCTGTCGCCGTTGCTGACCGTCGTCGCCCTCGCCGTGGCGCCCGCCCTGTGGTGGATCGCCAAGCTCAGCCGCGTCCGGCTCTTCCCCGCGACCTGGTACGCCCAGGGGCAGGCGGCGGCCGTGGCGGGCGTGGTGGACGGCGCGGTCTCCGGCGTCCGCGTCGTGAAGGGCTTCGGCCAGGAGGAGCAGGAGACCGGCAAGCTCCGCGAGGTCAGCCGGCGGCTCTTCGCCGGGCGGCTGCGCACCGTACGCCTCAACGCCCGCTACACCCCGGCCCTGCAGGCCGTCCCCGCCCTCGGGCAGGTCGCGATGCTCGCGCTCGGCGGCTGGATGGCCACCCGCGGCCAGGTCACGCTGGGCACCTTCGTCGCCTTCTCCACCTACCTCGCGCAGCTCGTCGGCCCGGTCCGGATGCTCGCCATGATGCTGACCGTGGGCCAGCAGGCCCGCGCCGGCGTGGAGCGGGTCTTCGAGCTGATCGACACCGAGCCGGTCATCGAGGAGCGCCCGGACGCCGCCCCGCTGCCCGCCGACGCGCCCGCCACCGTGGAGTTCGAGCACGTCACCTTCCGGTACGGCGACGACCCGGCGGCCCACCCGGTACTGGACGACTTCTCGCTGCGCATCGAGCCGGGCGAGACCGTCGCCGTCGTCGGCACCTCCGGCAGCGGCAAGTCCACCGTCTCCCTGCTGCTGCCGCGCTTCTACGATCCGAGCGCGGGGCGGGTGCTGGTCGGCGGCCGGGACGTGCGCGACCTGACCGCCGACTCGCTGCGCGGCGCCATCGGCCTGGTACCCGAGACCAGCTTCCTCTTCTCCGACTCCCTCCGGGACAACATCGCCTACGGCGCCCCGGACGCCACCGACGAACAGATCCGGGCCGCGGCCCGCGCCGCCCAGGCCGACGGCTTCATCTCCGCGCTCCCCGACGGGTACGACACCGCGGTCGGCGAGCAGGGCCTGAGCCTGTCGGGCGGGCAGCGGCAGCGCGTGGCGCTGGCCCGCGCGATCCTCACCGACCCGCGCGTGCTGGTCCTGGACGACGCGACCTCCGCGGTCGACGCCCGGGTCGAGCACGAGATCCACGAGGCGCTGCGCGGCGTGATGGCGGGCCGCACGACCCTGCTGATCGCGCACCGCGCCTCCACCCTGGCGCTGGCCGACCGGGTCGCCGTCCTCGACGGCGGCCGGCTGCTGGACATCGGTACCCGCGAGGAGCTGGAGGAGCGCTGCGAGCTGTACCGCAGGCTGCTCACCGACCCGGACGAGCTGGGCGGCGTGGAGCGGGACCCGGCGGGGCAGGTGGCGACGGCCGGGGCCTTCTCGGGCGAGGCGGCGGCCACGGGGCTGCTGGAGCGGCCGACCGCGGACGGGGAGCCGGTGACCGCGGCTGCCGCTGACGGCGCACGCCCCCGGTCCCGCCGCGTCATCGACGGCGTCACCCCCGAGCTGTGGGTCCGTACCGGCCAGGAGGCCGGCGGCGCCGATCAGCGGGACCACGGAGGCGCGCCCGCCGCCGCGCTCGCCGGCCGCCCCGGCGGCATGGCCGGCGCGCTGGCCGGGATGCCGGCGACGCCCGAACTGCTCGAAAAGGTCGCGGCGCTGCCGCCGGCCACCGACACCCCCGACATCGACGAGGACCGGGCCGCACGCCCGGAGAGCGCCTACGGGCTGCGCCGCCTGCTGCGCGGCTTCGGCCGCCCGCTGCTGATCGCCCTCCTCCTGGTCGCCGTGGACGCGGTCGCCGGGCTGCTGCTGCCCGTACTGATCCGGCACGGCATCGACGACGGCGTACAGCGCGCCGCGCTCAACGGCGTGTGGGCCGCGTCCGCCGCCGCCCTGCTCGTCGTGCTCGCCCAGTGGGCCGCCCAGATCGGCTCGAACCGGATGACCGGGCGTACCGGCGAACGCGTCCTGTACTCGCTGCGCGTCAAGATCTTCGCCCAGCTGCAGCGCCTCGGCCTGGACTACTACGAGCGCGAGCTGACCGGCCGGATCATGACCCGGATGACGACGGACGTCGACGCCCTCTCGTCCTTCCTGCAGACCGGCCTGGTCACCGCCGTCGTCTCCGTCCTCACCTTCTTCGGCATCCTGGTCGCCCTGCTGGCCATCGACGTGCAGCTGGCCCTGGTCGTCTTCGCGACCCTGCCGCCGCTGATCATCGGCACGTACTTCTTCCGCAAGCAGAGCGTGAAGGCGTACGAGCTGGCGCGCGAGCGGATCAGCGTCGTCAACGGCGACCTCCAGGAGAGCGTCGCAGGGCTGCGCATCGTGCAGGCGTTCCGCCGCGAGGGCAGCGGCGTCGCGCGCTTCACCGAGCGCAGCGCGGCGTACCGACAGGCCCGCACCCGCGGCCAGTTCCTGATCTCGATCTACTTCCCGTTCGTACAGCTGCTGTCCTCGGTCGCCGCCGCCCTCGTCCTGATCGTGGGCGCCGACCGGGTCGCCGGACACACCCTCACGGCAGGCGCGCTGGTCGCGTACCTCCTCTACATCGACCTCTTCTTCTCCCCCGTCCAGCAGCTCTCCCAGGTCTTCGACGGCTACCAGCAGGCGTCCGTCTCCCTCGGCCGCATCCAGGAGCTGCTGCGCGAGCCGACCACCACTCCGGCGGCGGAGAACCCGCGCCCGGTCCGCGAGCTCCAGGGCGAGATCACCTTCGACGACGTCCACTTCCGCTACGCGACCGCCGACGGCGAGCAGGCCGAGGCGCTCTCCGGCATCGCTCTGACCATCCCCGCAGGGCAGACCGTCGCGTTCGTCGGCGAGACCGGCGCCGGCAAGTCCACGCTGGTCAAGCTGGTCGCCCGGTTCTACGACCCGACGACCGGCGCCGTCCGCGTCGACGGCACCGACCTGCGCGACCTGGACCTGACCGGCTACCGCCACCGGCTGGGCGTCGTCCCCCAGGAGTCGTACCTCTTCGCCGGCACCGTCCGCGACGCGATCGCGTACGGCCGCCCGGACGCCACCGACGCCGAAGTGGAGGCGGCGGCCCGGGCGGTGGGCGCGCACGACATGATCGCCACGCTCGACGGCGGCTACCTCCACGAGGTCGCCGAGCGCGGCCGCAACCTCTCCGCGGGCCAGCGCCAGCTCCTCGCGCTCGCCCGCGCCGAACTGGTCGACCCCGACGTGCTGTTGCTCGACGAGGCGACCGCGGCCCTCGACCTGGCCACCGAGTCCGTCGTCAACCACGCCACGGACCGGCTCGTCGGACGCCGCACGACCCTGGTCGTCGCCCACCGCCTGACGACCGCCGCCCGCGCCGACCGGGTCGTGGTACTGGACCACGGCCGCGTCGCCGAGGACGGCCCGCACGCCGAACTCCTCGCCCAGGGCGGCCGCTACGCGGAACTGTGGCGCTCCTTCACCGGCGAGGCGGCGGAGACCGAGGCCGCGGAGGCAAGGGTGTAGCGCCGTGCGCCCCCGACGTGCGCGCCCCGCCGCCCGCAGCCCCGCCCGCTACCGCCGGTCGGGGGGTGGTCGGCGGGGGGCAGCGCCGATAGGTTCAGCGCGACCTTTGCGAACCCCAGGGGAGGGCGCATGCGCAAAACGCTGAGATGGCTGTTGTCGCTCACCGTGCTGATAGGCACGGCCGGTGCCGGCACCGCCGCCACGGCAGGGGCGGCCACCGCCGCCGGGCCGGCCGGAACGACCGCGAGCAGCCGCGCGGAAGCGGACATCAAGGACCGCCTGCTCGCGATACCGGGGATGAGTCTCGTCCAGGAGAAGCCGGTCGACGGCTACCGCTTCTTCGTCCTGAACTACAAGCAGCCGGTCGACCACCGGCACCCGGGCAAGGGGACGTTCGAGCAGCGCATCACCGTGCTGCACAAGTCCACCGACCGCCCCACCGTCTTCTTCACCTCCGGCTACAACGTCTCCACCGAGCCGACGCGCAGCGAGCCCACCAAGCTCATCGACGGCAACCAGGTCTCGATGGAGTACCGCTACTTCACCCCGTCCCGGCCGCAGCCCGCCGACTGGAAGAAGCTGGACATCCAGCAGGCCGCCGCCGACCAGCACCGCATCTTCACGGCGCTGAAGGG
This sequence comes from Streptomyces sp. NPDC026301, assembly GCF_055567935.1. NCBI lineage: Bacteria > Bacillati > Actinomycetota > Actinomycetes > Kitasatosporales > Streptomycetaceae > Streptomyces > Streptomyces sp. NPDC026301. The sequence goes on along the minus strand of NZ_JBVHPN010000003.1, from coordinate 240,669 downwards.
CGTCTACGCCAAGCACTGGATCGCCACCGGCGGCAGCAAGGGCGGCATGACGGCGACGTACTACCGCCGCTTCTACCCGCACGACATGGACGGCACGGTCGCCTACGTCGCGCCCAACGATGTCGTCAACGACGAGGACTCGGCCTACGACCGCTTCTTCGCCACCGTCGGCACCGCCGAGTGCCGCAAGGACCTCGCCGCGATCGAGCGCGAGGCGCTGAAGCGCCGCGGCGAGATGGTCGACCGCTTCCAGAAGAAGGCGGCCACCGAGGGCTGGACCTTCAAGCTCGCCGGGAACGCGGACCGCGCGTACGAAATCATGGTCACCGACCTGGTCTTCGGCTTCTGGCAGTACCAGCCCGCCGACACCGCCTGCGCCCAGGTCCCCGAGCCCACCGCCACCACGGACGCGCTGTGGGCCTGGATGGACAAGGTCGGCGGCTTCGACAGCTACACCGACCAGGGCATGGAGCCCTACCTGCCGTACTACTACCAGGCGGGCACCCAGCTCGGTGAGCCCGGCTACGCCTACCCGAACGTCGCGGACCTGCTCCGCTACCCGGGCATCAACAACTCCCGCACCTTCGTGCCGCGTGACATCCCCATGTCCTTCGACAAGAAGGCCATGCCGGACGTGGACCGCTGGGTGCGTCACCACGCCGAGCGGATGATGTTCGTCAACGGCCAGTACGACCCGTGGAGTTCGGAGCACTTCCAGGTCGGCAAGGGCGCGCGGGACTCCTACGTCTTCACCGTCCCGGGCGGCAACCACGGCTCCAACATCACCAAGCTGAAGGACGCCGACCGCACCAAGGCCACGGCCCGCCTTCTGAAGTGGGCCGGCGTGACCCCGGCCGCGGGGAGCCCGGCCCCGGCGGCCCCGTACGACAAGAAGCTGGACAAGCAGCAGACGCAGCGGCTGCCGATGCTGCGCCCGTAACGGGCGGTCGGTACCGAGTGAGGGGCCCGGGGCGGCGGACTGTCGCCCCGGGCCCCTCGCCGGTTCAGCCCTTGCCGGTTCAGCCCTTGCCGGGTCAGCCCTTGCCGGTTCAGCTCTTGCCGAGGCGGCGGGCGCAGCCCGTGGCGTGATCGGGGAGGCGGAGGTACAGGGCCGTGCCGGACGGGCAGGACGGCCGGTCGCCGACCGTCGCCGTCACCTCGTACTCGGGGCGGTGCGCCGCGCCGGAACGGGACGCGGCACAGGGCGTCTCGCGGGCCTGGAGCCCGGCGGCGAGGTAGACGCAGTCCCCGGGCACGGTGCGCGGGCCGCCGCCCTGCCCCGGGTCACCGGGGTGCGGCGCACGCAGGTTGCGCATGCAGGCGTACCCCTGCGGAATCGCGCCGTCGCCGTCCTCGTCGGCGTCCGGCCGGTGCTCGCTGATGTGCAGGACGAAGTCCGTACGGGCCGGGCACAGCGGCCCCCGGGACTGCCGCCCGGCGTGCCGCGCCAGCACCCGGGCCGCGGCCGCCCCGCTCGTACAGGCCACCTCACGGAAGGCCGACGCCCGCCCGCGGCTGCTGCACTCGCCGCGGTCCAGGAAGACCGCGCCGTGGCCCGTCGGCCGCGCGGTACCGGAGTCGCGGGCCTCGGTACTCGACGACGGCCGGCAACCGGTCAGCAACAGCCCGACCGCCAGCACGGCGCCCAGCAGCGGCCCCACGGCCCGTGCACCGCACACCCCCACCGACCGTCCCCCCTGCGCCGCGCCCGCGCGCTCCGCCCCCTGCCCCGGCTGCCCCGGCCGGCGTGCCGGGCCATGCCGGCCCAGCGTGACCCGCCGTGACGGGCACACGCCAGACGCGAACGGCGTATTGCGCATGAGGTACGAGCAATGCGGTACGAAGGGGACGATGCCGGCGGTACGAGAGATCAGTACGTCAGCCCGGGGGCGGCCAGTACGTCTCAGTGCGTCGCAGTGGGTGGTAGGAGGTAGCGGGCCTCAGCGGGTAGTGGGTCTCAGTAGGTAGTGGGTCTCAGTAGGTAGTGGGGGGTATCAATAGGACAGCCCGTGGCCGATGGGGAAGAGCTCCGTGCCGGGCGCGTCGGCGCGCATGACCGGGACCGGCAGCCTGCCCTTCGGCTCCCGGCGGCCCGCGATCACCCGGGCGGCGGCGCGCAGTTCGACATCGGTCCACGAGTAGCTGGCCAGCGCCGCCTTGACGCCGTCGAGCTGCGCGATGTCGTACGGATTCCGGATCGCCAGCTGCACCACCGGCTTCCCGGAGTCCAGCAGCGCCCGCACCAGCCCCCGTTGCGAGGACCCGGCGGTGACGTTGTACGTGGCGACGACCACCGCGTCGTGGTTCGCCAGCGCCGCCACCGCCGCGTCGGTCTGCGCCTGGGTGGGCGCCGTGCCCGTGGACAGCGCGGTGGCGGTGAAGCCCAGCTCGCCCAGGGTGCGCGCGAGCACGCCGGTGGGCGGGCCGCCGGTGCCGGACGGCGCGGCCGGATCGGCGCCGACCACCAGGACGCGGCGGGCGCTGCGCCGGGAGAGGGGCAGCACCTTGCCCTCGTTGACCAGCAGCGTCGTGGTGCGGTCGGCGATCTTGTCGGCGGTCCTGAGGTGCCGCCGCGTGCCGACCGTACGGTCCACCGCACGCCGCGAGGTGTACGGACCGGCGAACAGGCCGCGGCGCTCCTTCAGCGCGAGGATGCGCAGCAGCTTTTCGTCGATCTCCTGCTCGCTCAGCTCCCCGTTGCCCACGGCGGTGAGCACGCCCTTGTACGCGGCCTCCAGGTCCGGCGGGTTCAGCAGCTGGTCGACGCCGGCCCGCAGGGCGAGTACCGGGACGCGGTCGTCCCCGTACTTCTTGCGCACGCCCTCCATGCCGAGCGAGTCGGTGACCACCACGCCGTCGTAGCCCAGGCGCTCGCGCAGGATGCCGGTGAGGATGGGCTTGGAGAGCGTGGCGGGGTCTTCGCTCTTGTCGAACGCGGGCACGACGATATGCGCCGTCATGATCGAATCTATCCCCGCCGCGATGGCCGCCTTGAAGGGCGGCGCGTCCAGGCGCTCCCACTCCTCGGCGGAGTGGTGGATGTACGGGATCCCGATGTGGCTGTCGGTGTCGGTGTCGCCGTGGCCGGGGAAGTGCTTGGCGGTCGCGGCCACGCCTGCGGCCTGATACCCCTTCACCTCGGCGGCGACGAACCGGGCCACCGCCTTGGGGTCGGCGCCGAAGGACCGTACGCCGATGACCGGGTTCGCCGGATTGACGTTGACGTCGGCGTCGGGGGAGTAGTCCTGCCGGATGCCCATGGCGTACAGCTCGGCACCGGAGATCCGGCCGACCGTCTCCACGTCCTCCCGCGAGCCGCCCGCGGCCAGGGCCATCGCCCCGGGGAAGAGCGTGGCGGGCGCGCCGATCCGGGCCACTATCCCGTGTTCCTGGTCGGTGGCGATGATCAGCGGTACGGGGACGCGCTGGGCGGCGCCCGCCCGCTGGATGCCGTTCGAGAGCTCGGCGATCTGGTGGGGGTCGCGGGTGTTGTGCGCCCAGGAGAAGTAGATGATGCCGCCGACGTGGTACTTCGCGATCAGCTCGGCGGCGTTCGAGACGCCGATCTCCTTGCGGTTGGCCTCGGCGTCGGCGGGGTCGGGGGCGGTGGCGGAGTGCCCGTACACCCGCATCACGAAGAGCTGCCCGACCTTCTCCTCCAGGCTCATCCTCGCGATGAGCGCCCGCAGCCGGTCGAGGGTGGCGCGCGGGGGACCGGCGGGCGCGGCGTACGCGGTACCGGCGGGCGCGGCGTACGCGATACCGGCGGTGGCCCGGGTAGCAGCCGCGGCGGCCGCAGCGGCCGCGGCAGCGGTCAGAACGGCCCGCCTGGAGCGGTCGGTGGGTCTGGGCTGATCGGCGGGTCTGGGGACGGAGTGATCGGCGGGCCTGGGGCCGGGGCGATCGGCGGGTCCGGGGCGATCGGCGGGTCTGGGGTGATCTGCGGATCCGGGGACGGGGCGATCGGTGGATCCGGAACCATCAGTAGATCTTGGGCGATCGGCAGGGCTGGGGTGAGTGGTACGTCTGGAGTGCATGTGCGCTCCTTCCGGAGGGCTCCTGGGAGGCTTCCTCGGCGACTTCCTCGGTGACTTGCTCAACGACTTTCCTGGTACTCCTCGGTGACTCCTCGGCGACTTCCTCGGCGCCGGTGGCACCACACGGCCGGGGCGCGGCACAGACCGCTCCCACCCGTCCAGCCCCGGGCATATAGGCGTATTGAAGGAAACTGCCAAGGAGACACGGATATCCGGAAAACAATTGCCGGTCAATGCCCGAGCACCAACCGGGTGATCACACGACCGGAGGCACGGGGCGGAGCGGTACGCGTCGGGGCCGTGAAACGGAGGCCGCTCCGAACGGCGGCCGGCCCGGAAGGAGACCCGCCACCGGCGCGTGAGGAGGGGGGTGCGCCGGTGGCGGTGTGCTGCCGGCCGCAGGCGGTGGAGAGGGTGGTCAGCGACGCAGCCAGCAGCGAGGCCGACACCGCTTTGCGGAGACTCACCGGCAGTACGTCGTTGTGACGGACCGGCAACGCCCTGGGTTCCCCGGAACCGCCCCACCACGCAAGGTTGGTACAGATTGGTACTACTGACACACGGTGGACCACCCGCTCCCCCCCCGGGGCCCGGCCCGACTTCCCGTCCCTGTCCCGGCTTCCCGGGGCCGGCCCGGCTTCCCGGGGCTCGTCGTCACTTCCCCGGGTTCGTCCTCATTCCCGGGGCTCGGCTCGACCTCACTTCTCCAAGGTGGTCAGGAGCTGCTCCAAGTGCTCGCGGCCGGGGCGGAGGAGGTCGGGGAGTGCGGGGGCTTCGCGGTACCACCGCTTCTCGTACTCCCAGCACAGCCAGCCGTCCCAACCGTCCCCGACGAGCGCGCCGAGGCAGCCGGCCAGGGGGAGCACCCCGGCACCGAGCGGCAGCGGTGTCTTGTCCCCGGCCGAGGCGACGTCCTTGACCTGGACGTAGCCCAGGTGGGGGGCGAGCACGGCCTGGGTGGCGGCCGGGTCCTCACCGCCGAGCCAGGTGTGCAGCACGTCCCACAGCGCCCCGACCGACCCGTGCCCCACCGGACCGACCACGCGCGCCGCCGCGGCCCCCGTACGGTGCGAGTCGTGCGTCTCCAGCAGGACGGACACGCCGCGGTCCGCGGCGAGCGGCGCGATGGCGCCGAGCCGGCGGGCGGCGTCGGCGTCGGCCTCCGCGGCCGGCCGGTCGCCCGCACCGGGGAACACCCGTACGTACGAGGCGCCCACGTCCGCCGCGAGGCCGACCAGCCCCGCCAGCTCGTCCGCGAGTGCCGCCTCGCCCGCCGCGTCCTGAGCCTCGGCGACCTTCGCGTACCCGGCGACGGTGAGGATCTCCACCCCGGCGTCCGCGAACTCCCGGGCGACATCGGCACGTTCGCCGGGACCGAGGCCCGTGTGCACCGGTTCCTCCGGATGGGCGCGCAGCTCCACCCCGTGATACCCGGCACCGGCGGCGAGCCTGGCCACGTCTCGTACCGGCATACCGGGCACGCCCAGCGTCGAGAAGGCGAATCGCATAGCCCTACAGCCCTACCTTTCGCAGCCCTTCACAAAGATCCTCGTACCGTCCCCACCACACCGGCAGCCAACGGCTCACAGCCCCAGCCGGCGGTTCACCGCCTCGGCCGACGGCTCATAGCCGCAGTCGCCAGTCCTGCCCGACCAGGTCCTGTCCGAAACTGTGGTGCGGCCGCTCGGCGACCAGCTCGAACCCGGCCCGCTCGTAGATCCGCCGGGCGGACGTCAGGACGCTGTTGGTCCACAGCACCAGCTCCTCGTACCCGGCGTCCCGGGCGAAGTCCGTGCAGGCCGCCACCAGCCGCCCGCCGATGCCATGACCGCGCGCCTCCGGCTCCACGAGCAGCAACCGCAGCCGAGCCGTGCGTATCCGCTCGCGATGACCGCCGCGTCCACTCCTGTCCCCGTCTCCACTCTCGACCCCGCCTCCGTCTTCCGCCTCGGCTCCGTCCCCGCCCCTGTCCGCGCCCCTGACCTTGCCCGCGTCCCCGCCCCTGCCCGCGCCCTCCTCCGCGCCATCGGCCTGCGCATCCCCCTCCGTCCGGCCCCGCACGCATATCACCTGGCCCGCAGGTTTGCCGTTCAGCTCGGCGATCCAGGCGCGGTCCCAGTGCGGGTCGAAGTGCTCGGCGAACTCGGCGACGATGCGGGCCACCAGCGCTTCGTAGGAGAGGTCGAAGCCGTACTCGCGGGCGTAGAGCTCGGCGTTGCGCTGCACCATCCAGCCGAGGTCGCCGGGGCGCGTGGTCCGCAGTGTCACCAGGTCCGACGCCGACCCGGGAGGGGTGTCGGAAGGAGGCGCCGGACCAGCGCCCGGCGCGTCGGCGCCCGGTGGGCCGGGGTCGCCGAGCAGTTCGCGGATCGTCGCCATCGACTCCGCCAGCCGGGCGCGGTCCGGTCCGGGCAGCTGCTCCAGGAGTCGGCCGGCGCTGTCCTGCGACCGCTCCTCCAGGGTCGACGCCGCCTCCCGGCCGTGCGGGGTGAGCGTGATGCGCCGGCGCCGCGAGTCCTGCTCCGAACGGCCCGTGGTGATCAGCTCGCGCTCCTCGAACTTCCCGAGCAGACGGCTGAGGTACCCCGCGTCGAGCGAGAGCGTGACGCGCAGGTCCGCGGCGTCCACCTGACCAGTGCTGTTGGCGAGCTCGTACAGCAGGCGGGCCTCGGTGAGCGTGTACGGACTGTAGAGGTGGCGGCCGTAGTCGAGCGCGCCGATGAGATTGGTGTAGAAGCGGTTGAAGCGGCGGAATTCCTGGACGGTCATGGCATCCCCCAAAAACCTTGACTGAGTCAAGAATAGGGCGCAGCCGTCGACTTGCGTATCACCAATTCGGATGAAAGCAGCGCCACGCCGTCCGCCGGCGCCGGCTCCCGGCCCATCGCCAGCCGCCCGGCCCGCGCTCCGGCCTCGGTCAGCGGCAGCCGGACGGTCGTCAGCGCGGGCACCGCGTCCATGCTGAAGGGCAGGTCGTCGAAGCCGGCGACCGAGACGTCCTCAGGGACCCGCAGCCCGTGCTCGCGCAGCGCGGCGCAGACGCCGAGCGCGACCGTGTCGTTGGCCGCGACGACGGCGGTCAGATCCTCGTCCCGCCGGAGGAGCTCGTGGGCCGCCGCATAGCCGGAGGCCCGGTCGTAGGCGCCGTGGACCGTGCGGCCGGGCGCGTCCGCGATGTCGTGCGCCGCGAGGGCGGCGCGGTGCCCCTCCAGTCGGTGCCGGGTGGTGGTGAGCCCCTCAGGACCCGCCACGCATCCGATGCGGCGGTGGCCGAGGGCGACCAGGTGCTCGGTCAGCGACCGCGCGCCGCCCCGGTTGTCGAACGCGACGGTCAGCGGAGCAGGCCCCGCGCCGGCAGCGGAAGCCGAGGAACCCGCAGCTGAGGAAGCCGCCGCCGTCCCCTCCGCCGCGCGCCCGTCGCCCGCCGGTGTCCACGACGGCAGCGGAGGACGGCCGCACAGTACGACCTGGGTCCCCGCCGCGGACAGCCGCGCCACCCGGGCCGCCAACGCCGCCGTATGCGCGGGGTCCTCGGTCGCGCCGCCGGTCAGCACCACGGCGCCGGCCCGCTGGCGGTGCAGCAGCGTGAGGTAGGTCAGTTCGCGCTCCGGTGAGCCGCCGGTGTTGCACACCACGGCGAGCTTCTCGCCGCCGGAGGTGCCGTCGCCGCTCATCTCCGACTGCACCGCGCTCGCGAGTACTCCGAAGAACGGGTCGGCGACGTCGTTGACGAGGATGCCGACCAGATCGGAGGTGGCGGCGGCGAGCGCGCTGGCCGGTCCGTTCGCGACGTACTCCAGTTCCGCGACCGCTCGCAGTACTCGGTCGCGGGTGGCCTCGGCCACCGGATAGTTGCTGTTCAGCACGCGTGAGACGGTCGCCGCCGAGACTCCCGCCCGCGCGGCGACGTCCGCCAGTGTCACGGTCATATCGCTCCCCGTCCCCCTTCCTGCGGCGCCACGCACGGCGTCGCCCCTCTTGTGGCGCCTCGCGTCGCAGGCTAGCTTCTCTCGCGATGGAAAGCGCTTTCTATGCGTGACCGAGTGAGCAACTCCGGGCACTGGGCGCCGCGCGCCCTTCGCCGGCGCTTTCCGTGTGCTTGTCCGTTCGCGGACCACGTGGGCCGCGACCGGTACCACCGGTTGATGTGAGGGGTCGGGTTGTGACACGCAAGACCGTACGGATCGCCATGAACGGCGTGACCGGGCGCATGGGCTACCGCCAGCACCTGCTCCGCTCGATCCTCGCCCTGCGCGAGCAGGGCGGCCTGGACGTGGGCGGGGGCACGGTGATCTGGCCCGAACCGGTCCTGGTCGGCCGCGCGGAGCACAAGCTCGCGGCCATGGCCGACCGGCACGGCCTCACGGAGTGGTCCACCGATCTGGACGCGGTGCTGGCCGACGACAGCATCGACATCTACTTCGACGCGCAGGTCACCGCCGCCCGCGAGGAGGCCGTCAAGAAGGCGATCGCCGCGGGCAAGCATCTCTACGTGGAGAAGCCCACCGCCACCGGACTCACCGGTGCGCTCGAACTGGCGCGGCTGGCCCGCGATGCCGGCATCAAGCACGGCGTCGTCCAGGACAAGATCTTCCTGCCGGGCCTGCTGAAGCTGAAGCGGCTCATCGACGGCGGCTTCTTCGGGCGCATTCTGTCCATACGGGGCGAGTTCGGCTACTGGGTCTTCGAGGGTGACTGGCAGGAGGCGCAGCGCCCGTCGTGGAACTACCGGGCCGAGGACGGCGGCGGCATCGCGACGGACATGTTCCCGCACTGGGAGTACGTGCTGCACGAGCTGTTCGGGCCGGTACGCACCGTCCAGGCCCAGCTGGCGACCCACATCCCGCGCCGCTGGGACGAGGCCGGGAAGCCGTACGAGGCGACCGCCGACGACGCCGCGTACGGGATCTTCGAGCTGGCGAGCGGCGCTGTCGCGCAGATCAACTCCTCCTGGGCGGTGCGCGTCAACCGGGACGAGCTGGTGGAGTTCCAGGTGGACGGCACGGAGGGGTCGGCCGTCGCGGGCCTGCGCCGCTGCCGGGTCCAGCACCGTTCCGCCACCCCCAAGCCGGTCTGGAACCCGGACCTGCCGGCCACGGAGGACTTCAGGGCGCAGTGGCAAGAGGTGCCCGACAACGAGACGTTCGACAACGGCTTCAAGGAGCAGTGGTCACTCTTCCTGCGCCACGTGGTGCTCGACGAGCCGTGGCGGTGGGACCTCATGGCGGGCGCGCGCGGCGTGCACCTCGCCGAACTGGGCATCCGCTCGGCACAAGAAGGACGCCGCCTGGACGTACCGGAGCTGAGCCTGTGAGCGCCGCGTCTGAAACCACGCCCCTGAGCGCTGCATCCGAAGCCACGCCTGCGAGCGCCGCGCCCGTAGGCACAGCGGTCCCCTTCACCTCCCGTACCGTCTTCGCCGCCGCGCACGTTGTCGCCGATCCGGACGCCGACACCACCCCCGACGGTCCCGCCGTGCTGGACTGGGACGCCACGCTCGCCTTCCGGCGCCACCTGTGGGCGCACGGCCTGGGCGTCGCCGAGGCCATGGACACCGCGCAGCGCGGCATGGGACTGGACTGGGCGACCGCCGCCGAGCTGATCCGGCGGTCGGCCGCCGAGGCCAGGGCGGTGGGCGGCCGGATCGCCTGCGGAGTGGGCACCGACCAGCTCCCGCCCGGGAAGGCGGGGCTCTCGGACGTGCGCGCCGCCTACGAGGAGCAGCTCGCCCTCGTGGAGGAGTCCGGCGGGCAGCCGATCCTGATGGCGTCGCGGCAGCTGGCGGCGGTCGCGGCCGGTCCCGATGCGTACGCGGAGCTGTACGGGCACCTGCTTCGGCAGAGCAGCGAGCCGGTCATCCTGCACTGGCTCGGCCCGATGTTCGACCCGGCGCTGGAGGGCTACTGGGGCAGCGACGGTCTCGACGCGGCCACCGAGACGTTCCTGCAGATCATCGCCGAGCACCCGGACAAGGTCGACGGCGTGAAGGTCTCACTGCTCGACGCGGACCGGGAGGTGGCGCTGCGCCGCCGGCTGCCGAACGGCGTGCGCTGCTACACGGGCGACGACTTCCACTACCCCGAACTGATCGCCGGTGACCAACGCGGTTTCAGCCACGCCCTGCTGGGCGTCTTCGATCCGCTCGCGCCGCTGGCCGCCGAGGCCGTGCGCCTGCTGGACACCGGGGACACCGCCGCGTTCCACAAGGTCCTGGACCCCACCGTGGAGCTGGCCCAGCACCTCTTCGAAGCGCCGACCCGCTATTACAAGACCGGCGTCGTCTTCCTGGCCTGGCTCTCGGGCCACCAGGCGCACTTCACGATGGCCGGCGGCCTGCAGTCGGCCCGCTCGCTGCGGCATCTGCGCCGCGCGTACGAACTGGCGGGCGGGCTCGGCCTGTTCCCGGATCCTGAGCTGGCCCGGCACCGGATGGCGAAGCTGACCGCCGTACTCGGAGGAGACGCATGACCGGCCGCGGCACGAACGGCGACCTCGCGCGCCTCAGCCTCAACCAGGAGACGGTCAAGCAGTGGTCGCTGCCCGAGTTGGCGGACGGCTGCGCGGCGGCCGGGCTGCGCCACGTGGGCCTGTGGCGCGAGCCGGTACAGAAGTACGGCGTCGACGCGGCCGCCAAGCTCATGCGGGAGGCGGGGCTGACCGTCACCAGCCTGTGCCGGGGCGGCTTCTTCACCGCCACCGATCCTCAGGCGCGCGCCGCCGCGCTGGACGACAACCGGGCGGCGCTCGACGAGGCCGCGACCCTCGGTACGGACACGCTCGTCCTGGTGTCCGGCGGCCTGCCGCCCGGTAGCCGGGACCTGCACGGCGCGCGGGAGCGGGTGGCCGAGGCGCTGGCCGAGCTGGGGTCCTACGCCGCCGAGCGGGGCGTACGGCTGGCGATCGAGCCGCTGCATCCGATGTACGCGTCGGACCGCTGCGTCGTCTCCACGCTCGCCCAGGCGCTGGACCTCGCCGAGCGGTTCCCCGTGGAGCAGGTGGGGGTGGTCGTGGACACGTACCACCTGTGGTGGGACGACACGGTCGGGGAGGGGATCGAGCGGGCGGGGCGCGGCGGGCGCCTCGCGGCGTTCCAGCTCGCCGACTGGGTGACCCCGCTGCCCGAAGGGGTGCTGCTCGGTCGCGGACAGCTCGGGGACGGGGCGGTGGACCTGCGGTGGTTCCGCGAACGGACCGAGGCGGCGGGGCACGACGGGCCCATCGAGGTCGAGATCTTCAACCCGGGCCTGTGGGAGCGGGACGGGGCCGAGGTACTGGCCGAGGTGATCGCCCGTTACCGGGAGCACGTGCTGCGCGCAGAGTGAGGCGGGCGCGCGCAAGAGAGCTCGGGGGCCCGGCTGAACGCGCCGTGCGCGCCGTGCGTACGGGCGCGGGCCGCGAGACGAACTGCGCCGAAAGAGGGGCGGAACCGCGCAACCGTTCCGGCCACTTGGAGGTCGTACTGGACAGTCGGTGCCTGAGGGGGGAATCCGGGGGGATGGTCAGGCGGCGATGAAGAGGGGGGACCACGGGGGAACCGAGGGGCCCGGCAGCACGCCGGGCCCCTCGAAACGTCCGGCCGCCGGAGAGCCCACAGGCCCGCAGCCGGGCATCCCACAGGCCCGCAACGGACAATCCACAGGCCCCGCCGCCGGGTTGTCCACAGGCCCCCGGCGATGTCCGATCCCGGCGGTACCTTCGGTTCCATGCAGCGAACGCGCGGGGGAGGCCCGAACAACCCACCCGGCCAGGCCGTCGTCGAAGGCGTCCTGGAGCGGATCACCTACGCCAACGAGGACAACGGCTACACCGTCGCGCGCGTCGACACCGGCCGCGGCGGCAATGACCTGCTCACGGTCGTCGGGGCGCTGCTCGGCGCCCAGCCGGGCGAGTCGCTGCGCATGGAGGGCCGCTGGGGCTCTCACCCCCAGTACGGCCGCCAGTTCACCGTCGAGAACTACCGGACGGTGCTGCCCGCCACGGTGCAGGGCATCCGCCGCTATCTCGGCTCCGGCCTGATCAAGGGCATCGGCCCGCGGATCGCCGACCGGATCACCGAGCACTTCGGCACGGACACCCTCGACGTCATCGAGCAGGACCCCAAGCGCCTCATCGAGGTGCCGGGGCTCGGGCCGAAGCGGACGAAGATGATCGGCGCGGCCTGGGAGGAGCAGAAGGCCATCAAGGAGGTCATGGTCTTCCTGCAGGGCGTCGGAGTGTCCACCTCCATCGCGGTGCGGATCTACAAGAAGTACGGCGACGCGTCCATCTCCGTCGTACGGAACCAGCCCTACCGCCTCGCCGCCGACGTCTGGGGCATCGGCTTCCTGACCGCGGACCGCATCGCCCAGTCGGTGGGCATCCCGCACGACAGCCCGGACCGGGTGAAGGCCGGTTTGCAGTACGCGCTGTCCCAGTCCACCGACCAGGGACACTGCTTTCTGCCCGAGGAGCAGCTGATCACCGACTCGGTGAAGCTGCTCCAGGTGGACACGGGGCTGGTCATCGACTGCCTGGCGGAGCTGGCCGAGGACCCGGAGGGCGTCGTACGGGAGACCGTCCCCGCCCCTGAGGGCGGTGAGCCCATAAGGGCCGTGTACCTGGTCCCGTTCCACCGCGCCGAGCTGTCCCTGGCCGGGCGGCTGCGGCGGCTGCTGCGGGCCGGGGAGGACCGGATGCCGGCCTTCCACGACGTGCCCTGGGACAAGGCGCTGGCGTGGCTCGCCGACCGTACGGGAGCGAAGCTGGCGCCCGAGCAGGAGGCGGCGGTGAAGCTGGCGCTGACCGAGAAGGTCGCGGTGCTCACCGGCGGCCCCGGCTGCGGCAAGTCCTTCACGGTCCGCTCGGTGGTGGAGCTGGCGCGCGCCAAGAAGGCGCAGGTGCTGCTGGCGGCGCCGACCGGGCGGGCCGCCAAGCGGCTGGCCGAGCTGACCGGCGCGGAGGCCGCCACGGTGCACCGGCTGCTGGAGCTGAAGCCCGGCGGGGACGCCGCGTACGACCAGGACCGTCCGCTGGACGCCGACCTGGTGGTGGTCGACGAGGCGTCGATGCTGGACCTGCTGCTCGCCAACAAGCTCATCAAGGCCGTGCCGCCGGGCGCGCACCTGCTCCTCGTGGGCGATGTGGACCAGCTGCCCTCCGTGGGGGCGGGGGAGGTGCTGCGCGACCTGCTCGCGGACGGCAGCCCGGTGCCGGCCGTACGGCTGACCCGGATCTTCCGGCAGGCGCAGCATTCGGGAGTGGTGACCAACGCACATCGGATCAACGCCGGCACGCTGCCGATCACGACCGGGATGCCCGACTTCTTCCTCTTCCCGCAGGAGGACACCGAGGAGGCGGGGCGGCTGACGGTCGATGTGGCGGCCCGTCGGATCCCGGCGAAGTTCGGCCTCGACCCGCGGCGGGACGTGCAGGTGCTGGCGCCGATGCACCGCGGCCCGGCCGGCGCCGGCGCGCTGAACGGCCTGCTCCAGCAGGCGGTCACCCCGGCCCGCCCCGACCTCCCCGAGCGCCGCTTCGGCGGCCGGGTTTTCCGCGTCGGCGACAAGGTCACCCAGATCCGGAACAACTACGAGAAGGGCCGCAACGGCGTCTTCAACGGCACGGTGGGGGTGGTCACGAATCTGAACATCGAGGAGCAGCGGCTGACCGTGCTGACCGACGAGGACGAGGAGGTGCCGTACGACTTCGACGAGCTGGACGAGCTGGCGCACGCGTATGCCGTGACGATCCACCGTTCGCAGGGAAGTGAGTATCCGGCAGTGGTGATTCCCGTCACGACAGGAGCGTGGATGATGCTGCAGCGCAATCTTCTCTATACGGCGGTTACCCGGGCGAAGCGATTGGTGGTGCTGGTGGGGTCGCGCAAGGCGCTGGGCCAGGCGGTGCGGACGATATCGGCGGGTCGCAGGCATACCGCGCTGGATCACCGGCTTGGCGGCACGATGTGAGGTGTCACCCCTTTCCCCATTGGGGCGAAGGGGCGCAAGATGGGCAGCTGGGCGGCACTGAGTGCCGTCTTAGGGCCCTATGGCCGACCCCGAGTGCACAGGCAAGGTCCAAATGGGGGAAGGTATAGGCAGTCAGGGCACCTCGAAGAAGAGGCACAACGTCGGTGAGGGATGACGTGAGCGACAACTCTGTAGTACTGCGTTACGGGGACGGCGAATACAGCTACCCGGTCGTCGACAGCAGCGTCGGCGACAAGGGCTTCGACATCTCGAAGCTGCGCGCACAGACCGGTCTGGTGACCCTGGATTCCGGTTACGGCAACACCGCTGCGTATAAATCCGCGGTCACCTATCTCGACGGTGAAGCGGGCATTCTCCGGTACCGCGGCTACCCGATCGAGCAGCTCGCAGAGCGCAGCACGTTCCTTGAGACCGCGTACCTGCTCATCAACGGCGAGCTCCCGACCGTCGACGAGCTGTCCTCCTTCAAGGAGGACATCACCTACCACACGCTGCTCCACGAGGACGTCAAGCGCTTCTACGACGGCTTCCCGCGGGACGCCCACCCGATGGCGATGCTGTCCTCGGTCGTCAGCGCGCTGTCCACGTTCTACCAGGACAGCCACAACCCGTTCGACGAGCAGCAGCGCTACCTCTCCAGCATCCGGCTGCTGGCCAAGCTGCCGACGATCGCGGCGTACGCGTACAAGAAGTCGGTCGGCCACCCGGTCGTCTACCCGCGCAACGACCTCGGCTACGTCGAGAACTTCCTGCGCATGACCTTCTCGGTGCCCGCCGCCGAGTACGACCTGGACCCGGTCGTCACCAGCGCCCTGGACAAGCTGCTGATCCTGCACGCCGACCACGAGCAGAACTGCTCGACCTCGACCGTGCGCCTGGTCGGCTCCTCGCAGGCGAACCTCTTCGCCTCGATCTCGGCCGGCATCAACGCGCTGTGGGGCCCCCTGCACGGCGGTGCGAACCAGTCCGTGCTGGAGATGCTGGAAGGCATCCAGCGCGACGGCGGCGACGTCGACACCTTCATCCGCAAGGTGAAGAACAAGGAAGACGGCGTGAAGCTCATGGGCTTCGGGCACCGCGTCTACAAGAACTTCGACCCCCGGGCGAAGATCATCAAGGCGGCGGCGCACGACGTCCTCTCCGCGCTCGGCAAGTCCGACGAGCTGCTGGACATCGCCCTGAAGCTGGAGGAGCACGCGCTCTCCGACGACTACTTCGTCGAGCGCAAGCTCTACCCGAACGTCGACTTCTACACCGGCCTGATCTACCGGGCCATGGGCTTCCCGTCCGAGATGTTCACCGTGCTCTTCGCGCTCGGCCGGCTGCCCGGCTGGATCGCCCAGTGGCACGAGATGATCAAGGAGCCCGGCTCCCGCATCGGCCGTCCGCGCCAGATCTACACCGGCGTGGTCGAGCGCGACTTCGTGCCGGTCGAGCAGCGCTGACACCAGGCTTGCCGTCCGCCGGCCCGCGATGCGGGCCGGCGGAAAGCGAAAAGCGCCCCTCGCTCCAGATCCCCCCACGGGTCCGGAGCGGGGGGCGCTTCCCTTTCCCGGGTCGGATTCCCCCCACGGGATCCGTCCGGGCGTCCATTGAGGGCACCCTGCTCTACTGCTGCGCGAGCTGCCGGGACGCGCACGTACGGGAGGGCCGCTCAAAGCTCCCCGGGCACGTCGCCCCGGCCACGCATAACCGGACGAAGTCCCCCAAGACCGGTCCGGTTGTCGGTACAAGCCCCGCCGGGGTGCTTGTACTGCACGGTTAGACTCACGACCCCCTCGAATGGTTACGTCCGAACCTCTGTGATCTGGGTCTCTTGCCATATCGGGCGAATACGGTCAAGAGCCCCGATCAGGAGATCGGGGCCCCAGTGTATGGGTACGGTGCGGGTTGTGAGAACTGTGTGAAGGTCCCCAATCAGGTGAAGAACCCCACCCAGTTACTGTGCGAAGAACGGGAACTCCCGGGACCCTGCGCGCTTTCCGGGAGCTCCCTTCCGCGACACGGCCGCCTGCCCCACGAAGTCTCCTGCGTGCTACCCCACGAAGTCTCCTACGTGAAGGACCGCAGCCGCAGGCTGTTCGTCACCACGAAGACCGACGAGAACGCCA
Source organism: Streptomyces sp. NPDC026301 (assembly GCF_055567935.1). Classification (NCBI taxonomy): domain Bacteria; kingdom Bacillati; phylum Actinomycetota; class Actinomycetes; order Kitasatosporales; family Streptomycetaceae; genus Streptomyces; species Streptomyces sp. NPDC026301. The sequence goes on along the minus strand of NZ_JBVHPN010000003.1, from coordinate 224,553 downwards.
TCGCCGCCCCCGCGATCATCGGGTCGAGCAGCCCGGCCACCGCGAGCGGGATCGCCGCGACGTTGTAGCCGAACGCCCAGAACAGATTGCCCTTGATCGTTCCGAGGGTGCGCCGGGAGAGCCGGATGGCGTCCGCCGCGACCCGGAGGTCCCCCCGTACGAGGGTGAGGTCGGCGGCCTCGATGGCCGCATCCGTACCGGTACCGATGGCCAGGCCCAGGTCGGCCCTGGCGAGCGCGGCGGCGTCGTTCACGCCGTCCCCTACCATCGCGACCGTCCGGCCCCGCTCCTGCAGCCGCTGTACCACCGCGACCTTGTCCTCCGGCATGACCTCGGCGAAGACCTGGTCGGGGTCGATGCCGACCTCGCGGGCGACGCTCGCCGCGACGGCCTTGTTGTCGCCGGTGAGCAGTACGGGGGTCAGCCCGAGCGACCGCAGCCGCGCGACCGCCTCCGTACTGCCGTCCTTCACGGTGTCGGCGACGGACAGCACGCCGCGCACCCGCCCGTCCCAGGCGACCAGGACGGCCGTACGGCCCGCGGCCTCGGCGTGCTCCCGGGCGGCGGCGAGCTCGGCGGGGAGCGCGGCGCCGTCCTCGGCGACTGAGCTGGCCGGAGTGGCCGCGGCGGACAGCAGGCGTTCGCGGCCCACGACGACCTCGTGGCCGTCCACCGTGCCGCGTACGCCCAGGCCCGCCACGCTCTCGAAGCGTGCGACCGCGGGAAGCTCTCCCACGCGCTCCTGCGCGCCCTCCGCGATCGCCCGGGCCACCGGGTGCTCCGAGGCGTGCTCCAGGGCGCCGGCGAGGCGCAGCAGGGTCTTCTCGTCCGTGTCGGCCGCCGGGACCGCCTCGTACAGGCTCATCCGCCCGGTGGTGACCGTGCCGGTCTTGTCCAGGACGACCGTGTCGACCCGGCGCGTGGACTCCAGTACCTCGGGGCCCTTGATCAGGATGCCGAGCTGGGCGCCCCGGCCCGTACCGACCATCAGCGCGGTCGGCGTGGCCAGCCCCAGCGCGCACGGGCAGGCGATGATCAGGACGGCGACCGCGGCGGTGAACGCGGCGGTGGCGTCGCCGGTCACCAGCAGCCGGACGACGAGCGTGGCGAGGGCGATCACCAGCACCACCGGCACGAAGACGGCCGAGATCCGGTCCGCGAGCCGCTGTGCCTCGGCCTTGCCGCTCTGCGCGTCCTCCACGAGCTGCGCCATCCGCGCGAGCCGGGTGTCCGCCCCGATACGGGTGGCCTCCACGACGAGCCGCCCCGCGGTGTTCACGGTCGCGCCGGTCACCGCGTCGCCGGGTGCCACGTCGACCGGTACGGACTCGCCGGTGAGCATCGAGGCGTCCACGGCCGAGGTGCCGTCCACCACCGTCCCGTCGGTGGCGATCTTCTCGCCGGGCCGTACGACGAACCGGTCGCCGACGGTCAGCCGGTCCACCGGCTCCCGTACCTCCCGGCCGTCCCGCAGGACGGTCACATCCTTGGCGCCCAGGTCCATCAGCGCCCGCAGCGCCGCGCCCGCCTTCCGCTTGGAACGGGCCTCCAGATAGCGCCCGAGCAGCAGGAACGCGGTGACGCCGGCCGCCGCCTCCAGGTAGATCGCGGACGAGCCGTCCCCGTGCCGGGCCGTCAGGTCGAAGCCGTGCCGCATCCCCGGCATCCCGGCGTGCCCGAAGAACAGCGCCCACAGCGACCAGCCGAACGCGGCCAGCGTGCCGAGGGAGACCAGCGTGTCCATCGTGGCGGCGCCGTGCCGCAGGTTCGTCCAGGCCGCCCGGTGGAAGGGGTACGCGCCCCAGACGACGACCGGCGCGGCCAGCGTCAGGCACAGCCACTGCCAGTTGTCGAACTGCAGTACGGGGATCATCGACAGCGCGATCACGGGCGCGGCGAGCACGGCCGAGACGATCAGCCGCTGCCGCAGACCCGCCAGGGCGCTGTCCGGCCCCTCCTGGGTCCCGGCTTCCTTCTCCTCGTGCGCGCCCGGCGCGGGGGCGGCCGGCTCCGGCTCGGGCTGCGGCTCGTGCGCCGTGTACCCGGTCCGCTCCACCGTGGCGATGAGGTCGGCGACCTCGACCCCCGGCGCGTAGGCGACCCGCGCCTTCTCCGTCGCGTAATTGACGGTGGCGGTGACGCCCTCCATGCGGTTGAGCTTCTTCTCCACGCGCGCGGCGCACGAGGCGCAGGTCATGCCGCCGATGGCGAGCTCGACCCGCGCCTGCACGTCAGTGTCCGGCATGGGGGTCAGGCCTGACCCGCGAGCTCGTAGCCGGCCTCGTCGACGGCGGCGCGCACGGCCTCCTCGTCGAGCGGGGCCTGCGAGACGACGGTGACGAGCCCGGTCGCGGCGGTCGCCTCGACCGAGCTGACGCCGGCGATCTCCGTGATCTCCTGCTGCACGGCGCCCTCACAGTGACCGCAGGTCATGCCGGTGACCTTGTAGGTGGTGGTGACGGGCTGGTCGGCCGGTGCGGACATGGGATTCTCCTCGTGCCGGGGTGACGGTTGGTGTGCTGTGTTTCTGTGTTCCACTGTATACCCCTAGGGGGTATGAATGCACGGGCATCCCGCGGGTATCCCGCGCCGCGCCGAAAAATCCCCCCGAACCCTACGGAATTGGCCATGTCGCCGGTATGGGGTCAGCCTGGAAGAGCACGGGGAACGCCGTGCCGAGGGATCGGGGCCGCCGTGAACGCGCTCGCCATGTACGGACTGCTGGCACTGACCACCGCGCCACCCCTGGTGCCCAACGCCGCCCTGCTCGCCTGGGCCGGCGTCCTCGCCGCCCACGGCACCCTCCACCTGGCCCTCGTCCTCCTGACCGTCGCCGGGAGCGCGGTCATGGGTGACCTGGCGCTGCACTTGGCGGCACGAAGATTCGGAGGACCGGCGCGGCGCTGGATGGGCCGCCGCGCGCGGCGCCGGGTGTTCCTTGAGCGTACGAGCCTGTTGATCGACCGGTACGGCGTGCCCTTCGTGGCGGGCGTCCGCTTCCTCCCGGCGGGGCGGGTCGCCGCGGCGCTCGCCACCGGAGTGGTCCGGTACCCCGTGCGGCGTTACCTCCTCGGGTGCGCGATCGCCGAGACCCTCTGGGCCGCGTACTCGGTCGGCATCGGCTACCTCGGCGTCACGGCCACCAGCTCCCTGATCCCCGCCCTCGCCCTGAGCCTCGGCCTCTCCGCGGTGGTCTGCGGCGTGACGGCCCTGGTCCAGCACCTGGTGGTGCGGCGCCTGGCCGCCCGTTCAGCGGAGCAGGTTGAGGGCCGCGGCTGTGGTGAGGGCGAGGGTGAGGCGGGTGAAGAGCGGTTGGTCGAGGCGGTGGACGCAGCGGCGGCCGAGGTGGGCGCCGAGGAGGAGGGCGGGGACGAGGGCCGCGTCCAGCAGGAGGGTGTGCGAGGTGAGCAGACCGAGGCCCGCGCTGAAGGGCAGCTTGAAGGCGTTCACCAGGAAGAAGAACCACGCCGCCGTGCCGAGGAAGCCGAGCATGCCGAGACCTGAGGCGAGCAGGTAGAGGGACATCGCCGGGCCGCCCGCGTTGGCGACCATCGTGGCGAAGCCGGCGACGAGGCCGTAGAAGGGGGTACGGAGGGTGGCGCGGGGGCGGGCGGTTCCGGTGGACGGGGGAAGGGCGGCCGCGTCCGTACGGGGGCGGGTGGGGGCCTGCGCGGGCTTTCGGGGGCGGCGTTGCCACAGGTGGTGGGCCGTGATGGTCAGCAGCAGGGCGCCGATGGTGCGGCGTATGAGGGCGTCGTCGGCGAGGGCGGTGAACGCGACGCCCACGAGGACGCCCGCGGCGACGGAGGGGAAGAGGCGGCGGAGGGTCGGGCGGTCGGCGTGGCGGCGGTAGGTCCGTACGGCGATGACGTCGCCGATCAGGAGGAGGGGCAGCAGGGCGCCGGTGGACTCCTTGGCGGGGAGTACGGCGGCGAACAGGGCCACGCTGACGGCGGCCACGCCGCTGAGGGCGGTCTTGGAGAAGCCCGCCAGCAGCGCGGCCACCGCCAGGGTGAGCAGGGGGAGGAGACCCAGGCCGAGCACGGTGGGATGCGGCTCAGGCGCGTACGTCGGCGATCGCGACCGGCTCGCCGGTGCGGCGGGAACGTTCGCACGCCTCGGCGACGTAGAGCGCTTCGAGGGCGTCGGCGGCCGGGCAGGGGTTCTCCGCGCGGCCCGCCGCGACCTCGGTGAAGGCGGTCAGCTCGGTGACGTACGCGTGGTGGAAGGGCTCCATGAAGGTCGCGTACGGGGTGGCCTGCTGCCAGGAGAGCCGGGCCTCGGCGGTGGGCATCGGGGCGCGGTCGTCCAGGCCGACGAAGCGGGCGCCCTTGGAGCCGCAGACCTCCAGGCGGACGTCGTGGCCCGCGCCGTTGTAGCGGGTGGCGGTGACGGTCGCGAGGGTGTCGTCGTCGAAGCGGAGCAGCGCGGCGCAGGTGTCCACGTCGTCGCCGTCGGCGAAGAAGGAGTCGCCCTTGTTGGCGCCCTGGGCGTAGACGGAGACGACCTCGCGGCCGGTCAGCCAGCGCAGGATGTCGAAGTCGTGGATCGAGCAGTCGCGGAAGAGGCCGCCGGAGGTGGGGATGTACGCGGCGGGCGGCGGCGTCTGGTCGGAGGTGCAGGCGCGGAGGGTGTGCAGCCAGCCCAACTCGCCGGAGCGCAGCGCCTCGCGGGTGGCGTTGTAGCCCGCGTCGAAGCGGCGCTGGAAGCCGATCTGTACGGGGACGGGGCTGTGCGCGGCGCGCTCGACGACGGCGAGGGTGCCGGGGACGTCGAGTGCCACCGGCTTCTCGCAGAAGACCGGGACCCCGTGGTCCAGGGCCTGGTGGAGGAGGGTGGCGTGGGCGCTGGTGGCGGCGGTGATCACCACGCCGTCCAGGCCGCCCGCGTACATGTCCTGGAGGGTGGCGGCGGCCTGGAGGCCGAGCTTGTCCGCCAGTTCGGCGGCGCGGGCGGCGTCCGCGTCGGCGACGACGATCTCGTGCACGCCGGGGACGTTCTTCAGGGTCTCGGCGTGGAACGCGCCGATGCGGCCGGTGCCGATGAGGCCGAGCTTCATTGCTGCCACTCCCTTGTGGTGGGCACGGCCGTCGGTCGGGAGGACGCGGCCGCCGTTTGGAACGCTCCAATCGCTGTCCAGGAACCCTGCATGTCCTTACATAGTGGTGTCAACCCTTGGGAGAGAAGGAGCGTGGTCGCGCGTTGACGGGTTCGTGCGGCGAATGGAAGGATTCCGCGTTATGGAACGGTCCAACGAGTCGGCGGCACGGGCGGAGGGCGCGGACGCCAGGCCCCCGACGATCCGCAGCGTCGCCGAGCGCGCGGGTGTCTCCAAGTCGCTGGTCTCGCTCGTGCTACGGGGTTCGCCGCAGGTCAGCGACGCCAAGCGGGCCGCCGTGCTGGAAGCGGTACGGGAGCTGGACTACCGGCCCAACGCCGCGGCGCGCAGCCTCGTGGCGCGGCGCACGCACACCGTCGGCGTGCTCCTCAACGACATGCGCAACCCCTGGTTCGTCGAGCTGCTGGACGGCCTGAACTCCGTGCTGCACGCGCACGGCCTGCGGATGCTGATGGCCGACGGCCGGCTCAACCGGCACACGGGGGAGGACTTCACCCGTACGTTCGCCGAGCTGAGGGTGGACGGCCTGGTCGCGGTGGGCACGCTGCCGGACACCGGCGCCCTCGCGGAGGCCGCCGGGCGGCTGCCCACCGTCGTCGCCGGGACCCACGACCCGCGGCTGCCCCGGGTGGACACCGTCGCCAACGACGACGAGCGCGGCGCCCGGCTCGCCACCGAGCACCTCATCGGCCTCGGCCACCGCCGAATCGCCCACATCATGGGCCAGGGCAGCGTCGGCGAGCTGCGCCGGCGCGGTTACGAAGCGGCGATGCGCGCGCACGGGCTGGACGACAGGGTGCTGATGGCGCCCAGCGACGCGACCGAGGAGGGCGGTTACCGGGCGGCCGTGCGGCTGCTCGGCGGTACGGGACGCCGCGCGGGTGGTGCGCAACGCCCCACCGCCGTCTTCGCGTTCAACGACATCGCGGCCGTCGGCGTGCTCTCGGCGGCGCAGGAGCTGGGCCTCGACGTGCCCCGCGACCTCTCCCTCATCGGCTGCGACAACACCTATCTCGCACGGATCCGGCACCTGTGGCTGACGACCGTGAACAACGCCAGTCACGAAGTGGGGCGGCGGGCCGCGCGGTGCCTGCTGGACCGGATGGACCACCCGGACCGCCCGGCCGAACGCCAACTCGTGGAGCCGTCATTGGAGGTACGGGGGACGGCAGCGGCCCCCTGGTAAGACCGATCGGCCCCGCACCGGGGCGGTGCGGGGCCGTGGGCGGACGGCGGACGGTGGACCGTGGGCGGCGGGGCTCAGTCCTCGCGCTCGCGACGGCCGCGGTGGCCCGGGCGGCGGGTGACCCATTCCCGCACGGTGTCGGCGAACCAGTACGGCTTGCCGCCCTCCACGAGGTCGGGTGGTGGCAGCAGTCCGTGCTTGCGATAGGAGCGCACGGTGTCCGGCTGGACCCGGATGTGTGCGGCGATCTCCTTGTACGACCAGAGCCTCCGGTCGGTCATGTTCTGCGCACCTCCCTCGGCCGCACGCAGGGCGGCCCGAAGAGAGCCCGCGGGGGAACTGCGTACGGCGTGGCGATCACTCACCCTGTGCCCGGTGCAACGACGTCCTTGAGCGGCGGGGTCAGGATGTTGAGGGCCTGTGACCGAAGACCCGCGTAACGGTGACGACGGTGACGTGCCCCGGACGGCCGTTTCCGTACGGAGAAGGAGTGCACCTTGTACGGAGAAGGAGCGCACCTTGTACGCAGCGGGGCCGGGCGATCGCCTCGCCCGGCCCCGCTCACCCCGCGGTACGCCTGGTCACGCCTGCACCGCGGCTTTGCGCAGCTCGTGTTCGAGGTCCTCCAGGGCCATGCCCTTGGTCTCCGGCGCGTACCGCTTGCAGAAGAGCAGCGACAGGACGCACATGACGCCGAAGAGCCAGAACGTGAGGGCGGCGCCGGCCGCGTCCAGCAGGACCGGGAAGAGCAGCGCCACCGCGAAGTTGACCAGCCACATCACGAACACCGCCGCGCCCATGGCCAGCCCCCGCACCTTCAGGGGGAACATCTCGGCGAGCAGCAGCCACACGCCGGTGTTCAGCGTCGCCTGCATGAAGGCCATGTAGAGCACCATCAGGCCCAGCACCAGGTAGCTGACGCCCGCGGACCGCGGGAGGTGGAAGGACGCGCCGAGCAGGGCCAGGGAGACGGTCATCCCCGTGAGGCCCCAGATCAGCATCGGGCGGCGGCCGACCTTGTCGATCAGTGACATGCCGATCGCCGTGGCGAGCACGGAGATCGCGCCGACCGCGATGGTCGCGGTGATCGCGGCATTCGTGCCCAGCCCCGTGGTCAGCAGGATCTTCGGCGCGAAGTAGATGACCGCGTTGACGCCGGTGATCTGCTGGACGATCGACAGGCCGATGCCGATCAGGAGGAGGCGGCGCACCCAAGGGGTACGCAGCTCCTCCCAGGCGCCGCGCCGGGCGTCCGCCTCCAGGGCGCGGGCCTGCTCGATGCGGGCCAGCTCGTCGTCCACTTCACCGGCCGGCAGGGTGCGCCGCAGGACGGCGCCCGCTTCTTCCGTACGCCCCTTGCTCATGTACCAGCGGGGGGTGTCCGGCAGGAAGAACAGGCCGATGAAGAGGGCGACGGCGGGCAGCGCGGCCAGGCCGAGCATCCAGCGCCACGCCTCCCAGTGCGCGAGCACCGCGTTGATGAGGTACGCCAGCAGCTGTCCGCTGACGATCATCAGGGAGTTGAAGGACACCAGCCGGCCGCGGATGTGCGGCGGGGCGATCTCCGAGAGGTACAGCGGGGTGATGACGGACGCGCTGCCCACGGCGAGGCCGAGGACGAACCGCGCCACCACCATGAAGGCGACCGAGGGCGCGAGCGCGACGGCGACCGCGCCCCCGATGAACACCGCGCCCGCCCACAGCAGGGAGTTGCGGCGGCCGAGCCGGTCCGACATGCGGCCGCCGGCCAGCGAGCCGAACGCCGCGCCGATCAGCAGGGCGCTGGTGATGACGCCTTCCCCGAGGGAGGTGAGGCCGAAGTGCTCCTCCATGAAGGGGAGGGCGCCGGAGACGACTCCGGTGTCGTAGCCGAACAGGGCGCCGCCGATGGCGGCGATGGCAGCGATGCCGACGATGAAGCGCTGGGCCTTCTTGCCGGCCGCGGGCGGGGTCTCCTCGCGCACGGCGGTGCCCGGTCTGGTCGGTGTGGCCATGAGGTCAGCTCCAGTACCGGGTGACGTACTCGCCGATCGTCTCCCGCATGAAGCGGGAGGACTCCTTCGCCCGCTCCTCCCAGGCGAAGACCGAGGAGACCAGCGTGCCGTCGAAGCCGTTCGCGGCCAGCTCCCGGAAGAGCTCGTCGAAGTCGACCTCGCCCTGGCCGATGTCCAGGTGCTGGTGGATGCGTACGGCCGAGCCGGGCGGGTTGACGATGTAGCGCAGCCCGGAGGAGCCGGTGTGGTCGAAGGAGTCGGCCAGATGGACGGCGGTGGTCAGGTCGCCCGCGTGCTTCAGGATGCCCGGCGCGTCGTTGCCCTGGTGGAAGGTGTGCGGCGCGCAGTACAAGAAGGACACCAGCGGGTTGTTGATGCCGCGGATCATGTCGACGGCGGCGTGGCCGTCCTCGATGAAGTCGTCCGGGTGCGGCTCCAGCGCGAGCGTGATGCCCTCCCGCTCGAAGACCGGCAGCAGCTCCTCCAGGGAGCGCCAGAACTGTCCCTCGCTGCGGTCGGCCTTCTCCGGACGGCCGTTGAACTCCGAGTTCATCGCGGAGACCCCGAGGTCGGCGGTGATCTGGATGGCCCGCTTCCAGTACCGTACGGCGGCCTGCCGCTCGTCCTCGTCCGGCGAGGACCACTTGTACAGCGGGAGGACGGAGGAGATGCCGACGCCCGCCGCGGTCAGCTCCTTGCGGAACTTCTGCACGGTGCCGTCGTCCACGCGCGGGTGCAGGAAGAACGGGTTGAAGTCCGCGCGCGGCGACAGCTCGATCCACTCGAAGCCCAGCTCGGCGACGAGCGCGGGCAGTTCGAGCAGCGGGACGTTCCGGAACATGTACGGGTCAAGGGCGATCTTCACGGGAGGGTGAGCCTTTCGAAGTACAGGGAGGAGTCCGGGGAGAGTCCGGGCCCGGAGCGCTCAGCGGTACAGGGCGGGGCGCTCGGCCAGCTCGACCGCGACCCGCTCGCCGGTCTCCTGGGCGCGCACGCCGGCCTCGCAGACCGCGGCCGCGGCATAGCCGTCCCAGACGCTCGGGCCCTCGACCTCGCCGCGGCGGGTGGCGTCCACCCAGCGCTGCACCTGGCGGTCGTAGGCGTCGGCGAAGCGGTCCTCGAAGCCGGGGTCGATGGCGCCGCCCCAGCCGTTCGTGGTGTTGGTGAACACGCCGCGGTCGTCCCCGATGCGGGCGGTGCCGTCGGTGCAGACCGCCTCGCACTGGACCTGGTAGCCGAAGCCGCAGTTGACGAACAGTTCGGTGTCCACGATCTGGCCGGAAGCGGTCTCGAAGAGGATCAGCTGCGGGTCGTTCAGGCCTTCGGGGGCCTTCCCGGTGGCGTTCGGGAACAGCACGCGTACGGAGGTGATCTCCTCGTCCAGCAGCCAGCGGGTGACGTCGATCTCGTGCACGGCCGAGTCGTTGATCATCATCGCGTTGGTGAAGCCGGGCGGGCAGGCGGGGTTGCGGTGCTTGTTGTGCAGCATCAGGGGACGGCCGAAGGCGCCCTGGTCCAGCTGGGCCTTGAGCTTCATGTAGTCGGCGTCGTAGCGGCGCATGAAGCCGACCTGTACGCGGCGGTGGCCCAGCTTCTGCTCGGCTTCCAGGACGCGCAGCGCGGAGGCCGCGTCCGGGGTGAGCGGCTTCTCGCACAGCACCGGCAGGTCCCGCTCGAAGGCGGCGAGCAGCGTGGCCTCGTGGGCCGGGCCGGGGGAGGCGATCAGTACGGCGTCGACCGCCGGGTCGTCCATCGCGGCGGCCGGGTCGGTGTAGGGGGTACAGCCTTCGATGCCGTCGGCGATGGTCTTCACGCGGTCGGCGTCGATGTCCACCACGGCGGCGACCCGCGCGCCGCTGATGATGTGCTCGAGGCGGCGTACGTGGTCCGAGCCCATCCGGCCGGTGCCGATGACCGCGACCCCGAGCGTTCCGTGCTGCGTCATGGTTCGTGCTCCTCGTTTCGGTACGGGGTGGGGGAGTGGGGGGTTACGCGCCGCAGGAGCGCAGGAAGCGGCGGGTGCGCTCGGCGATCGGGTACGGCCGGGTGGGCGGGCAGGGGTACATGTCCTGCTCGACGATGGCGAAGAGGTCCACGTCCAGGGCCTGCGCGGCCTCCAGGACCGGCGGCAGGGCCGGCACGCCGAGCGGCGGCTCGCACATCACGCCCTGCTTGACGGCGGGCCCGAAGGGGGTGCCGTTGCTCTGCACGTCGGCGAGGATGTCGGGGTCGACCTGCTTGAGGTGGAGGTAGCCGATCCGCTCGCCGTAGGTCTTGATCAGCTTGACGCTGTCGCCGCCGCAGTAGGCGTAGTGGCCGGTGTCCAGGCAGAGGTTGACCAGCGAGGAGTCGGTGCCGTCGAGGAAGCGCTCGACGTGCTCCTCGGTGTCGATGTGGGTGTCGGCGTGCGGGTGCACGACGATGTCCAGGCCGAACTCGTCGCGTACCTGCTTCGCCAGCCGCTCCATGCCGCCGGTGAGGTGCTTCCACTGCTCGGTGGTCAGCTCGCTCGGCTCGATGAGCTCGGCGGTCTTGTCGTCGCGCCAGAAGGACGGGATGACGACAAGGTGTCCGGCGTCCATCGCCTTGGTCAGCGTGGCGACCTCGCTGACGTGTTGCCAGGTCGCGTCCCAGTTCTCGGGGCCGCGGTGCATCGAGGTGAAGATCGTGCCGGCCGACACCTTCAGGTCACGCTTGGCGATCTCGCCGTGCAGTACGGCAGGGTCGGTGGGGAGGTATCCGTAAGGTCCCAGTTCGATCCACTCGTAACCGGCCTCGCTGACCTCGTCCAGGAAGCGTTCCCAAGGGACCTGCTGGTCGTCCTCGGGGAACCAGACGCCCCAGGAATCGGGTGCCGATCCGACGCGGAGCCGGTCCAGACGGGGCACGTCTGCGCTGGGTACGGGCATGGTGCGGCTCTCCTCTCACCGGTCGGCGGTGACCGGGAAGGGACGGGGTGGGGTGGTGGTGCGCTCAGCCTTCATCGGCCTGCCGGGCCTGTCAAGACTTCGTCCTGACATAAGGACTTAAGGACTTTGTAACCCGCGGCGACTCGGCCATGACTCGGCCATCATCGCATCGTCGACGTCAGAATGTAAGGACAAACTGTTGACAGGGTGTGAGCCGCCCCGTTAGACCTGTGGTCGTAGCCGACCTGGCCGGGGCCACACCGCCGGCACCGGCCGAACCGAAGGGGCGCACATGACCGAGCCGATCGACACCGGCCGCTTTGACCTGATCACCATGGGCCGCATCGGGGTGGACATCTACCCGCTGCAGACCGGCGTTTCGCTGGCCGACGTGGAGACGTTCGGCAAGTTCCTGGGCGGCTCGGCCACCAACGTGGCGGTCGCCGCCGCCCGGCAGGGCCGCCGCACCGCGGTGATCAGCCGCACCGGTGCCGACCCCTTCGGCACGTACATCCACAACGCGCTCCGCGACTTCGGCGTGGACGACCGCTGGGTGACCCCCGTCGCGCAGTACCCGACCCCGGTCACCTTCTGCGAGATCTTCCCGCCGGACGACTTCCCGCTGTACTTCTACCGCCGTCCCAAGGCCCCTGACCTGGTCATCCGCCCCGAGGAGCTGGACCAGGACGCGATCCGGGCCGCCAAGGTCTTCTGGATCACCGGCACCGGCCTGTGCGAGGAGCCCAGCCGCTCCGCGACGCTGGCGGCCCTGGAGGCGCGCGGCAAGTCCGGCACCACCGTCTTCGACCTGGACTGGCGGCCGATGTTCTGGGGCGGCCAGGGCGGCGCCTCCGGGGACGGCGGCGCGACCGGCCCGCAGGCGATGGCCAACGCACGTCCGTACTACGAAGCGGCGCTGGCGCACGCCACCGTCGCGGTCGGCAACGTCGACGAGGCCGAGGTCGCCACCGGCCTGCGCGACCCGAAGGCGTGCGCCCAGGCGCTGCTGGACAGGGGCGTCGAGCTGGCCGTCATCAAGCAGGGCCCCAAGGGCGTGCTCGCCGTGCACCGCGACGGCCGCACGGCCGAGGTCCCGCCCACCCCGGTCGAGGTCGTCAACGGCCTCGGTGCGGGTGACTCGTTCGGCGGCGCCCTCGTGCACGGCCTGCTCTCCGGCTGGGAGCTGGAGCCGATGATGCGGTACGCCAACGCGGCCGGCGCCATCGTCGCCGGCCGCCTGGCCTGCTCCTCGGCCATGCCGACCGCCACCGAGGTCGAAGCGTTCCTCGCGGAGCGCTGAGAGCGTTCCTTACGGAGCGCTGAGAGCGTTCCTCGCGGAGCGCTGAGACCACCGCCGCACACCGCCCGCGTGGACATCGCGGGCGCTCAAGAAGGTGAGTTACGCCTTGACCACACCGCTCTCCGACCTCGTGCGGCTGCGAGCCCGGCACCCCGAAGCCGTCGCGGAAGCCGCGGCCCGCCGCACCCGCCGCCCCCTCATCGGCGACAGCGGCCGGCTGATGATCGTCGCCGCCGACCACCCCGCGCGCGGCGCGCTGGCCGTCGGCGACCACAAGCTGGCCATGGCGGACCGCTTCGACCTGCTGCAACGGCTCTCGCTCGCGCTGTCACGGCCCGGCGTCGACGGCGTGCTCGCCACCGCCGACATCCTGGAGGACCTGCTCCTCATGGGGGCGCTGGAGAACAAGGTCGTGATGGGTTCGATGAACCGCGGCGGCATCGCCGGCGCGTCCTTCGAGATGGACGACCGCTTCACCGGCCACCGCCCGCAGGACATCGCCCGGCTCCGCTTCGACTGCGGCAAGCTGCTGCTGCGCATCGACTACGACGACGCCGGGTCGCTGGACACCATGGAGTCCACGGCGCGCGCCATCGACGCCATGGCCGAGCGGGAACTTCCCCTCTTCGTCGAGCCGTTCATCTCCCGCCGGGTCGACGGCAAGGTGCGGAACGACCTGAGCGCCGAGGCGGTGACCAAGTCCGTCGCCATCGCCTCCGGGCTCGGCGGCACTTCCGCGTACACCTGGCTCAAGCTGCCGGTCACCGAGGACCCCGACGACATGGCGCAGGTCTGCGAGACCTCCACGCTGCCGACGGTGCTGCTCGGCGGCGACATCTCGGCCACCGACCAGGACGCGACGTACGAGAAGTGGCGCAAGGCCCTGCACCTGCCGACCGTGCAGGGGCTGGTCGCCGGGCGCTCGCTGCTCTACCCCGTGGACGGGGATGTGGCGGGGGCTGTGGATACCGCCGTCAGCCTTCTGTAGCCGAAGTTGTCCACAGGCAGCCGTCGCTGTCAGTGATCAGTAGGAGACTTGACGTCATGAACGCCGAATCCACCTTCCACCGCCCGGCCGGCACCGCCGCCGACGGCCCGTACGCCCTCGACATCCACCCCAAGAACGCCGGCTGGGGCCACTCCTCCCTCCGCGTCCTGGAGCTGCCGCCCGGCGGTCACCAGTCCTTCGCCACCGGCGAGAGCGAGTGGATCGTGCTGCCGCTGAACGGCGGTTGCACGGTGGCGGCCGACTCCGGCGAGGAGTTCATACTGACCGGCCGGGACAGCGTGTTCAGCGGCGTCACGGACTTCGCGTACGTCCCGCGCGACGCGCACGTGAGCATCGCCAGCGAGTCCGGCGGCCGCTTCGCGCTCACCGGCGCCCGCTGTTCGCAGCGCCTCCCCGCCCGTTACGGCCCGGCCTCGTCCGTCCCCGTCGAGCTGCGCGGCACGGGCAACTGCTCGCGCCAGGTCAACAACTTCGGCGCGGCGGGCGTCTTCGACTGCGACAAGCTCATCGCCGTCGAGGTGCTCACCCCGGGCGGCAACTGGTCCTCGTATCCGCCGCACAAGCACGACGAGTGCCGCCCCGGCGAGGAGTCCGAGCTGGAGGAGATCTACTACTTCGAGATCGCCGACGCGAACGGCAAGCCCGGCCTGGGGTACCAGCGCGTGAGCCCCTCCGGCCACGGTCAGAACACCGACGTGCTGGCCGAGGTCCGCAGCGGCGACGTCGTCCTCATCCCCGACGGCTGGCACGGCCCGTCCATCGCCGCGCCCGGCCACGACATGTACTACCTCAACGTCATGGCGGGCCCCGGCGAGGCCCGTGAATGGCTGATCTGCGACCACCCGGACCACGGCTGGATCCGCGGTACGTGGCCGGAGCAGCCCGTCGACCCCCGCCTCCCCCTCTACAGCGCACCGGCAGGAGAAGCCCGATGACCGCCCCCACGACGCGCCGCCTGACGGTCGCGCAGGCCCTGGTCGAATTCCTCGCGCACCAGTACACCGAGCGGGACGGCGTACGGCACCGTCTCATCGCCGCGACCTGGGGCATCTTCGGCCACGGCAACGTCGCGGGGCTCGGCCAGGCGCTGCTGGAGTCGCAGCCCGCGGCATACGAGCGGGGGGCCGCCCCCGAGTCGCCGGGGATGCCCTACCTCCAGGGCCGTAACGAGCAGGCCATGGTGCACGCCGCCGTCGGATACGCCCGCCAGTCCGACCGGCTCTCCGCGCAGGCCGTCACAACCTCCATCGGCCCCGGCGCCACCAACCTCGTCACCGGCGCCGCCCTGGCCACGGTCAACCGCCTCCCGGTCCTGCTGCTGCCCGGCGACACCTTCGCCACCCGCCCGGCCGAGCCGGTGCTCCAGCAGCTCGAAGTCCCGTACGCGGGCGATGTCTCGGTCAACGACGCGCTGCGTCCGGTCTCCCGCTACTTCGACCGGGTCACCCGTCCCGAGGCGCTGATCCCGGCGGCCCTGCAGGCCATGCGGGTGCTGGCCGACCCGGTCGAGACCGGCGCCGTCACCCTCGCGCTGCCGCAGGACGTGCAGGCCGAGGCGTTCGACTGGCCCGAGGAGTTCTTCGCCGACCGGGTCTGGCACGTCACCCGGCCGCAGCCGGACGCCGGCGCGCTCGCCGAGGCCGTGCGCGCCATCCGCTCCGCCGAGACCCCGCTGCTCGTCGCGGGCGGCGGCGTCCACCACTCCGAGGCCGAGGCGGCGCTGCGCGCCTTCGCCGAGGCCACCGGCATCCCGGTCGCCTCCACCCAGGCCGGCAAGGGCTCGCTGCGGTACGACCACCCCGCCGACGTGGGCGGCATCGGCCACACCGGCACCGCGACCGCGGACGCGCTGGCCCGCGAGGCGGACCTGATCATCGGCGTCGGCACCCGCTACACCGACTTCACCACCGCCTCCGCGACCCTCTTCGCCCGCCCCGGCGTGCGCTTCGTCAACCTCAACATCGCCTCGTTCGACTCCCACAAGCTCGGCGCGCTCTCCCTGATCGCCGACGCCCGCGCGGGCCTGGAGGCGCTGACCCGCGAGCTCGGCGGGCACCGGGTGACGACGGCGTACGAAGAGGCGTACGGCGCGGCGAAGGCCGAGTGGGAGCGGCTGGTCGACGCCGCGTACGAGACCGGCGGCGAGGACGCGCGGCCCAGCCAGACGCAGCTGCTCGGACTGCTGGACGCGACTGTCGGCGACGACGACGTGATCATCAACGCGGCCGGCTCGCTCCCCGGTGACCTGCACAAACTGTGGCGCGCCCGGTCCCGCCGCCAGTACCACCTGGAGTACGGCTACTCCTGCATGGGGTACGAGATCCCGGCCGCGATCGGCGTCCGGATGGCCGCCCCCGACCGCCCGGTGTGGGCGTTGGTCGGCGACGGCACGTATCTGATGATGCCCACCGAGATCGTCACGGCGGTCCAGGAAGGCATCAACATCAACGTGGTCCTCATCCAGAACCACGGCTACGCCTCCATCGGCGGCCTCTCCGAGGAGACCGGCGCCGAGCGCTTCGGCACGGCCTACCGCTTCCGCGCCAAGGACGGCACGTACACCGGCGAGCCGCTGCCGGTGGACCTGGCGGCGAACGCGGCCTCGCTGGGCATGGACGTGATCCGCGCCGCGACCGTCGCCGAGCTGCGCTCCGCGCTCGCCGCGGCCCGCGCCTCGGACCGCCCCACATGTGTCTATGTCGAGACCGAAACGGCCGACACTGTGCCGGGCGCGCCCGCGGCCCAAGCCTGGTGGGATGTTCCCGTTGCCGAGACCGCGACGCGTGAGGCGGCGCTGCTCGCCCGCGAGGAGTACGACCGCCAGGCGGCCGGACGCCGCCGCCACCTCTGACCCTCCCTGCTTTCGTCCCCAGAAAGGCCCCGCACATGAAGACCCTCAGCCACTGGATCGGCGGCAAGCCCGTCGAGGGCACCTCCGGCAACTTCGGTCCGGTCTACAACCCCGCCACCGGCGCCCAGGAGAAGCAGGTCCCGTTCGCCTCCGTCGACGAGGTCGACACCGCGGTCGCCGCCGCCAAGGAGGCGTTCCGCACCTGGGGCACCAGCTCGCTCGCCAAGCGCACGGCGGTCCTCTTCAAGTACCGCGAGCTGGTCGACGCGCACCGCGAGGAGATCGCGCGGCTGATCACCGCCGAGCACGGCAAGGTGCACTCCGACGCGCTCGGCGAGGTGGCCCGCGGCCTGGAGATCGTGGAGCTGGCCTGCGGCATCTCCGAGAAGCTCAAGGGCGAGCTGTCCACCCAGGTCTCCACCCGCGTGGACGTCTCCTCCATCCGCCAGTCGCTCGGCGTGGTCGCGGGCATCACGCCGTTCAACTTCCCGGCCATGGTGCCGATGTGGATGTTCCCCCTCGCCATCGCCTGCGGCAACACCTTCGTGCTCAAGCCCAGCGAGAAGGTGCCCTCGGCCGCCTTCAAGCTGGCCGAGCTGGCCGCCGAGGCGGGCCTCCCCGACGGCGTCCTCAACGTCGTCAACGGCGACAAGACCGCCGTCGACCGGATCCTCTCCCACCCGGACATCGCCGCGGTCTCCTTCGTCGGCTCGACCCCGATCGCCAAGTACATCCACACCACCGGCACCGCCAACGGCAAGCGCGTGCAGGCGCTCGGCGGCGCGAAGAACCACATGCTGGTCCTGCCGGACGCCGACCTGGAGCTGGCCGCGGACTCCGCGATCAACGCGGCGTACGGCTCGGCCGGCGAGCGCTGCATGGCGATCTCCGTCGTGGTCGCCGTCGGCGACACCGCCGACCCGCTGATCGAGAAGATCAAGCAGCGGGCCGCCGCGCTCACCATCGGCCCCGGCGACGACCCGGCCTCCGAGATGGGCCCGCTGATCACCAAGGTGCACCGCGACAAGGTCGCCTCGTACGTGACCGGCGCCGCCGCCCAGGGCGCGACCGTCGCGATCGACGGCACCGGCTTCACGGTCGAGGGCCACGAGGACGGCCACTGGATCGGCGTCTCGCTGCTGGACAACGTCACGCCCGAGATGGACTGCTACCGCGACGAGATCTTCGGCCCGGTGCTCTCCGTCGTCCGCGTCGAGACGTACGACGAGGCCATCGCCCTGATGAACAACTCCCCGTGGGGCAACGGCACGGCCATCTTCACCCGCGACGGCGGCGCGGCCCGCCGCTTCCAGCTGGAGGTCGAGGCCGGCATGGTCGGCGTCAACGTCCCGATCCCGGTCCCGGTGGGCTACCACTCCTTCGGCGGCTGGAAGGACTCGCTCTTCGGCGACCACCACATCTACGGCAACGACGGCGTGCACTTCTACACCCGCGGCAAGGTCGTCACCACCCGTTGGCCGGACCCCTCCGACGGCGGTATCAACCTGGGCTTCCCGAGCAACAGCTGAGGGCCCCGGGAGGGCTGACGCCCAGCCCCTCAGCTGTGGCTGGGCGTCACCCCTCGCGGATCTCCGCCAAGTACGCGGCCGCTGCCTCCGGGTCGGTGAGCCAGTGGCGGAAGTCGGCCGGGTCTGCGTAGCCGTTGACGAAGCGGTGGGCGACCGCCGGGCATCGGGCGGCGGTTGCCAGCAGTCGTTGCATGTGCTCCGGGGGCGGCTGCAGCATCGCGTTGGTGAACTCCGTCGCGTACTGCGCGTGGTCCCAGAACGTGTCGAAGGTGCGCTCCATCCAGGCCCGGTCGAAGGGGGCCGTGCCGCGCTCCTTGATGGCGCGGAGATAGCGCGCGGCGCAGCGGGCCGCGTTGTTCGAACCCTGGCCGGTGACCGGGTCGTTGACGACGACGGTGTCCGCCATGCCCAGGACGTACCGGCCGGTCGATACCTTGGCCACCGGGCGCCGTACGGTCGGCGTGACCGCGCCGTAGAGCGTGCAGCGCGCGTCCGTCGGCTCCGCGCTCCGGCACAGCTCGTACTCCGCCGGCGCGTACCGCCGCAGCAGTTCCAGCGTGCGCGCGAGGCAGGCGGCCGGTCCCGGCCGGTCCTGCCAGCAGTCGTACGGGCCGCCCGGCACCCCTTCGAAGAACACGATGTCGCACAGGCCGCCCGTGGTGAGCGCGGGGATCACGAACATCTCCCCGGCCTCGGGCGAGAGGTTGGAGCGGGCGTGCGGCGCCGGGTACTCCGGGCGGTGCCCGACGCCGTGCAGGTAGATGCAGGCCAGGGCGCGCTGCGGCCGGTCGTACGGGGAGCGCGCGCGGTCCCGGGGGAAGAGCCGGGCGAGGTCGCCGCGGCCCGCGGCCACCAGGGTCAGGTCGTGCGAGGCGGCCAGCGCGGCCAGCCGTCTGGCGTCGGCGGCGCCGTACTCCACCCGGCCGCCCCGCGCCTCGTACAGGTCGAGCCAGTCGGCCATCTTCACCCGCTGGTCGACGGATTGCGCCTCCTCGTCGAAGCGGCCGGTGAACCGCAGCGTGGGCGTGCCCGGCGGGTCCCAGACCGTGGCCTGCAGCGCGGTGATGCCGGGGGCCTTGCCGTCCCAGGCGTTCAGGCCCGCCGCGCGTTCGAGGCCGAGCGCCGGGCCGAACATGATCTGGGTGGACATCACCCGCCCGGCGCGGATCTGCTCCGGCGTACGGTCCGAGACCACGGTGACGTCGTACCCCTCGGCGAGCAGCCCGTGGGCCAGCTGCAGTCCGGCCTGCCCTGCCCCGACGATCGCGATGGCACGCATGCCGCCTCCCCCCCTGCGGCCCGGGTGCGGCGCCGGGCCCTCCTTCAGTTGTACTTGCGGGGCGCGCGCGGTGTACAGATCCGTTACGGTGCGGGCGCTGTCGCGCGCACACGAGGCCGCAGTTCAACGCGGTACGCACAGCAGCACACAAGAGAAAGACGGGGGCGACATGCCGAACAGTACGGTCCTCAGCAAAGGGGCGCGGATCACCGCTGGGGTGTTCTGCACGCTCTTCCTGCTGAACAGCGCCACGTGGATGGCGATCGACGTGGGGGAGCACGGGTTCGGGGCGCTGTGGGACTCCTGGTCGGGCGTCGGGGGCCGGGGCATGGTGACCGACCTGTTCACGGTCGCGCTCGCACTCGTGCAGATCGCCGCGGTCTGGGCGGCGTTCACCGGGGCGCGGGCGGCCGGCGGCCTGCTCGCCGTGGCGACGACGCTGACGTTCACCACCGGGCTGCAGAACTTCGTCAGCACCGGCCAGCACACCAGCGACAACCGCTGGTTCCTGGGAGAGGTCGACAGCTCGAGCAGCATCTTCGAGGGCGTCTTCGTGACGAGCGGATTGATCATCTTGCTCGCCTTCGCCTGCGGCCTGGTGCTCCTCGCGGGGATGCGGAGCTGGCCCACCCGGCGGCCGAGCGATCCGCCGATGCGTCCGGCGAAGGCGGCGGCCGTGGCCGGCGCCGTGGTGCTGGGCGTTGTCGCGCTGTGCCAGGCGTTCTCGAACGTCTATACGCTCACGCAGTACCGGCCCGCCCTGCTGGAGGTCATCTACCTCGGCCACGGCAACCTGCCCGCGCTGATGAGCGTGGCGTCCGGCTGGGAATCCGTCGTCTGCCTCCTGCTGGCCGCGATCGGCGCGGTGCTCTGCCTCGCGCGTGCGGTGTCCGCGCGGGGCTTCGCGCTGGGGCTGGCGCTCGTCCTGCTGCCGCTCTCGCTGATGACGCTCGCCGCCCTGATCAGGTACGGGGTCTTCTTCACCGCGCAGCAGGGGCCCGCCTTCCCGGTGTACCTGGCGCACAGCCAGCTCCTGATCCAGCTCGTCGGCTCGATCGCCGTGCTGGTCCTGATGGGCCGCCGGGGCACGCCGGTCGCGGCGGAGTGGTACCCGCCGGCGCAGCTGGGCGTGGTGCCGATGCCCGGGACGCAGCCGTACGGGATGCCGGGTGCCCCGGCGTACGGAGCGCCGGGCCACCCGGTGGCCGGACCGCAGCCGGGGTACCAGCCGCAGCCTGGCTACGCGCCGCCGGTACAGCCGCAGCCCCAGCCCGGATACGCCCCGCCCGCCATGCCCCCGCAGGCCCCGCCGATGCCCTACGGCGCACCCCCGGTACCGCCCACCCCGCCCGGTGGCGGCTTCGGGCCGCCGCCGCAGGGCTGAGCCGCAGCCTGACGGTGTCCGTGCCTCAGGGCTTGACCGGGAGTTCACGGGGCACCCCCGTAGGGTGATCGCATGGCTGTAAAGGTTCCCCGGCCGCGTGGCCGGCTACTGGTCGCGCTCGTGGCCGTGCTGGCCGTCCTGCTCGGCGGCGGGTCGTGGGCGGCGGTGGCCGCTTCCGACGGCTCGTCCGCCGCCGTGCACCGTCAGGACCAGGTCCTGGCGCTGCCCGAGAAGCCCGGCAGCAAGGCCACCGTCCGGATCGACACCTCCTACTTCACCAGCACGGCGGTGCACGGCCGCCGTCCCGCCGTGCTGCTCGGCCACGGCTTCGGCGCCAGCAAGGCGGCGGCCAAGGACCAGGCCCAGCAGCTGGCGCGGGCCGGATACGCCGTACTGACCTGGTCGGCACGCGGTTTCGGGCGCTCCACCGGCAAGATCGGGCTGAACGACCCGAAGGGCGAGGTCGCCGACGTCAGCCACCTCATCGACTGGCTGGCGAAACGTCCCGACGTGCAGTTGGACAAGCCCGGCGACCCGCGCGTCGGCATGACGGGCGCCTCGTACGGCGGCGCCATCGCGCTGCTCACGGCGGGCCACGACCGCCGGGTGGACGCCATCGCGCCGCAGATCACGTACTGGAACCTCGCCGACGCGCTGTTCCCCGACGGCGTGTTCAAGAAACTGTGGGCCGGTTACTTCTTCACCACCGGCTCGGCTCCCGTCACCACCTCCGTGCCCAACCCCGCGCGCGGCGTCGCCTGCCACCGCTTCGAGCCGGCGCTGTGCCGGATGTACGAGCGGGTGGCGGTCTCCGGGAAGCCGGACGAGGCAGCCCGGAAGATGCTGGAGAGCCGCAGTCCCCAGGCCGTCGCCGACCGCATCAAGGTCCCCACCCTGATCAGCCAGGGCCAGTCCGACTCGCTTTTCCCGCTCGGCCAGGCCGACGCGATGGCGAAGGCGCTGAAGAAGAACGGCGCGCCGGTCAAGGTGGACTGGATCGAGGGCGGCCACGACGGCGGCGACCGCGAGGAGGCCCGCGTCCTGGCCCGTACGGAGGCGTGGTTCGCCCGCTATCTGAAGGGCGAGCGCGGCACCGACACCGGCCCGGCGTTCCGGATCAGCCGGACCGGGGGCGTGGACGCCGCCGACGGCGCCTCGCGGCTGCGCGGCGCGAGCGGCGACCGCTACCCGGGCCTGCGCGGCGACCCGCGGTCCGTGCCGCTCGCCGGCCGCGAGCAGACGCTCGCCAACCCCGCGGGCGGCGACCCGCCCGCGATCTCCTCAGTGCCCGGCATCGGCAGCGCGCTCGGCGGCCTGAGCGCGCTGGGCAACGGCCCGTCGCTGGACTTCCCCGGCCAGTACGCCCGGTTCGAGTCCGCGGCGCTGAAGAGCCCCGTACAGGTCACCGGCTCGCCGACGGCGAAGCTGCGGGTGAGCAGCGACCGCCCCGACGCCGTGCTGTTCGCCAAGGTCTACGACGTCGGGCCGGACGGGCGCAGTCAGTTGCTGCCGCACCAGCTGGTGACGCCGCTGCGGGTGGCGGACGCGAAGGACGGCCGTACGCTCTCCGTCCGGCTGCCGGCCATCGACCACGAGTTCGCCGCCGGGCACCGGATGCGGCTGGTGGTGGCCGCCACCGACATGGCGTACGCCTCGCCCGCGCAGCCCGCCGTCTACAAGGTCGCGCTCGCCGGGAAGCACGCGCTGAGCGTGCCGACCGCGCCCGGCGTGCACACCGCCGCCACCCCGCTGCCCTGGTGGGTGTGGGGTCTGCCGCTCGCCGCCCTGCTGATCGCCGCCGCGCTGCTGCTCACCGGGCGGCGCCGCACCACGCCGCCCGCGCCGGACCCGGACCTGGCCGACGTACCGCTGCGGATCACCGGCCTGACGAAGAAGTACAAGGGTGCCGTGGACCGGTACGCCGTCCGGGACCTGACCTTCGGCGTCGACCGCGGACAGGTGCTCGGTCTGCTCGGGCCCAACGGCGCGGGCAAGACCACCTCGCTGCGGATGCTGATGGGCCTGATCACGCCGGACGACGGCGAGATCCGGGTCTTCGGGCACGCGGTGCGGCCGGGCGCGCCGGTGCTCTCGCGGGTCGGCGCGTTCGTCGAGGGCGCGGGCTTCCTGCCGCACCTGACGGGCCGGGAGAACCTGGACCTGTACTGGCGGGCGACCGGCCGCCCGGCCGAGGACGCGCACCTCGACGAGGCACTGGAGATCGCGGGCCTGGGGGAGGCGCTGCAGCGCGCCGTCCGTACGTACTCCCAGGGGATGCGGCAGCGCCTCGCCATCGCGCAGGCCATGCTCGGCCTGCCGGACCTGCTCATTCTGGACGAGCCGACCAACGGCCTGGACCCGCCGCAGATCCGCGAGATGCGGGACGTGATGATCCGTTACGCGGCCGAGGGGCGGACCGTCATCGTCTCCAGCCACTTGCTGGCCGAGGTCGAGCAGACCTGTACGCATCTGGTCGTCATGGACCACGGCCTGCTGGTGCAGGCGGGGCCGGTCGCCGAGATCGTCGGGTCCGGGGACACGCTGCTGGTCGGCACGGCGAAGCCGGTGCCGGACGATGTGGTGGAGGAGGTCGCCGCGCTGCCGTTCGTCGTCTCCGCCGTCCGCGCCGACGACGGGCTGCTGGTCCGCCTCGACGGCAGCACCGGCACGCCGACGCTCCTCGCCGAACTCCTCCGCCTCGAAGTACCGGTGGAGCGCATCGGGCCGCACCGCCGCCTGGAGGACGCCTTCCTCACCCTGATCGGAGGGGACCGATGAGTACCGCAGCACGCCCGGCCGGGCCCGCGGCCGGCTACCGCGCGGGACACACCCTGCCGCTGCGCGTCGAGGCGCTGCGCCAGCTGAAGCGGCGCCGCACGCTGGTGGTCGGCGTGGTGCTGGCCGCGCTGCCGTTCGTACTGGTCGCAGCCTTCGCCCTGGGCGGCGACCCGGCCGGACGGAACAACCGGATCACCCTGATGGACACCGCGACCGCCTCCGGCGCGAACTTCGCGGCCACCGCGCTGTTCGTCTCGGCCGGCTTCCTGTTGGTGGTGCCGGTCGCGCTGTTCTGCGGCGACACGGTCGCCTCGGAGGCGAGCTGGTCCTCGCTGCGGTATCTGCTGGCCGCGCCGGTGCCGCGCACCCGGCTGCTGCTGAGCAAGCTGACCGTGGCGCTGGTGTTCAGCGCGGCGGCGATGGTGCTGCTGCCGCTGGTGGCGCTGGCCGTGGGCACGTACGCGTACGGCTGGGACGCGCTGCGGCTGCCCGGTGGCGGGGTGCTGCCGGCCGGGGACGCGGTGCCGCGGCTGGCGCTGGTCGTCGCGTACCTCTTCGTCTCGCAGCTGGTGACCGCGGCGCTGGCGTTCTGGCTGTCGACGGTGACGGACGCGCCGCTGGGCGCGGTCGGCGGCGCGGTCGGCCTCACCATCGTCGGCAATGTCCTGGACCAGGTCACCGCGCTCGGCAACTGGCGCGACGTGCTGCCGGCCCACTGGCAGTTCGCCTGGGTCGACGCCCTCCAGCCACGGCTGGACTGGACCGGAATGGCCCAGGGCGCCGCGGTCTCGGTCTCCTACGCGCTGATCCTCTTCGCCCTTGCCTTCCGCGGTTTCCGGACGAAGGACGTGGTGTCGTAGGCGCGGGACGGGATCAGGTCTCGCGGGCCGGGAGGTCCGGGGCGCGGCGCCAGTACTGCTGTTTCTTCTCCTCCCGGACGACGATGCCGAGGGCTGCCAGTTCCTCGCGGAGTTGGGCCGCGTCGGCCGCGCGGCTCTTCTGGAGGGCGTGTGCGCGGGCCTTGAGGAGGGCGTGCGCGCCTGCTTCGAGGTCGGGGAGGCCGTCCACCCAGCGGCGGTACGCCTTGGCGTGCGGGTCGCCGGTCGCGTGCCAGGGGTACCCGTGGTCCCGGAAGGCGGCGGCGAAGCGCTCGGCGTCGAAGTCGCCCTTGAGGCGCAGGAGTTCTTCGGTGCGGTGGCCGAGGGCGACGAGCTGCTTGCCGTCCACGAAGAGCGCGTCGAGGTCGGCGCGGCGCAGGGGGCGGTGCCGGCCGCCGCGGGTGACGGTGGCCCGGTCGGGGCCGACGGTGGCGTACACGTAGTCGTGTTCGGCGAGCAGCGCGAGCGCCAGTCCGGCGACGGCGCCGAGGAGGACCGCGCCGATCGTGGCCTGCGGCTCGGGGAGCGAGGCGACCAGCTCGAACGGGCCCTGCAGGGGCGCCCAGGGCAGTGACGCGACCCAGTCGGCCACCGCGTCGAGCAGCCATCCGAGGCCCGCGCCGAGGAGCGGGAAGCCGGCCCATACGAGGGCGCGGGCGCCGGTGGTCGGCGCCACCCGCGTCTCGTCCTTCGTCTCGTCCTTTGCGAGCGCGTTCTCAGCAGGCATCGGTCGTGCCCTTCTCTCGGGCCGGGGCCGGGTCGCGGCCTACCAGCCAGTCGATGATGCGGCGCAGCTCCGCGGCGTGTGCCCGCGGGTCGAAGTCGTCCTCGCCGGCGCTCAGGTAGCCGGAGTCGATCAGCCGCTGGATCCATCCGGCGGTGCGCTCGGCGGCGAAGGCGAGCGGCCGGCCCGCGTCCGCCAGCCGTTCCAGCAGGGCGACGAGGGTGGCGCGGATGCGGGCCTCGTCGGCGGCGACCATCCCGGCGAACTCCTCGTCCCGGTTGGCCTGGAAGACGGCCGCGGCGGCGAGGCCCGGGACGAGCGGGTCGGCGAGGTCGGCGAGCAGGTGGTCCATGAGCCCGTCGAGGCCGTCGTCGGGCCGCTCGGCGGCGAGCGCCCGGTCGCAGGCCGCGGCGTTGCGCGGCAGGTCGTCGGCGAACACCGCGTGGAAGATGTCGCGCTTGGCCGGGAAGTAGTGGAAGAGCGTGCCCGAGCCGATGCCGGCGCGGCGGCAGATGGCCGCGGTCGAGGTGCCGTCCACGCCATGGGCGGCGAACTCCTCGGCGGCGGCGACGAGGATCCGGGCCCGCTTGCGGGCGTGCTGTTCGGGGTCGACGGTACGCATCGGCGTAATAGTAGAGCACGCACTCTATTAATGGAGCCCGCGCGCCACGGCTGTCGGGGCGGCTCGCTGTTGGGCCGGGCGGGTGCATGCGCCGCGGGTCGTGCAACCCTCGCGCGGCGCGGCGTGTCTGCTCGTAAGAGGTCCGCATAATGCGGATGAATTCCGGAAGAAGAGGACATCCGATGATCCGTAAGGCTTCGCGCGCTGTCACCGTCTCCGCCCTCTGTGCCGCGCTGCTCGGTGGTGGACTGACCCTCGCCGCATCGGCGCCCGCCGTGACCGCGTCCCCCGAGAAGGCCCCGGCCCGCTACAACGCCGAGCAGGTCCACCACTTCCTGCAGGGTTTCTACGGCAATCACGGCCCCCGTCAGTGGGAGCGGGACAACATGGTCGGCGACGCGCTGAAGAAGCGCGCCGAGAAGAACAAGAAGTACGACGTCCTGCTGTGCGCGCAGAACAACCCGCGGGACATCGCCATCGGGTGGGTGACCACCGCGCAGTCCGCGGGCGTCGGCTGGGCGACGGTGACCACCAAGTGGGCGCACGGCCCGAACCAGCACTTCACCGCGTACGTCGACCTCGACGCGAAGAAGCCGATCAAGCTCACCCAGATCGACTGCAGCCCAGAGCGCCCCTGACGCCCGCGGTTCCCGTACCGGCCGCCATCCGAGGGGCGGCCGGTACGGGGGTGCCGCGCGTGCGCAGCCGCCCGATTTCACGGCATCCGGCACGTATTCTCTCGGTATGACCTGGACGAGCGCGCTGAAGCAGACCGCCCGCTCCGGGCTGAGCGTCGAACGGGCCAAGCTGACGCCGCTCATCGCGGTACGCGGCGCCGCGGGCGTCGCGCTCGTCGTCGGGGGCTGTCTGTGGCTGGGCTCCCCGGTGCTCGCCGTCTCCGCCGCCTTCGGTGCCTTCTCCGCCGCCATCGCCACCTTCCAGCGCAGCTGGCGGCCGCGCCCGCTGCTGGCGCTGGCCGTCGCGGGCGGCCTGTCGGTCTCCACCTTCCTCGGCTATCTGGCCGCGTCCCACACCGTGCTGTTCGTGCTGCTGCTCGGCGCCTGGACCCTGCTCGCGGGGCTGTGCTGGGCCGTCGGGCCGGTCTCCGGGCTGATCGGCACGCAGACGGTCGCGGTGATGCTGGTGACGGTCACCCTGCCGACCTCCGTACTGGGCGCGCTGGAGCACGCCGCGCTGATCGCGGTCGGCGGCTGCGTACAGGCCGCGCTCATCGTGCTCTTCCCCATCCGCCGGTGGGGGCGGCAGCGGGACGCGCTGGCCGACGCGCTCGCCGCCGAGGCCGACTACGCGCGCCGGCTGCGCCACGACCCGGTGGCGCCCTTCGACCCGCAGCCCCTGATGGACGCGCGGCTCGCCTCCCGGGTGACGCCCCGCCAGGCCCGGCGCCGCCCCGCCCAGCTGCACGGCCCCCGCACCCTCGCCGAACAGGTGCGCCCCGCCCTCGCCTCGCTCGCCGACCCCGTCGTCGGCGCCCCGCTGGAGGGCCCCGAGCGGGACCGCGCCCGCGAACTGCTCGGCGCCGCCGCGACCGTACTGGACGCGGTGGCCTCCGCTATCCGTCACGCCCGGCCGGTCCGGCTGCCCGCCGACGCCATGGACACCCTGGAGGTACCGGAGTCCGGCGACATGCTGACCGGTCCGGCGCGCCGCTCGGCGGCCCGGCTGCTGAGCCTGCTCGCCGACGCCGTGGAGGTCGCCGACGAGCCCGTCGAGCCCACCGGCCCCGTCTCCGACGGCGACCGGCCGCACCTGCTGCGGCCCGCCGTCCACCGCCAGGTCCCGGTCGTGCTGCGGGCCGTCCGTCGGGAGCTGCGCTGGTCCTCGTTCGTCCTGCGGCACGCGCTGCGGGTCGCCGCGGTGGCCGCGGTCGGCTACCTCATGGGCACCGCGCTGCCCTTCGGGCACGGTTACTGGGCGCCGCTCGCCTCCGTGATGATCATGCGTCCCGACTTCGCGCAGACGTACCAGCGCGGCATCGCCCGCTTCACCGGCACCCTCTTCGGCGTCGCGGTCGGCGGCGGGGTGATCGCCCTGTTCCACCCCGGGCAGTACGTCGACGCGGGCCTGGCCATCGTGTGCGCCTTCCTGATGTACCTGCTGCTGCGCACCGGCGTCGCGGTCACCTCGGCCTGCGTCGCCGCGTACGTCGTCTTCCTGCTCGGCATCGCGGGCGCCGGCTGGGAACAGACCGTGCAGGAGCGGGTGGTGCTCACCCTCCTCGGCGGCGTGCTGGCGACACTCTCGTACGCGCTCTTCCCGGCCTGGGAGACGTCCCGGCTGCGCGAGCGGCTGGCGGAGTGGCTGGAGGCGGGCGGCCGGTACGCCGTCGCCGTCCTGGAGATCTACGCGCGACCCGCCGAGCGCCGGCCGCGCCGGGTCCGCGAGGCCCTGCTCGACCTGCGCGCCGCGCGCGTCGCGTGGGTGAAGAGCGGGGAGCGCGCCGGGCAGGAACCGGTGCGGCACCGCGGGCTCTCGCAGGGCGCCACGCAGGCGGCGGAGGCGGCCCTCAACGCGATGGGCCGCGTCACGATGCTGATGGAGGCTCACCTGCCGGGCCCGGACGCGGAACCGTCCCCGGGCGCCGACGCGTTCGCCGCCGAGCTGAAGCCCTCGGTCGAGCGCGCGGCCCGGGCCATCAGGGAGGGCGGGGACCTGGACTGGTCGGGGCTGCACAGGTGGCTGGCCGTCTGGGACGCGGAGACGGAGGGCCAGGGCGTGGCGCTGCGCGCGGCGGGCCTGCTGGTGGACGCGCTGGACGACCTCGCGCAGGCGCTGAACCGCACCGGGCGCTGAGCGCCGGTCCGTTCGGGCCCGGGCCGGACGGCGTGCAACTATGCGATGCCGGTAGGGTAGGTAATTGCCCGTTATTGACGTCATTGCTGTCGTCTGGGGCGCGATGTCGGGGGGTCCGTGCGCCGCGCCGCGGGTGTGTCCGCAGTCCGAGCCGAAAGCGAGCGAGCGAACTCCTCATGGCGTCCAGCACTTCCTCCGGCGGTACGTACGACATAGGCATCGACCTCGGGACGGCCAACACCCTGGTCTACGCCCGCGGCAAGGGCGTGGTGCTCAACGAGCCGTCCGTGGTCGCGGTGAACGCGGCGGGCGACGTCATCGCGGTCGGCACGGAGGCCAAGCGCACGATCGGCCGCACCCCGTCCGGCATCACCGCGATGCGGCCGCTCCAGGAAGGCGTGATCGCCGACTTCGACGCCGCCGAGCGGATGCTGCGGGGGCTGATGAAGAAGGCGCTGCCGGGCCGCCGGCTGTCCCGGCCGCGGGTGGTGGTCTGCGTACCGTCGGGCATCACCGGCGTCGAGCGGCGCGCGGTCATCGACTCCGCCAAGCGCGCGGGCGCCCGCGAGGTGCAGCTGATCGAGGAGCCGATGGCGGCCGCGATCGGGGCCGGGCTGCCGGTCGCCGAGCCGGTGGGCTGCATGGTGGTGGACATCGGCGGCGGCACGACCGAGGTCGCCGTGGTCTCGATGGGCGGCCTCGTCACCGCGCAGTCCGTGCGGGTCGGGGGCGACGCGATGGACGCGGCGATCACGGCGTACGTCAAGAAGAAGCACGCGCTGGCCATCGGGGAGCGCACCGCCGAGGACATCAAGATCGCGATCGGCTCGGCGCTGTGGACGCCGGAGGAGGTCCATCTGCCGGAGCCGCCCGCCGACGGCGCGGACGCGGAGGACACCGTGCCGCTGCGCATCGACGCGTACACCGTCCGCGGCCGCGACCAGGTCAACGGCCTGCCGCGGACCCAGGAGATCACCGCCGAGGAGATCCGGCAGGCGCTCGCCGAGCCCGTCGACGCGATCGTCCAGGCCGTCCGGCGCACCCTGGACGCGTGCCCGCCCGAGCTGTCCGGCGACGTCATTGAGCACGGCATCGCGCTCACCGGAGGCGGGGCGCTGCTGCGCGGCCTGGACCGGCTGCTGCGCGACGAGACCGGCGTGCCCGTCGTGGTCGCCGACGACCCGCTGCACTGCGTCGTGGCGGGCACCGGCAAGTGCGTCGAGGAATTCGCCACCATGCACGGCCTGTTGGCGGACGCCAGGACGCAGCCGCGGCGGACCGTACGCCTGTGAGCCGACGTTCCACCGAGGCACCGCATGGCCAACTCCCTTGGCCATGCGGTGATCTGGCGTGCGCGGCCGCCGTCCGGAAGGTGACATCGCGGCCCCCGCGAGATGTGCGCCAGGCGGACAGCGATGTCCGTTCAGCGGGCCGACAGCCGTTCACCTGCGGCGACATGACCCGCCGTCAAGGAGTGATCAAGTCCGGTTATGCTGAAGACGGCTCAGCGTACTGGCAGTTACCACGGGTGACCTCCGTGTCGACGCTGCCCTCGCAGCTGCGCCCGAGGACTTCCCCGTATCTTTTTGATTGGTTGAGGGTGCTGATGGTTCGAGATGGATCGTCGCCCGGGGGCCTGCGACCCGCTTCGGCGTTGGCGTGGATACTTCCGGCGGCGCTCACCGTGATCGCCGCCGTCGTCGCCGCCGTACTGGTCCCCTCCGCCGCGCTGACGCCGGTCCTGTGGACGGGCGGCGTCGCCACCGTCGCGGTGGCGCTCCTCTCCGCCGAGGTCGCCCGCCGCGGCCGCGCGCTGACGGCCCTGCGCCGGAGCTCCGACGCGCAGGCCGCGGTGCTGGCCCGCCAGGAGGCCGCGACCGTACGGCTCGCCGAAGGGCTGCTGCCCGAGGTCGTCACCCGGCTCGGCCAGGACGAGTTCCCCGAGGACGTGCTCGCCTCGATGACGGAGCGGCTGGCCCAGGAGGCCCGCGAGTCCGGCCTGACCCCCGAGTTCGCCGCGGCCCACCAGGCAGTGCTGCGCTCCGTCCTGGAGGCGGTCGTCGCCGAGGAGGACCTGCGCGAGTCCGCCCAGCGCGCGTTCGTGAACATCGCCCGCCGCGTCCAGGCCATCGTCCACCAGCAGGCGCAGGAACTGCGCGGCATGGAGGACCGGCACGGCCAGAACCACGAGGTCTTCGGCGACCTGCTCCGGCTGGACCACGGCACCGCGCTGATCGGCCGCCTCGCCGACTCCATCGCCGTACTGGGCGGCGCCCGCCCCGGCCGCCAGTGGAGCCGCGCCGTCCCGCTGTTCAGCGTGCTGCGCGGCGCGATGTCCCGGATCATCGACTACCAGCGCGTCGAGCTGCACTCCGTCTCGGAGGTCGCGGTCGTCGGCACGGCCGTCGAGCCGCTCATCCACGCGCTCGCCGAGCTGCTGGACAACGCCACCCGCTACTCCCCGCCGCAGACCCGCGTCCACCTCACCGCGGTCGAGGTGCAGTCCGGCATCGCCGTCGAGATCGAGGACGGCGGCGTCAGCATGAGCGAGGAGGCCCGCAAGCGGGCCGAGCGGATGCTCCAGCAGGCCCAGGAGGGCATCGACGTCAACGACCTGGGGGAGACCCCGCGGCTCGGCCTCGCGGTCGTCGGCCGGCTGGCCCAGGCGTACAACTTCCAGGTGTCGCTGCGTACTTCGGCGTACGGCGGTGTGCGTGCCGTTCTCATCGTGCCGCAGGATCTGATCACCACCGCTCCCGCCACCGGCCGGGCGCACGGCATCGGCGCCTCCTCCGGGCCGCTGAGCGCGCGCACCGAGCCCAGGGCGGTCCCGCGCGCGGCCACCGGCCCCGTGCCTTCCGCGCCCGCGGCCACCGGTCCCGCGCCCGCCGCCCCCGCGGCGCTGCCCCGGCCCGAGGACACCCAGGAGGACGTCCCGGTGGTGACCGGACGGACCGCCAACGGGCTGCCGCAGCGCCGCCGCAAGTCCCGCGCCACCGCGCCGGCCCAGCCCGCGCCCCAGGCGTCCACCGCCCCCGACACCGCAGACCACCGGTCCTCCGCGTCGGAGGCCGCCCCCGAGGTGCAGCCCGGCATGTGGCTGGCGGCCTTCCAGAGCGGTCTCTCCGGAGATCCGGGCGGGGCCGCCGGGCCGAAGAGTGACGAGTCGTCGGAAAAGAGTGAGTTGCCATGATTCAGCACCGGGCCAACATGGACTGGATGCTCAAGGACCTGGCGGAGAGCGTCCCGCAGACCCGCAACGTCGTCGTGCTGTCCTCGGACGGCCTGCGGATGGCCCAGTACGGCACGGACACCGACACCGCCGACCGGCTGGCCGCCGCCTGCGCGGGGCTGCAGTCCCTGGCCGGCGCGGTGTCCGCCGAATTCCCGCACAGCGACGGCAAGATGCGCATGGTCGTCATCGAACTGGACGGCGGCTTCTTCTACTTGATGGCGGCGGGCGCGGGCGCCTACCTCGCGGTGCTGGCCGACGAGGGTGTGGACGCCGGGCTCATCGGCATGAAGATGCGCGACCTGGTGGCCCGGATCGGCGAGCACCTCAGCAGCCCGCCGCGCGGCGAGGGATCGGCCGCGTGAGCGGAGCGGGCCAGGATTGGGAGGACGAGAGCCCCGAACGGCTCTACGTGATCACCGGCGGGCGCTCCGGCGCCGCCGCGCAGACGTTCTCCCTCGACCTGGTCACGCTGATCGTGGCCAAGGCGGCCCCGCGACCGGGCATCCAGCCCGAGCACGCCGCGATCATGCGGCTGTGCCACTCCCCGCTGTCGGTGGCGGAGCTCTCCGCCTACCTGAAGCTACCGGTCAGCGTGGTCACCGTGCTCCTGGGCGACCTGCTGGCCGACGGGCGGGTCGTGGCGCGCGCGCCCGTACCGCCCGCAGAACTTCCGGACCGTTCCCTTATCGAGGCGGTGATCCATGGACTTCAACAGCTCTGACCCGGCCGCCGGGCAGGCGCTCGCCGAGCAGCCCGTGGCAGGGCAGGCGCTCGCCGCGGAACCGGTCGCCGGGCCGCGGAGCGAGGACGCGCTGCCGGACTCGGCCACCGCCGCGGTCAAGGTGGTGATCGTGGGCGGTTTCGGGGTCGGCAAGACGACCCTGGTGGGCGCGGTCAGCGAGATCCGCCCGCTGACCACCGAGGAGACGATGACCCAGGCCGGCGTCGGCGTCGACGACACCCTGGGCATCGAGCGCAAGACCTCCACGACCGTCGCGATGGACTTCGGGCGCATCAGCCTCAACGAGGAGCTGGTGCTCTACCTCTTCGGCACGCCCGGCCAGCAGCGCTTCTGGTTCCTGTGGAACGGCCTGTTCGACGGCGCGCTGGGCGCGGTCGTACTGGTCGACACCCGCCGCCTGGAGGTCAGCTTCGACGTCATCGGCCGCCTGGAGGAGCGCGGCGTGCCCTTCGTCGTCGCCATCAACTCCTTCCCGGAAGCCCCGAAGCACGACGTCGAGGAACTCCGCGAGGCCCTCGACCTGCCACCGGAGGTCCCGATCGTGGACTGCGACGCACGGCTGCGCACGTCGAGTCGGGACGTCCTGATGACGCTGATGCACTACCTGCACCAGCTCGCTGTCAGCGCTGAGGCGTCGTGATACGGCCGGGACGGCGCATTCCGGCGCCGTCCCGGCCGTATCCGGCTGCCTGACCGCCCCGGCGGCGTTCAGCTCGCTCTGGGTACCACCGTCATGGGGACATGGTCGGGGTGGACCATGGCGGAGGTGGCCTTCCGGGGTGTGTGCCCGGGGACCGGACGCAGGGTGTACCGCTGGAGGATGGTCGCCACGGCGATGGTCGCCTCCGTCCAGCTGAAGGCGTCGCCGATGCACATCCGGTTGCCAGCGCCGAAGGGGAAGAAGGACTGGCGCGGGATGTCGTCGCGCAGCCACCGGTCGGG
Organism: Streptomyces sp. NPDC026301; assembly: GCF_055567935.1. NCBI lineage: Bacteria > Bacillati > Actinomycetota > Actinomycetes > Kitasatosporales > Streptomycetaceae > Streptomyces > Streptomyces sp. NPDC026301. The sequence goes on along the minus strand of NZ_JBVHPN010000003.1, from coordinate 191,258 downwards.
GTCGAAGTCGTCGGGGTTCTTGTACAGCTCCGGGTGCCGGTGCACGGCATAGAGGCTGAAGGCGACCTCGGTGTCCGCGGGGATCCGGTACGTGACCTCCCGGCCGTCGGGCCTGCTGTCCGTCAGCTCCACCGGCTCGGTGGTACGCCGCATCAGCATCGTGACACCGTAGAGGCGGATCACCTCGTCCAGTACCCGCTTGACCGTGCCGAGCCGCGGAACGTGGTCGATGGTGACCGGGCCGTCGCCCACCACCTCGTCGATCTCTTCCAGCAGTTGCCGCTCGACCTCCGGGTGGCGCCCCATCTCGTGGAAGAACCAGCTCAGCGTCGAGGCGGTGGTCTCGGTGCCGGCGAACAGGATGGTCACCAGCTCGTCCCTGACCTCCTCGTCCGTCAGCGCCTCGTCGGTGTCCGCGTCCCGTGCGGACAACAGCAGGGCCACCAGGTCGTCCCGGTCGCTCCTCGCCGACAGCCGGGTGTCTGCGACCACCTTGTCGATCACCGCGCGCATGTCCCGCGCCGCCGCGTCGAACTTCCGGTTCGCCGGGATCGGCAGCCCGTCCAGGAACGTCGGGAACGCGGCCCGGAGCAGCATGTACTTGAGGATGATCGGCAGGTTCTTGCGGACCGACTCCACGGCCGGCTGACCGAGGTCGGCGGAGAACATCACCTCCGCGAGCGTGCGGATGGTGTACTCGCCCATTTCCTGTTCCAGGGCGAGTTGCTGCCCCGGCTGCCAGGAGTCGACCAGATCCTGGGCGCGTTCGCTCATCGTGGCCGCGTAACCGGCGATGCGCTCCTTGTGGAACATCGGCTGCATCAGCCGCCGATTGCGGCGGTGCACCGGGCCGCTGGAGGTCGCAAGCCCCTTGCCCACCAGCGGCTCGACGCGGGTGTACAGGCGTCCCTTGACGAACTTGGGGGCGTGCGTGACCAGCACCTGGCGGATCAGGTCGGCGTCGGTCGGTACGTAGACGGGCATCGTGCCCAGATCCACTCGCACCAGCGGACCGGTCTCCGGCAGCGACTGAAGGAAGTCCAGCGGCCGGCGCCCCATTTTCACGGCGTGCCCGAGGAGCGGTATCCGACCCGGAGCACGGGGGATGCCGTGCGCGTCGACGATCACCAGGAGAATCCTTCCGCCACGCCGGCGCGCGCGCCGGCCAAGGAGAGACCGGCGCCCAGGGGCGCCCGGTGCGGTGCGGTGCCGGTGAGCTGGTCCAGCACCTCCCACCACCAAGCGATGGACGGAATGTCCACCGGCCCCGTGCCGGTGGGCGTCGCGCTGAAGCGTGCGGGCAGCGCCGCCGGATCGTCGGGCGTGGTGTAGCGCACGGAGGTGATGCCCCAGTCCATCGAGCCGCGTACGAAGTGGCCCAGGTCGGCGAGGTACTGCCGCAGCTGCGGGCTCCCCTGCTCCGCGAGCGCCGCGCACAGCTGCTGGAAGAGGACCATTACACGGTCCCGCTGGCCGATGGCCTCGGTCACGGCCCGGCCGGTGGGCAGACCCCGGTGGTGCTCCAGCACACGGATGACGTTGAGGTAGTAGCCGCCCGTCCGGCTCCGCTCCTTGACCTCCTTGTGGTACGAGAACAGGTCGTTGTCCCAGCAGATCACGAAGGATGCCGCCTGGGCCGCGGCCCGTACGCCCGGCAGTGCGCGCTCCTCCGGCCGGAGTTCATAGCCGTGGGCCATTTCCAGCATCGGCAGGACGACCGTGGTCGCGCCGTCGTAGAGGCGCATCAGCGTGTAGTCGTCGAGCTCGGGCACGCTGCCGGCGGTGCGGTGGGACGCCTCCCAGATCACTGACAGGAAGTACTCGCGCAGCGCGTCGATCCACGCCTTCGTCTGCCCGGCGGTGCCGTACTCCGCCACTCTGGCCCGCAGGTCCCGCAGTCCGCGCGCGAGGGGATCGTCGGTGAGGATGGCCGCCTCGGGATGCTCGGCGACCCACAGAAGGCGCTGCAGGGCGGCGTTGAGCGCGCCCGGCGCAAGGCCCAGGTCGCCCTCCTCGCACAGGCCGTCGTCCACTCCGAACAGCCACAGGACGAAGTCACCGAGGACCTGGACGACTTCCGTGCGGCCCGAGGGCAGGATGCGTGAGGCGAAGGAGCCGATCTCCTGCGTCACCAGCCGCTTGCGCAGCCCCGCGGAGCCGATGTCGAACGCGTGCGCCCAGGCGGCGGTCCGTGCGTCGATGTCCGCATGGAGCGGGTGAATGGCCGGTGGTATAGGGGCGTAGGTCGGGGGAACTATGAGCGCGGTACTCACTCCGGCCGCCTTCCTGTCGGATGCGCTACATAGCGCGCACCCACCGTGATCAACAGCCCGCATGGTACGCATGGCCCAAAAATGATCAATAGGGCCAACATCACGTGTGCGAACGGAAGGGAAGGGGGAGACAGCCCAGATGCCCCAACCAGTGGTCGACCAACGGTTTCCGGGACAAACGGAATGGCCCGCGGCGGCGAACTGCCGTGCGCCGCGGGCCTCATGAGGTCTACACAGTGGCCGACGCGGCGCTCGTGACCGGGCAGCCGCCGGCCGCGCGCCGGCTGTGACCGGAGAGCGTACCGGAGCTGAGCGCCACCTCGGGGCGCGGCCGGAAGCGTACGGGCAGTGCCGACAGGCGCTTGGAGAGCAGTACGTACTGCCACTGCACCTCGTCCTCGGACACGGCGAGTTGCATGTCGGGCAGCAGCGTCAGCAAGGTGTCGATGCCGGTGTCGGCGATGGCCCGCCCGATGTCCTCACCGGGGCATCGGTGAGGACCCGCGCTGAAGGCGAGATGCGAGCGGTTGCCGTGCACCGGGACGGACAGGTCCGGTCGGATCTCCGGGTCGACGTTCGCGGCGCCGGGGCTGAGCAGCAGCATGTCGCCGGCCTCGATCCGCCAGCCGTCGAGCGTGGTGCCGGCGGTCGTCCAGCGGCCGGGGAGCACGGAGAGCGGCGGCTCGTCCCAGAGCATGCCGTCCAGCGCGTCGGTCAGCGTCATGTGACCGCCCGACAGATTCGCGCGGAACCGCCGGTCGGTCAGATTCATGTGCAGGGTGTTCGCGATGAGATTCGCCGTGGTCTCGTACGCGGCGATCACCAGCAGCCGCAGGTGCCCGAGGACCTCGTCGTGGGAGAGCCCGGACTCGTGCGTGCTCAGCCAGCTGGCCAGGTCGTTGCCCGGCCGGTCCTGCTTGGCCTTCTGCAGCGAGACCAGTGCGGTCTTGATGACCTCGTTGCTGGCGGCGGCCGTGTCGCTGCCGGTCATGAGGTCGCGGGCGGCGTCCGCCAGCCGTGGGCCGTCCGCCTCGTCCATGCCCAGCAGTCGGGTCATCACGAGCATCGGCAGCCGCTCGGCGTACTGGCCGACCAGGTCGGCCTCGCCGGTCTGGATGAACTCGTTGACGAGCATCTTGGTGTACCGGACCACGTAGCGGCGTATCCCGTGCCGGTCGAGGTCCTCCAGGCTGTCGGTGACGGCTGTCCGTGTCCGTGCGTGCGCCGTACCGTCGGTGAACACGCACGTCGGCTCCCAGTCGACCGTGGGGCCCAGCGGCCAGGCGTCGGGTACCTGGTCGTCGAGGTTCCACAGCCGTGAGTCACGGGTGTACGGGTACGGCGTGCGGGCGACATCGAGGTTGGCCTGGTACCCCAGCACCAGCCAGACCGGCAGGTCACCCGGCAGCAGCACCGGAGCCACCTGACCGTACGTGGCGCGGAGCCGCGCATACAGCGCCGTCGGGTCCGCGGCCTCCGGGCCGTGCAGCCGGAGCAGTCCGCCCGGGTCCGTCTCGCTCAGGGGCCGGCCCACGTGTGCCTTCAGCTCGAAGCGGGCGCGGACGTGTTCGGGGATCGGGATGGTCACGGTCTCTCCGGCGTGATGATGGGCGAACGGGATGAGGGGAGCGGCATCTTGCACGGCAGACCGTCGTCCCCCGGAAACCGGCGTCCCCTGAGTGGCGCGTGCGCGTGACCTGGCCGGACTTCGCTCACATCCAGGTGACCGGAGCCTGCGTCATCGGCGTACCAGGCGTGATCCACTGCGTCAGGCTAACAGCCGCGCGGCGCAGCCCAGTTTGACGCTCCGCCCTCCCACACTTGCCCGCGCGCACGGACGGGCCGGGGGCCTTCGATGCGCCGCCCGACCCGTTCGTCCGCCCTCCCTCAGACGCCCCGCCGCAGCCACACCGTGGTGTCCGGCGGCAGCTGCCCGCCCGCCAACGCCCCGCTGGACAGCAGTACTTCGCCAGCGGGCAGCGGCACCGGCCGGTCCGACAGGTTCGCCAGGCAGCGCCAGCCCGTCGATCGTCCGAAATGCACGATCCCCGCGGCGCCGTCCTCCGTGGCCTCGTCCGGGGCCGACAGCCACTCCAGCGACTCGTCGCCCTGCAGCTCCCGGCGGAGACGTAGCGCCGAGCGGTACAGCTCCAGTGTCGAGTCCTTCTCGCCGTCCTGTGCCGCCACCGAGAGTTCGCCGAAGGAGGCGGGCTGCGGGAGCCAGGCGGCGCCGGGGCCGAAGCCGTACGAGGTGCCCTCCCGGGTCCACGGCAGCGGCACCCGGCAGCCGTCCCGTCCCTTGCGGGTGTGGCCCGTCTGCTCCCACACCGGGTCCTGGAGCGCCTCCACGGGCAGGTCGGCGACCTCCGGCAGGCCCAGCTCCTCGCCCTGGTAGATGTACGAGGACCCGGGCAGCGCCAGCATCAGCAGTGTCGCGGCGCGGGCCCGGCGCAGCCCCAGCGCCCGGTCCTCGGCGGGCCGGGTGCCGCCGGACAGCAGCCAGGCGTCGGTGTCGGTGCCCGGCGGCAGCGCGAGCCGGGAGGCGTGCCGGATCACGTCGTGGTTGGAGAGCACCCAGGTCGCCGAGGCACCCGCGGCGGCCGCGGTGGCCAGCGACTCGGTGATCACCTTGCGCAGCCCGGCGGCCGACCACTCGGCCTGCAGATACTCGAAGTTGAACGCCTGGCCCAGCTCGTCGGGCCGGGTGTACAGCACCCGCCGGGAGTTCTTCACCCACGCCTCGGCGACCGCCATCCGCGGCGGCGTGTAGGAGTCCATCACGATCCGCCAGTCCCGGTAGATCTCGTGCACCTCGTCCCGGTCCCAGTGCGGGTGGGTGCCGTCCGGCATCAGGTCCTGGTCGCCCTTGAACTGGTCGGGACCCATGTCCCGCAGCGGCTCTGTGAGGTCCTTGGCCAGCCCGTGCGCCACGTCGATGCGGAAGCCGTCCACCCCGCGGTCGGACCAGAAGCGCAGCGTGTGCCGGAAGTCCTCGCGCACCTCCTCGTTGCTCCAGTCCAGGTCCGGCTGCTCGGGCGCGAAGAGATGGAGGTACCACTGGCCGTCCGGCACCCGCTGCCAGGCGCTGCCGCCGAACCGGGAGACCCAGTCCGAGGGCGGCAGCTCGCCGTGTTCGCCGCGCCCGTCGCGGAAGACGTAGCGCGCGCGGGCCGCCGAGCCGGGCGGCGACGCCAGCGCCTCCTGGAACCAGGCGTGCTGGTCGGAGGTGTGGTTGGGCACCAGGTCCACCAGGATCTTCAGGCCCAGCCGGTGCGCCTCGGCGACCATCGCGTCGAAGTCGGCGAGCGTGCCGAGGCGCGGGTCGACGTCCCGGAAGTCGGCCACGTCGTACCCGCCGTCGGCCAGCTCCGAAGGGTAGAAGGGGCTCAGCCACAGCGCGTCCACGCCGAGCGAGGCCAGGTGGGTCAGCCGGCTCGTGATGCCGGGCAGGTCGCCGATGCCGTCGCCGTCGCTGTCGGCGAAGCTGCGCGGATAGACCTGGTAGACGACGGCCTGCCGCCACCAGTCGGGGTCCTGCGGGGACAGGTCGGGGGAGGCGGGGACGGTCACAGCGGCTCCTTCGTGAGAGGTGGGTTCACCCGGCGTCATCCCTTGACCGCGCCGTCGGTCAGGCCGGAGAGCACGGCGCGCCGGAAGACCAGGACGAGCAGGGCGATCGGCACGGTCGCCGCCATCGCCCCGGCGAAGATCGTTCCGTACGGGATCTCGTACTGGCTGCTGAAGAGTGCGATGCCCACCGGCACGGTCCGGTAGGCGTCCTCGCTGTTGAACGTGAGCGCCATCAGGAACTCCGTCCAGGTCGCGGTGAAGGTGAACACCCCGGCGGTGAACAGCGCGGGCCGGGCCTGCGGCAGGATCACCGACAGCAGCGTCCGGGTCGGCCCCGCGCCGTCCACCGTCGCCGCCTCCTCCAGCTCGTACGGGATGGACTGCAGCGAGTTGCGCAGGATCCAGATCGCGAACGGCAGGTGGAAGGCGGTGTACGGGATGATCAGGCCCCAGTAGCCGTTGAGCAGGCCCAGCTCGCGTTCGACCAGGTACAGCGGGGTGACCACGGCGATCGTCGGGAAGACGGAGATCATCAGCAGCCCCGTCATCACCGGGCCGCGGCCGCGCATCGGCGTGCGGGCCAGCGCGTATCCGGCGAACAGCCCGAGCCCCAGGACGATCGCGGTGGCGCTGACGGCCACCACCGCGCTGTTGAGCAGATAGCGGTCGAAGCCCGCGAAGCCCAGCGCCAGCCGGTAGTTGGCGAGGGTGGGGTGGAGGGGGATCGGCGTCGGCGGCAGTGTGCCGTTCTCGCGCGCCGTCTTGAAGGACGTGACCGCCATCCACAGCAGCGGCAGCGCGGTCACGGCGACCAGCACCAGCGCGCCGAGGTTCACCACGTTCACATAGCGGCGCACTCCCGTACGCCCGCGGCCGCGCCTCATGCCGCGCCCCCTTCGTCGACCTGGCCGCGGAACATCCGCAGGAACAGCAGACAGCCCGCGATGACCAGCACGCCCGTACTGGTGGCGATCGCCGCGCCCATCCCGATGTCGAGGTTCTGGAACAGCGTCTTGTAGCCGAGCACGGCGAGCGACTGGGTGGCCGTGCCGGGACCGCCCTGCGTCAGTACGAACGGCAGGTCGAAGATCCCGAACGCCTGGAGCACCCGGAAGAGGACCGCGACCGAGACCACGGGGCGCAGCGCGGGCAGTACGACGTTCCAGAAGGTGGCCCAGGACCCGGCGCCGTCCATCTCGGCCGCCTCGTACCGCTCCTGCGGGATGCGGACCAGCCCCGCCAGGATGATCACCGCGACGAACGGGGTGGTCTTCCAGATGTCCGCGACCGCCATGCCGGTGATCGCGGGCACGGGCGTACCGAGGATCACCGGCGGCTGGTCCAGGACCAGCCCGAACAGCCAGGTCACCGCGCCGAACGTGGCGTCGTACAGGAAGTCCCACAGCTGCGCCGAGACCACCGTGATCAGCGACCAGGGGATCAGCAGCAGCGCGAGGATCCAGCCCCGCCCGGCCTCCAGCCGGTCCAGCAGCACCGCGGCCGCGATACCGAGCGCGATCTCCACGGCCACCGTCACCAGCGTGTACCCGACCGTGAAGGCCAGCGCCTCCAGCCACACCGGACTCGCCAGCATCGTCGTGTAGTTGCCGAGCGTCCACTCCTCGACGCGGACGCCGTCGAAGGTGAAGCGCACGTCACTGAAGCTGAGGACGATCGAGTAGACCACCGGGAAGAGCGTCACCAGGGCGATCACGGTGAGCGCCGGGGCGGTGTAGAGCCAGCCGGTGCGGGCCCGGCGGCGCGCGATGCCGGCGGGCTTGCGAGCGGCGGGGGAAGGGGGCAGGGGCGCGGGCCGGGCCTCCGGGGCGGCCGTCGGGGAGACCGTCACAGCGCCTCCCCTCGGAGCGCCGCCTGCAGATCACGGCGGGAGCCGGCGAGCCCCCGCCGTACGCTCGTGCCCCCGCTGAGCACCTCGTTGACCGGGGTGAACACCGCCTTGCTGACCATCGGGTACTCCGGGGTCCGGGTCGGCCGGGCGACCAGCCGCACCTCACGGGCCAGCGCGAACGCCGGATTGGACGACCTCGCCACGGCCTTGCCGTGCAGCTGGGACAGCAGCGGCGGCAGCACGGCGGCCTCGCGGGCCAGGATCGACTGCCCCTCCTCCTCGGCGAGGAAGCGGGCGAACGCCAGCGCCGCGCCGAGGTGCCGGGAGTGCGGATTGAGGTAGTTGCACCAGCCGCCCAGACAGCTGCGGCCGCCCGTGCCGCCCTCGAAGCCGGGCCGGCGCATCACCCCGATCCTCCCCGCCACCCGCGAGGACGCCGGGTTGTCCGCGACGCCCCAGGCGTACAGCCAGTTGCGCAGGAACACCGACCGGCCGCTGGTGAAGGCGTCCAGGCTGTCCTGCTCCACGAACGTGGTCACCGAGGACGGGGAGACGCCGCGCGTGATCAGGTCCCGGAGGTAGGACACGGCCCGCACGCCCGCCGGGCCGTCGAAGGTGACCGTGCGGGCGTCGGGGGAGAGGATGCTGCCGCCCGCGTCGGCGACCAGCTCCGCGACGTTCGCGGTGAGCCCCTCGTACACCGTGCCCTGCCAGACGAACCCGAGGTCGGCGTCGCCCGTTCGCTGGATCTTCGCGGCGGTGGACGCCAGCTCCTCCCACGAACCGGGCGGCCGCAGCCCGTGTTTGTGCAGCAGGTCCTTCCGGTAGTAAAGGAACGCCTCGTCCAGGTAGAGCGGGAAGGCGTACACCGAGCCCTGGTACGTCAGCGCCCGCACCAGCTCCTCGGGATAGCGCTGCCAGTACCCCTTCGGCAGCAGCGGATCGAGCGGCAGCGCCAGCGAGTTGTACGCGAACTGGGCCGGCCAGGCGATGTCGCCCATGTAGACGTCGGGGGACGGGCTGCCGCTCGTCACCTGCGTGGTGAGGGTCGCGCGGGCCACGTCCGTGGTCGGTGGCGCGGCGATCAACTGCACGGTGATGTTGCGGTACTTCCGGCGGAACGCCCTGACCAGCACGGGCCTGAGGTCGCTGCCGTCGCGGGCCGCCACCCGCCCGGCCCACCAGCGGATGGTGACCGGGCCACGCGGTATCCCGGCGGCGCCCGAGAGGTCGGGGCCGCGTGCGACGGCCCGGCCGCAGCCGGTGGCGGCGGCCAGCGCGGCGGCGGCCCCGGTGGTGGTCCGAAGGAGGGATCTGCGGCTCAACGGCATGACGATGCGCTCCTGATGGAGGGGTGGGATCGCTGCTGCCTGACAACGCTTGCACGCTAGGAGTGGCCCCAGGGACTGTCAATGGAGCGCGCAGCAACGAAATGGCCGCTCTCCTGCATGAAAAACCGGGCGGGATGGCGGCGTTGGCGCGCATTGCCGGACATCTCCCGATGGTAACGCTGTCACCGACCGGGTCCATGTCCCCTACACCTGTGCTACGTTCCGGACCATGCCTCCAGCGCAGCGCCACCCCACCATGGCCGACGTGGCCGAACGGGCGGGGGTCTCGGTCTCCACGGTCTCGCGGACCCTGCGCGGGCTGTCCACCGTCTCGGACGAGGCCAGGGTGCGAGTGGAGGCGGCGGCCCGCGAGCTGTCCTTCGTGATATCCCGGCAGGCGTCCAGCCTGGTCACCGGCAAGACGGGAACGGTCGCCGTGCTCGCGCCCACCCTCGGCTCGTGGTTCGTCGGCCAGGTGCTGCGCGGCCTCAGCGAGGTACTGCGCGACGCGGGCCTGGACCTGATGGTGTACAGCGTCGCCGACCTCGCCGAGCGCGCCGCCTTCTTCGACCGGCTCCCGGCCCGCCGGAACGCCGACGCGCTCCTGGTCATCTCCTTCGACCTGACGGAGGAGGAGTTCGCCCGGCTGGACGGCCTGGGCGTGCCGGTGGTGTACGTCAGCCAGCACGCGCCGGGCCGGGCGAGCGTGTACGTCGAGGACGTCGCCGCGGCGCGCGCCGGCACCCGCTATCTGCGGGGCCTGGGCCACCGCCGGATCGCCTTCGTCCGCGCGTCGCCCGACACCGGCTTCACCTGCAGCTCGCGCACCCGCCTCTTCGGCTACCGCGAGGCGCTGGCCGAGGCGGACATCCCGTACGACGAGGACTTGGTGGTCGCCACCTCGCGCGGTCGGCGCGACACCTCGGAGGCGGTCGGACGGCTGCTCTGCCTGGCCGACCCGCCCACCGCGGTCTTCGCCGAGACCGACGAGATCGCCATGGAGGTGCTCTGGGTCCTGCGCTCCGCCGGCATCGACGTGCCCGGCCGGATCTCCGTCCTCGGCTTCGACGACCACGACCACGCCGAGTGGCTGGACCTCACCACCATCGCCCAGCCCGCCGCCGAGGTCGGCCGCGCGGCCGGCACCCTCGCCCACACCCTCATCGACGACCCGGCCACGGACCCGGCGCGGCATGTCGTACTGCCGACGCAGCTGATTCCGCGGGGGACCACGGCTCCGGTTCCGGCTCCGGCTCCGGAGGCGGACGCCTGACGCCGGTCGTCCGGCGCCCGGCCCGGTACCGAGGGTCCTCAGGGATGCGTGAGGGTCCCCAGGGATGCGTACTGATGGCGTACGGGATGCGTGCGGGATACGTACGCCGCAACGCACCGCTGCCACCCGCGGCACACCGGCCGCAACTCGCCCGAACCGGCCCGGTGGAGACGCCGTCCCGGGGAACCGGGACATGACACACCGGGTCGAATACAACCCTTCCCAGGCATATGAGTGTCTTATCTCGTGGACCCGCGGACTCAGGGCCCACCGTTCATCCTGGGGGAAGGACTCACCATGCGAAGCACCCGTCCCGCGCGTCGCCGCACCACCGTCATCGGTACGGCCGCCGCCGCGCTCCTCGCCGCCTCCGCGGCCATCCCGGCCTTCGGCGCCACCACCACCGCACCGCCGCCCGCGCACGCGGTCCAGGCGGCGGCCCAGCCGGCCCGCGCCGGCAGTCCCGAGTCGACCGTGGACCGGGTCGCGGACTTCTACGGGGCGTACATCGACGCCGTCTACGACGAGGACGGCCGGCTCGCCCGCGAGCTGCGGAACCACTACCTCCGCAGCGACCTGCGCAAGCGCCTCGCCGACTGGGAGGCGAAGAACCACGCCGACGGCGTCCTGCGCGCCCAGAACGTGCCGGTCAAGTGGTCCGTCGGCTACGACGGTTCCGGCACCGGCAGCGCGTACACGATCGTCACCCTCACCTGGGACTCGGGCAGCCACCCGAGCACGTCCCGGCTGGCCGTCCGCAGCTCCCTGGAGACCCGCCAGATCACGGACATCAAGGCGGCGCCGAGCAGGTGACGCGGCGCGCAGCCGCTGACGGAGGGCGTGCTGACGGAAGGTGCGCTGACGGAGGGCGTGCTCACCGAAGGTGTACTCACGGAAGGTGCGCTAACGGAAGGCGTGCTGACCGAAGGTGTACTCGTGGAAGGTGCGCTGACGGAAGGTGTACTCACGGAATGTGCGGGGGCTCGTCGGGGGGCGGGTCCCCGCCCCGTGTGTGCCGCGGCGCGCGGTGGTGGACGTAGTGGATCACGTGGCGCTCCGGGTGGTCGTGGAAGTGCCTGCCCAGCAGGGCGCCGCCGAAGACCACGAAGCCGACCCCGACCAGCCAGCACTCCACGATCAGTACGGTGCCCACCGCCCCGTAACTGACCGCGTTGGTGACGATGAGGGGCGCGAAGACCAGGTACGAGAAGGCGCGCAGCCCGACCAGGCCGGCCATCGTGGCGACGGCACCCGGCAGCAGCGCCCGCCACGCGACCTGCTCGCCGAGCAGGAACCGCTGTCCCCACCAGAAGAAGACCACGCCGGCCAGCAGATTCAGCCCGATCCGCAGCGGTTCCGGCATGGAGCCCCGGGACTGCACCTCGGCGTAGAGGTAGGCCATCAGGACGGCCAGCCACACGGTCTGCCGCCAGGCCCGGTGCCACGGGCCGACCGACAGGCTCCAGGTCTTCTCGTACCCGGTCTGCACGCTGCCGGCGAAGGTCAGGCCGAAGACGGCGAGCGCGACGAGGCTGAACGCGCTGGTCGTCGCGACCGCCGTCCGGGGCGCGGTGAAGACGCTCTCCACGGCGTCCGCCGAACGCCCCGACAGCGCCATGCCGTCGACCAGCCACAGGGCGAAGCCGCGGTGCTTGAACGGGTCGGCCGCCGCCACGACGATCAGCAGCGGTACGAGCGTGACCAGTCCCAGCGCCCCGAACCCCATCGAGCGGTGCAGCAGCTCCAGCTCGGCGCCGCGCTGCCGGAACCGCCGCACCCGCAGCCGGCTCCGCAGCCGGCGCACCGGATGGCGGCGCCGCCGCACGGGCGCGGCGCCCCGCTCCGACGGCGGAGGAACCGACGTCATACAGACCTCGTTCCCGACGTCATACAGCCCTCGATCCACTCGTCCACAGGTCCTGGTCTTCGGGGCGCCGGGCTCGATCGCCATGTCACCGACCGGGCCCCGAGCGCAGGCTCTCAGTCGTCCATCGTGATGAGGCTCTCACTCGTCCATCGTGATGACGACCTTGATGTCGTCGTCCCGCGCGGTGAACGCCTCCTGCGCGCGCGACAGCGGCACCCGCCGGGTGATCAGGCGCTCCAGCCAGCCGAGGTCGGCGCGGGCCAGCGCCTCCGCGGCCTGCTGATAATGCCGCAGATTGGCGTTGACCGAGCCCACCACCGCGTCGTTCTCCAGCACCAGGTCCCGGTTGACGGTGCCCGCGTCGATGGTGAGCTGCCGCCCGGTCGGCGAGACACCCGTCAGACACACGATCCCGTACGCGGCGGTCCCGGCCATCGCGTCGAAGACCAGCCGCCCGGCCCCGGTCGCCTCGATGACGACATCCGGCCGGATCGCCTCCGTGACCCGGTCGATGTCCTCACTGTGGTACGTCGCGCCCAGGTCGCGCACCAGCCCGGGCTTCGGGCCGCCGGTGACCCGGTCCAGTACATGCACGTCGAGCCCTCGCTGTACTCCGAGGAGCGCGGCCAGCAGACCGATCGGACCCGCGCCGGTCACCAGCACCCGCCGGGGCTCGAACCACGCCCGGCCCCCGACCCGTTCCACCTGTTCCCACGCCTTGGCCACCACGGTGGTGGGCTCCATGAGTACTCCCACCCGGCGCAGCCCCGCGTCGAGCCGGACCGCGTACTCGGGCTCCACCGTCCACGCCTGGCTCGCGTAACCGTCGCGCTCCTTGATGCCGCGCTCGGTGTAGCGGCCGTTCCGGCACATGTCGAACTCGCCCCGCGCACACGCCCCGCACGGCTCCGGATCGGGCCGCCGGACCACGCCCACCACCAGGTCGCCGCGGCTGAACCCGCTCCCGGGCGGCGCCTCGCGCACGCGCCCGAGCGACTCGTGCCCGAGCACGAGCCGGTCCCGGCCCGGGGGCGCCGCCCCGTACTCGCCGGACACGATCTCCTTGTCCGTACCGCACACCCCGACGGCGAGCCCGTCCACCAGCAACTCGCCCTCCCCGGCCACCGGACGGGGCACCTCCCGCACCTCCAGCGAACCCGGCTGCAACGGCCGGATGGTCAGCGCACGCATGCTCACTCTCACAAGCCTCTCGTCGCTCCGTCACCACCGGGCCGGCGGCCGCCCCGCCACCGTCAGGGCTGGTAGCCGTCTCGCCACCACCGGGCTGGTAGTCGTCTACCACCGTCGGGCTGGTAGCCGCCCCGCCACCGTCGGGCTGGTAGCCGTCTATCACCGTCGGGCTGGTAGCCGTCTCGCCACCACCGGCCGGTCACGGCGAGTACCCGCGACCCCCCGCTCCAGACCGACGGCCCTCGAAGCGCCCGCCCGACCCCCCATTCACCCCCACACCGCGCCCGCCGTCACCCCCACACGCCGCTGCCCCCCACCGGACCCCACCCACGGACGCACCCCGTCCCCCGTCTGCCGCGACGCACCTACAGAACAACAAAAAGGCCCTCCGAGGCGGAGGGCCTTCCTGCCGTTCGCTCACCTGGCTGCTGCTGCGGCCTGCTCCTCATCCTCATGAGTCAGAATCCGCTGAATATCCCAAGCATGGTGAGCGGCGTCATGCGCATTGTTCCGGGCGACGTCCTCGGCCCGCTGCGCACCACGGGCCGAGTGCTGAAGCACCACGCCCGCCTCCAGCGCGGCCGACACGGACTCCACCCAGAGGCTCACCGACCCCCGCAACGACCACAACGCCGCCGCGAGCGGAATGTCCTGGTAACAGCGGGCCTCGGCAAGAAGATCCTGGTCGTACCCGGGCACCTCCAGGGCCCCGGCAAGCCGCGCCCCCGCGAGCCGCTCGGCCCAGTTCCGCAGGTTGTCCGCCACATGACTGACGTAGGCCCCCGACGTCCACACCAACTCCGGATGCCGCTCACCCCCACTGCGCCCCTCCACCAGCGCCGCGTACCGCCCCGGCACCTCCCCGACCTGCGCCACCGCAGCGACAGCGCTCAAGGACCAGTCGAACCCACAGTCCCGACAAGGATTCCCATACAGACCCGCACCCCAGAGCTCCATGGAAGATCAGCCTATCGCCCCACCCCGACCAGCAAAAAGGCCCTCCCATGCCTCCGCGGACCTGGCGCCGACCCGGCAGACGGAGGGACCAGCGATGACCGGCGTGCAGGAGCTACAGGCGACACCGGACAGCTCCCGGCGCTCAGCGATTCCGTTCCCCGGCGGGCGGCCACCGGACCGCGATCGGCGGCACCAGTGCTCTCACGCTTCCGGACGGAGCCACGCGTTACATGCGGCCTCTGGGTATGAGATCCAGCCCCAGGCACTGATGCGGGCCTGTCACCGCGTTCGCCAAGGCACTTGGCCCGAGACTCTTGGGGGCTCTTGGGGATTCGATGCAGCCCCTCATCGCCATGGGTCATGGCGCCGCCACCTGCAGAAACGCGGTGACAGTCGGATGGCGTCGGCCCCTCCCAATGGCCGCCGGGGGAGTGGCCGACGCCTCCGTACAGGGAGTCGCAGGTACTCTGACCAGCAAAAAGGCCCTCCCTGGGGAGGGCCTTGGAGAGCGCCCCCGGCAGGACTCGAACCTGCGGCCAAGTGCTTAGAAGGCACCTGCTCTATCCACTGAGCTACGGGGGCCGGGTGTGGACGTGGATCACGGACCGCGGACCAGGATAGGGGGCCGCGTGCCTCGTCCCGGTTGCTTCACCTCCGTGGCACGTTGTGGAGGTTCGGTGAAGCGGTCCCGATAATCGCAGGCAGGTACGAATTCTGCATCGGTTTTGGCGCCTCACGGGACGGGTGTTGTGCACTCGTTATGCCTGAGCCTCTCCTGTCGCGGGCGCCCCACGCGTCACACGTGCCGGTTTGCGTGGGTTCGTACGGCGCGCACATAGGGGTATACGCTTCAAAAAGCCATCGAAATTGGGCATTCTTCACATGTGGCGACCTTGGACGTAGGACCCCGGATCATCGACGCGCTCTCCGTGCTGCGTGACCGCGTCGCCGCCGCACGCTTCCCGCTCCCGCTCCCAGGAGTCGCGCGCGCCCGCCGCGACCGGGCCGAGTTGCTCGCTCACCTCGACGACTATGTGATGCCCCGTTTGCGCGCTCCTCAGGCACCGCTGCTCGCCGTCGTCGGCGGGTCCACCGGCGCCGGCAAGTCCACGCTGGTCAATTCCCTCGTGGGGCGGCACGTCACCGAGGCGGGCGTGCTGCGGCCCACGACCCGTACGCCCGTGCTGGTGTGCCACCCGGACGACCGGCACTGGTTCACCGGGCCCCGCGTCCTCCCCGACCTCGTGCGCGTGTGGATGCCCGAGCAGGGGAGCGGGGGGAGCCACCCGTATGGGGAGGGGGCGGGGGCCTATGGGAGTGGCTTTTACGGGGGCGGGGACGAGGACGGGGGCGAAGAGGGCGCGGATGCGTACGAGGGCGATGACGAGGGCGACGGGCCCGCGCCGTTGCGAATCGAGACGGACCGGGGAGTCACCAGGGGGCTCGCCCTCCTGGACGCTCCGGACATCGACTCCCTCGTGGCGCGCAACCGGGAGCTCGCTGCCGAGCTGATCTGCGCGGCGGACGTGTGGGTGCTGGTCACCACGGCCGCGCGGTACGCCGACGCCGTGCCCTGGCACCTGCTGCGCACCGCCAAGGAGTACGACGTCACGCTCGTCACCGTGCTCGACCGGGTGCCGCACCAGATCGCGCCCGACATCGCGGGCCGGTACGCGGCCCTGCTGAACCGCGCCGGCCTCGGGGACGTGCCGCGCTTCACCATCCCCGAACTGCCGGAATCGGCGGGCGGTGGCAGCGGCCTGCTGCCCGCCACCGCGGTCGCCGCGCTCCGCGCCTGGCTGGAGCGGCACGCCGAGGAGCCCGCGGCGCGCGAGGCGGCCGCGGCCCGTTCCGTGGGCGGGGCGATCGCCTCGTTGCGCAGCCGGCTGCCGGCGCTGGCCGGGGCGTCCGCCGCCCAGCACGCCGCCGCGGTCCGGCTGGCGGACCGAGTCGACGACGCGTACGAGAAGGCGGCCGTACGGGTACGGAGCGGCGTGGCCGCCGGCGAGGTCCTCTCGGGGGACGCGCGCGCCCACTGGCGCGACCACGCACTCGGGGGCCGCCCCGACGAACTGCTGGACGCCCTCACCCGCGGGCTCACCTCCCTCTTGTGCTGCGCGGTGGAGGAGGCGGACGAGCGGACGGCCGAGGCGTGGCGGCGGGAGCCAGCGGCGGGCGGGCTCGGCCCACTGGGGGATGCGGGCGCGGCCGGTACGGGTACGGGTACGGGTACCGCGGTCTCCCAGGAAGTCGGTATCGCTGCGCCAGAGGAGGCCGCTATTGCTGCGCCAGGGGAGGCCGGAAGCGCTGCATACGGGGAAGCCGGTATCGCCGCACACGGGGAGGCCGGCACCGCCGCCGGACGGCTCGGCATTCTTGTGCGGCGCTGGCGGCGCTGCCTGGAGGAGCTCGCGGAGGACGAGGTGCGCGAGGTACGCGCGACGCGGGAGGCGTCCGGGGACGTACGGGGCGTGTTCGGTGGCGTACGGGCGCTGACGCGCGAGGTGCGCGGCGTCCCGGGGGAAGCGCGCGGACCGGAGCGGTCGGGGGCCGCCGTACCGGAGGAGGCCGCGGCGCTGCTCGCCACCATGTTGCTCGGCGGCCGCCGGGCACGTACGGCGGGTGAGAACCTCGCCGAACTGCTCGGCGCGCACGGAGCGCTGCGGCTGCGGGACCGGGGCGGCGCACTGCTGGACACCTACCTGGACCGGGCGCTCGCGGGCGAGCGGGAACGCAGACTCGCCCCACTGGACGAGCTGACCGTGCCCCCTGAGCAGCAGGCCGGGCTGATCGCCGCCCTGTCGGCGCTGCGGAGGGTGCCGGTACCGGGGCCGGCGTCGGGGCCCGCCCCGGAGGGGGCGATGGCGCGGTGACGGAGATGCCGGTGGGCGAGATGCCAGTGACGGAACTGCCGGTGGCCGGGACGGCGCTGGTCGGGATGCCCGTGGCAGCGGCGTTGCCGTCGGAATGTGAGTGGTACGTGCGGAGAGGGCTTTCATGGTGAGCGGTGAGTGCGAGGACGCGGCCGACTACGGAGGCGTACCGCGGGGGCGGCGCACCGTGGAGGACGAACTGCAGCCCAGGATCGACGCGTTGCGCGAGCTGATCGGGCTGTCCCGGACGCGACTGGACGGGCCGACGCTGGAAGAGGCCGGACAGGTACTGAACGCGGCGGACGAGCGATACCGGCTGTCGGGCGAGCACACGGTCGTGGCGGTCGCCGGAGCGACCGGCAGCGGCAAGTCGTCGCTCTTCAACGCGCTCGCCGGAGCGCCGTGCTCGGAGGTGGCGGCGCGTCGCCCGACCACCTCACAGCCCGTGGCGTGCGTGTGGCCGGGCGACCGGGCGGGCGCCGAGGGGCTGCTGCACCGACTGCGCATCCCCGTAGCGCAGCGCTTCGTACCCGCTCCGGGGCCTGCGGGCGACGAGGATCTGAGCGGTCTCGTGCTGCTCGACCTGCCGGACCACGATTCGGCGGCGGCCGGCCACCGCGCCCAGGTGGACCGAGTGCTGAAGGCCGTCGACGCCGTCATCTGGGTCGTGGACCCGGAGAAGTACGCGGACGCGGTACTGCACGAGCGGTACCTGCGCCCCTTGGCGGGCTACGCCGAGGTGACCTTCGTCGTGCTCAATCAGGTGGACCGGCTGCCCGGTGACGCCGCCGACCAGGTGGTCGACGATCTGCGGCGGCTGCTCGACGAGGACGGGCTGGCGCTCAGCGAACACGACGAGCCGGGCGCCACGGTACTCGCGCTGTCCGCGGCCACCGGGGAGGGCGTGGACGAACTGCGGGACGCGCTCCGGCAGTTCGTCGCGGAACAGGGCGCGGCGGGGCGCCGCCTGGCCGCGGACGTGGACGCCGCGGCGGAACGCCTGCAACCCGTGTACGTGGCGGAGGGGCATGCGGGGCTGACCGAACGGGCGCGGGAGGACTTCGAGGAACGGCTCGCCGAGGCCGTGGGCGCCACGGCGGCCGGACGCGCGGCCGAACGCGACTGGCTGCGCCATGCGGACCGTGCCTGCGCCACCCCGTGGGTACGGCTGCGGAGTGGCCGTGGCCCCGACGCGGGCGGGTCCGGGAGACATGGCGCGTCGCCCGGGCGGATCTGGTCAGGACAGACCTCGACTGGACGGAGCTCACCCGGGCAGACCTTGCCCGGACAGGCCCCGCCTGGACAGTCCTCGCGCGCCGTGACGGAGCAGGCGGTGCGGGCCGTGGCGGGCGAGGCGGCGCGCGGGCTGCCCGTGCCGTGGGCGCAGGCCGTGCGCGAGGCGGCGGACAAGGGAGCGCAAGGGCTGCCGGAGGCGCTGGACCGGGCGGCGGACGCGGCCGACGAGGCGCTGCGGGGCGGGCCGCCGGTGAAACCGCGGTGGTGGACCGTGGCGGCGGTCGGGCAGGGCCTGCTGGTCGGGCTGCAGGCGCTGGGCGTGCTGTGGATGGTGGGCCTGCTCTGCGGGATGGAGTGGGCGGCGAGGGGGGCGGGCTGGCTTCCGGCGCTGGTGCTGATCACGGCCGGTACGGTCGGCGGGCCCGCACTGTCCTGGCTGTGCGGCGTGGCGGCACGCGGCCCCGCGCGACGGTACGGGCAGGACGCCGAACGCGAGTTGAGGTCGGCGGCTGCCGGCTGCGGCCGGGCCCGGGTGCTGGAGCCGGTCGCGGCGGAGCTCCTGCGGTACCGGGAGGTGCGCGAGCAGTACGCGGTGGCGGCGGGGGTGTGAGCGGGCACCGCGAGGAGATCGCGGGCTCCGCGAGGGGATGACAGGCCCCGCGAGGAGATCGCGGGGCCACGAACCGAGCGCGAGGCCACGGGCGGATCGCGGGGCCACCAGCGGATCACCCGTATGAGTGGCCGACTTTTCCCCATCCCCGGCCCCTCCCCTCCCTGCCCCGTCGGTTGTCCACAGCCCCCGACGAGCTTTTGCGAACTCGTGCAGCATGAGTTCCAGACGCGGTCGGGGACGGGATCGACGACCGGGCCGACGGAGACCAAGAAGAGGAAGAGTAGGAACGGGGGAGAAGACGATGACCGACACGATGGTGACGCTGACGGGGAACGCGGCGACGGCGGTGGAGCACCGCTATACAAAGGACGGCGCGGCAGCGGCGAGGTTCCGGATGGCCTGCACGCCACGCCGCTTCGACAGGGAGCAGGGCCGCTGGACGGACGGCGCCACGAGTTTCTACACCGTGCGGGCGTGGCGCGCACTCGCGGACAACCTCGCCGCCTCGGTGGCGGTCGGCGAACCGCTGGTCGTACGAGGGAGGTTGACGGTACGCGAGGGGGAGCACCCGCCGGAGCGCGGCGGCGGCCGGTGGTTCGCGGCCGAGGTCGATGCCGTGACGATCGGACACGACCTGACCCGCGGGACCGCCGCCTTCCGCCGCGCCGCACGAGCCCGTACGGACGCGCTGCCACAGTCCGCCCCGGGGCAGGCCGGCTCGCCACAGCCGGCCCCGGACGACGCGGCGGCCACCACATCGCTCTGGACGACCGCCCCGCCCGGCACCGGGCCGTCCGCGACCGAGCGGGCCGATTCTTCCGCCGGTACTGCCAGTACCGCCGGTACCGCCGGAACGGGCGGAGCGGGCGGAACGGTCGGACCCAGTGAGTCCGACCGAACTCGCGATCCGCTAGCGGAAACTGGCGATTTCACGAGCGGAACTCAGTGCTCCGGCACCGAAAGTGGCGATTCCGCGCCCGGGATTGCCGCCCACACGAACGGAATTGAGGGTTCCATGGCCGGAAGTGATTCGTCGGAGAAGGTGCCAGTGTCCTGAATTGCCCCCGGGGATTTGTCGATAATCCCAGGTCAGCAGGGCTTCCTTCGGTAACGATTGCGATTCGGATCGCTTGTCCGATGGCCTGACCGGGGACGCTGTTGCGCCCGCTCTCTAGGATCCACGAGTACTCACGGGGGCCGATCAGCACGAGTACTCACGGGGGCTGATCGTTCCGTTCGGCGATCGTTCCGTTCGGCTGTTGAGTTCTTGCGTTCTTTCCGGCGGGGCCACTTCCCAATCGACCTGCCCCGCCCAGAGGGGAAATTCATGATTTCTGTGAAGAGGCGCGGTGCGGCCCGCCTTGCCGCCACGGTCCTGGCCTCGGGCCTGGTCGCGGCGGGTGCGATAGCCACCGCGGGGCCCGCGGCCGCGGATGACGCGCCCCCGGCACACAGCGGTGCGTCCGCCACGCTCGGCGGCCTGAAGACGTTCGACCAGGCGGTCATTCACGAGCACGGCCGGGACAAGGGGGTGGGTGCCGGGCTCTTCGAGATGACCGTCGACGACGGCGGCACGCTCCAGACGTACTGCATCGACATCAACAACCCGACGCAGCAGCAGGCCAAGTACCAGGAAGTGCCCTGGAGCCAGTCCTCACTGCACAACAACAACGACGCCGGCAAGATCCGCTGGATCCTGCAGCACTCGTACCCGCAGGTGAACGACCTGGCCGCGCTCGCGAGCAAGGCCGATTCCGGGGCGCTCACCGAGAAGACCGCGGCGGCCGGTACGCAGGTCGCGATCTGGCGCTTCTCCGACCACGCCGACGTCGACGCGGTCGACCCCGCGGCGGAGAAGCTGGCGGACTACCTCGAGAAGAGTGCGCAGGATCTCGCGGAGCCGACGGCGTCCCTGACGCTCGACTCGCCCGTGGTCTCCGGCAAGGCCGGCAGCCGCATCGGGCCGGTCACGGTCCATACGAACGCCCAGACCACGACGGTCGCCCCGGCGGCGGACGCCCCGTCCGGCGTCAAGATCGTCGACAAGGCCGGCAAGCCGGTCACCAGCGCGCCCGACGGCACGCAGCTGTTCTTCGACGTGCCGGCCGGTGCGGAGGACGGTTCCAGCTCGCTGACCGTGCAGGCGTCGACGACCGTCCCGGTCGGCCGCGCCTTCGCCTCCGAGACGCGCAGCCAGACGCAGATACTCGCGGGCTCCAGCGAGTCCACGGTCTCCGCGGTGGCCACGGCCTCCTGGGCGAAGCAGGGTGCGCTTCCGGCGGTCACCGCCGAGAAGGACTGCGCCAAGGGTGGTGTCGATGTCACCGTCAGCAACAAGGGTGACGAGGCGTTCGGCTTCCAGCTGTCCGGCAAGGACCACGAGGTCGCGCCCGGCAAGTCCGAGACGGTGACCGTGCCGGTCGCCGAGGACCAGTCGTACAAGATCACGGTGAAGGGTGCGGGCGGCTTCTCGAAGACGTTCTCCGGCGTCCTGGACTGCAAGACCGCCGGCAGCGGTGGCGGCAGCAGCCCGTCCCCGGCCCCGTCCGCGCACCCGAGCCCGGCCTCGGCCGGTGGCACGGGCGGCGACTCGGCCGGTGACCTGGCCGAGACCGGTTCCAGCAGCGCCACGCCGATGATCGCGGGTGCCGCGGTCGTGCTGGTCGTGATCGGTGGTGCGGCGGTGTTCTTCCTCCGCAAGAAGAAGGCTGGTGTGACGCAGTAAGTAAGGCAGTAAGTACGGCGGGAGCGAGCAGTACCCGCAGTGCGAGCAGCAGTACAAGCAGTGCGAGCAGTACGAGCGGTAAGAGATAGACCGACGGTCCCGGAGTGCGTCGTGCGCCCGGGGCCGTCGTCGTCCGCGGATCGGCGGCCGCACCCCGACTCACCGTGCCCGCGCCCTCACTACCGGTGGCTCTCGGGGGTTACCCGTTTCCTTCCGGGGACGGGCGTACGGCAAGATGGGTAGTACTGCCCACTTCCAGATCCAGACTGCCGGACGGTTTCTCTTGGCTGAGTTCATTTACACCATGCGCAAGGCGCGCAAGGCGCACGGCGACAAGGTGATCCTCGACGACGTCACCCTGAGCATGTATCCCGGCGCGAAGATCGGTGTCGTGGGCCCCAACGGAGCCGGTAAGTCCACGGTTCTGAAGATCATGGCCGGGCTGGAGCAGCCGTCCAACGGTGATGCGTTCATCTCGCCGGGTTACAGCGTCGGCATGCTCCAGCAGGAGCCGCCGCTGGACGAGTCCAAGACGGTCCTGGAGAACGTCCAGGACGGCGCCCGCGAGGTCATCGACAAGCTCAAGCGCTTCAACGAGGTCGCTGAGCTGATGGCGACCGACTACTCGGACGCGCTCCTCGAGGAGATGGGCAAGCTCCAGGAGGACCTCGACCACGCCAACGCATGGGACCTGGACACGCAGCTGGAGCAGGCCATGGACGCGCTGGGCTGCCCGCCCGGCGACTGGGGTGTCACCAAGCTCTCCGGTGGTGAGAAGCGCCGCGTCGCGCTCTGCAAGCTCCTCCTGGAGGCCCCCGACCTGCTGCTCCTCGACGAGCCCACCAACCACCTGGACGCCGAGTCCGTGCAGTGGCTGGAGCAGCACCTGGCGCAGTACGCCGGCACCGTCGTCGCCGTCACCCACGACCGGTACTTCCTCGACAACGTGGCCGAGTGGATTCTGGAGCTGGACCGCGGCCGCGCCCACCCGTACGAGGGCAACTACTCGACCTACCTCGACAAGAAGGCCGCCCGCCTCAAGGTCGAGGGGCAGAAGGACGCCAAGCGTGCGAAGCGTCTGAAGGAAGAGCTGGAGTGGGTCCGCTCCAACGCCAAGGGCCGGCAGGCCAAGTCCAAGTCCCGGCTGAGCCGGTACGAGGAGATGGCGGCCGAGGCGGAGAAGACCCGGAAGCTGGACTTCGAGGAGATCCAGATCCCGCCGGGCCCGCGCCTGGGCAACATCGTCGTCGAGGTCGAGAACCTCTCGAAGGCGTTCGGCGAGAAGGTCCTGATCGACGACCTGTCGTTCAGCCTGCCCCGTAACGGCATCGTGGGCGTCATCGGCCCGAACGGTGCCGGCAAGACCACGCTGTTCAAGATGATCCAGGGCCTGGAGTCCGCCGACTCCGGTTCGATCAAGGTCGGCGACACGGTCAAGATCTCGTACGTGGACCAGAACCGCGCCAACATCGACCCCAAGAAGACCCTGTGGGCCGTCGTGTCGGACGAGCTGGACTACATCAACGTGGGCCAGGTCGAGATGCCGTCCCGCGCGTACGTCTCCGCGTTCGGCTTCAAGGGCCCGGACCAGCAGAAGCCGGCCGGCGTGCTCTCCGGTGGTGAGCGCAACCGCCTGAACCTCGCGCTGACCCTGAAGCAGGGCGGCAACCTGCTCCTCCTCGACGAGCCGACCAACGACCTCGACGTCGAGACCCTGTCCTCGCTGGAGAACGCGCTGCTGGAGTTCCCGGGCTGCGCCGTGGTGGTCTCCCACGACCGCTGGTTCCTGGACCGCGTCGCCACGCACATCCTGGCGTACGAGGGCGAGTCCAAGTGGTTCTGGTTCGAGGGCAACTTCGACTCGTACGAGAAGAACAAGGTCGAGCGGCTCGGTGCCGACGCCGCCCGCCCGCACCGCGCCACCTACAAGAAGCTCACCCGAGGCTGAGGCTGATCGCGTGCGACACGTCTACTCCTGCCCGCTGCGCTGGGCGGACATGGATGCGTTCGGCCACGTCAACAACGTGGTCTTCCTGCGCTACCTCGAAGAGGCGCGCATCGACTTCATGTTCCGGCTGGCGCCGGGGGACGGCAGCCCGTCGTTCTCCGGCGGGTCCGTCGTGGCCCGCCACGAGATCGACTACGTCCGCCCGCTGGTCCACCGGCACGCGCCGGTGACCATCGAGTCCTGGGTGACCCGTATCACCGCAGCGTCCCTGACGATCGAGTACGAGATCAAGGACGAGGACACGCTGTACGTGCGCGCCTCGACCGTCGTGGTGCCCTACGACCTCGAAGCGGGCCGCCCGCGGCGCATCACGGCCGAGGAGAAGGCGTTCCTGCAGGAGTACCGGGACGACGCCGACAGCGCGGGCGAGCAGACGGAGGCCGTCGCCGCATGACGGTCCTGCGCCTCGCCGACGACGGGGAGGCGGCGGACCTCGCCGCCTTCCTGTCCCGGCTGCTGCATTACGACCGCGCGGCGGCGGTGCGCCTCCAGGCGGCCCCGGCCGGCGGTGCCGAGGACGGCGGCGTGCTCGCCGTCTTCGGCCGGCCGCCGTCCTTCGAGGTACTGGCCATCCGTACGGCACGCCTCGCCGAGCCGGTACGGCTGGACGTGACCGTCTCGGCCGGCGAGCTGCTCGACGGCATCGACGAGGCGGCCGGCACGCTCACCGTCCCCGCCGCGGTCACCGGCCCGCCCTGGGCCGGAATGCTGCCGCCGCAGAGCGGCTGGCGCCGGGTGCCGGGGCTGCCCGCGCCCGACGCGCTGGGCCGGATGCTCGCGGTCTCGGTCGCCGAGTTCCGGGCCCGCGACGGCGCGCTGCCGCCGGAGCAGCGGACCCGGGCGGAGCGGGACCGGATCGGCCGGGAGATCTGGTCGCGCACGGTCGGCGACACGCACCTCCCGCTGCGCGCCGTGCACGCCGCGCAGTCCCTGGGCTTCCTGCGCCCGGTACGCACCCCGGTCGGGGCCACGGGCGCCGGTCCGCTCCCCGAGCCGTACACGCTGCTCGCGGCGGGCGGCTGGCTCCGGCTGCGGACGCCGCACGGCTCGGTCGCCGTCCGCACGGGCGGCCTCCAGGGGCTGTCGGTCACGCCGGCCTGATCGGCGACGTCATACGTGAGGAGGGCGGGCGGTCCTGGGACCGCCCGCCCTCCTCACGTATGCGGGATCGCCGCCTGTCAGCCCTCGCTGTTGACCATCGAAGCGGCCGCGTACGTCAGGTAGTTCCACAGCTGCGTCTCGTGTTCGGGCGCCAGCTCCAGGGAGTCCACGGCGTCCCGCATGTGCCGCAGCCAGGCGTCGTGCGCCGCGCGGTCGACCGTGAAGGGGGCGTGCCGCATCCGCAGCCGGGGGTGGCCGCGGCCCTCGCTGTACGTCCGGGGACCGCCCCAGTACTGCATGAGGAACAGCGCGAGGCGCTCCTCGGCCGGGCCGAGGTCCTCCTCCGGGTACATGGGCCGCAGCAGCGGGTCCTCCGCGACGCCCTGGTAGAAGCGGTGCACCAGACGCCGGAAGGTCTCCTCGCCACCGACCTGCTCGTAGAAGGTCTGCTCCTGAAGCGTGCCGCGCGGAATTTCGTTCACGCTTCCATGGTCTCAGACGTACCGGCCGAGTACGCGAGACGTAGGTCCTCACGGTCTTGACGCACAGTGGAGATATGAGCGGGAGCGGTACGGAATCAGGGAGCGATCCGTACGCCGTCGAGGCCGCGGTGGCCCGGGCCGGGCTGGTACGGCTGATCACGATGGGCGGCGGGCTGACGGACCCGCGCTGGCGGGCGGCGTTCGCCGAGGTGCCCCGGCATCTGTTCGTGCCGGCGTACTACGTGGGCGTGAGCGGCGGGTACGAGCGGCGCTCGGCGGACCACCCCGACCCGGAGCGCCGGACGGAGTGGCTGCGCGGGGCGTACGCCGACAGCGCGCTGGCCACGCATGTGCGCCATGGGGAGCTGGTCTCCTCCAGCAGCCAGCCGTCCCTGATGGCGGACATGCTGGACGCGCTGCGCATCGAGGACGGTGACGAGGTACTGGAGATCGGCGCGGGCACGGGCTACAACGCGGCGCTGCTCTCGCACCGGCTCGGGGAGGAGCGGGTCACCACGGTCGACCTGGAAGAGGAGATCACCGGGCCGGCGCGGGAGCATCTGGCGGCGGCCGGGTACCGGCCCCTGGTGGTCACCGGGGACGGCGCGCTGGGCTGCCCGGAGCGGGCGCCGTTCGACCGGATCATGGCGACCTGCCAGCTGCCGTCCGTGCCGTCGGCGTGGGTGGCGCAGTGCAGGACCGGCGGGCTGATCCTCACACCGCTGGCCACGGGGCTGGTGCTGCTGCGGGTGACCGGTGAGGGGCACGCGGAGGGACGGTTCCTGTCCACCCCGGCGTACTTCGTACGGCTGCGCAGCGCGGCACCCGAGGACCGGCCCGGTGGTGAAGCGGCGGATGAGGAGCGCGCCGAGACGTGGGCCGCCACCGCGGCGCTGCCGCGCGAGGCGCTGCGCGACGAGCGGTTCCACTTCCTGCGCACGCTGAGCGCCGGGGCGCTGGACCCGCGCGGCGCGTACGAGCTGTGGCGCGCGGAGCGGCGGCCGCACCGGGCGCGGTGCGGCGTGACGGTGGCGGGGGACCGTCAGTGGGCGTGGCTGGACGCCCCCGACGGCCCCCACCGCTGGCCGCTGCCCGGCCCCGGCTGACCGTTCAGCCGCGGCGGACCGTGATCGTCGTCCAGGCGCCGACGTGTACGCGGTCGCCCTCCTGGAGGGGGATCGGGACGTACGGCTGGATCGGGTCCTCGCCGCCGTTGACGGTCGTGCCGTTGGTGGAGTTCTGGTCCACCACCGCCCAGCCGCCGTCCGGCTGCTGCACCAGCATCGCGTGCTGGTGCGAGACGCCCGGGTCCTCCGGCGGGCGCGCCAGGTCGATGTCCGGCGACTCGCCCGTGCTGTGCCGGCGGCGGCCGATCGTGACCTGCTGGCCGTTGAGCGGCAGCTGCTGCTCGGGGGAGTAGGCGGGGAGGTTCAGGCCGGCCGCCTCGGGGCCGCTGCGGCCCATCATCGCCATGAAGTACTCACGGTCCGGGGCGATCACCGCGACCCAGCCGGCACCGGCCGGCGCATGCCCCGAAGCCTCGCCGCCCGGGGGCCACGGCTGCTGCTCGTACGGGCCGGACTGCTGCTCGTACGGGCCGGGCGGGGTCGGGGGCGCGGACTGCTCGTAGGGCGCGGACTGCTCGTACGGCGGGGGCGGCGGGCCTGGCTGCTCGAAGGGGCCCTGCGGCCCGGGGCCCTGCGGCGCGGGCGGTGCGTACGGGCCCTGCCCCTGCTGGCCGGGCGGGGCCGGGGGCTGCGGTGCCTGCTGGCCGCCGGGCGGCGGCAGCAGCCAGTCGTCGCCGCCCTGGGACGGGGCCGGGGGCTGCGGGGCCTGCGGCTGCGGCGGCGGACCCGGCTCGCCGTAGGGCGGGGCGCCGAACGGCTGCTGCCCGGGGCCCAGCGGCTCGGCGGGCCGGTTCACCTGCGAGGGCCGCGAGCCCTGGTACTCGTACTGGTCCGGCGGGCCGGGCTGGGACGGGAAGCCGGGCGGCGGCGCGGACTGCTGCGCGGGCGCCCCGTACGACGCGGAGGTCGAGGAATGCGTCAGGAAGTTGTACCGGCAGCCCTCGCAGAACGGCGCCATGGCCTCGCGCGGCGTGCCGCACTGCGGGCACAGCTCGGCCTGGCCGGTGCCGGGGCCGGGGGCGTGGCCCGCGCCGGGCGGGGGCGGCGGGGGCGGGAAGCCGTAGCCGCCCTGCTGCGGGGCCTGCTCGGGCGGGGCACCGGGGAAGCCGGGGGGCGGAGGAGGCGGCGGAGCGACAGTGCCCGCCATGCGGTGGCCGCACACCTCGCACCAGTCTTCGGCCACTGACTGGTGGCCGTTCGGGCAGGTCGGCATGTCGGTATGTCCCCCTCCGTACCGTCTTCCAACGGTTTTACGTCTAGCTTGTCATGCGTTTGTCACTTTTTGACGCGAACTGTCTTGGTGGAGCGCGTTTCGAGCGTCATCTCGTCCGCTTCCGCGACCTTCGCCTTCAGCCGCACAGTACCGGTCACCGCGTCCACGACGTCCACCACCTTCGCAAGCAGTTTCGCAGTGTCCTCGTTCCCGGAGGCGCTCGCCAGTTGCACGGCCCGGCCCAGCCGGGCGGTCGCTCCGTCGACATCTCCGGACTTACGGGCATCCAGTCCCGACTGGATGGCCCGGGCCAGTTCCGCCTGTCCCGTGTAGTGCGCCACCTGCGGGTCGATCTGCGTCGATGCGGCCATGTCGGTCGTCCACACGGCCCGTACCAGGCCCTGCGCGAGCGTCCGGGGTGCGCCGCCGCCGGGCGCAGGGAGCACCAGTGCCACCCGCGCGGCCAGCATCTCCTGGCCGACTCCGGCGTCCGGGACCCGTACGCACACGTGGTAGTCGCGGGACTCGTCGCCCCACGAGCCGGTCGGGTAGTCACCGGCCCGCGGCCCGGCCTCGGTGCGCCGCCCGGTCAGGTCCTCGACCGTGGGCGCCACCTGCTTCACGAACTGGATCTCGGCGCCCTGCGGGGTCCACACCCGCAGGGCCACGTCCGCGACCTCCTTGCCCATCGCGGTCTCCATCATCCGCGTGAAGTCCGCGGTCAGCCCGGCCGGATCGGCGACGATGTCGGCGCTGCCCAGCAGGGCCGAGGCGATGCCGGTGACCTCCTTGACCTCCCAGTCCGTGCCCACCCCGCGCGCGTCGCAGGTGAACCGCCCGGCGCAGGCGTCCAGAGTGGCCCGCAGGTCCTCGGGCGACTCGTGTTCGTTGCGGCCGTCGGTGAGCAGGATGCCGTGCCGGATGGCGACGTCAGCGGAGTACAGCAGCCGGTCGGCCAGCCGCAGCCAGGTGCCGATCGCCGTGCCGCCGCCCGAACGCAGCCCCCGCAGCGCCTCCTTGGCCTGCGCGCGAGTGGCGGGCGACGCCTGCGCGAGGCGGCCGCCGCCCGGGTAGACCTCGGCGGCCTGGTGGGTGCCGGCGACCACCGCGAAGGCCACCCCGTCGCGCAGCGTGTCGATCGCCGCCGCCGTGGCGTCGCGGGCGCCTCGCATCTTGGTCGGCGGGTACTCCATCGAGCCGGAGGAGTCGACCATGATCACCACAGCGGCGTCCGGGGCGCCGCCCGGCGCGGGCACCGGCTGACCTGCGGCGTCGGCGAGCGGCCGGCCGCCGGAGGTGCCGCCGCCGGTGGCGGTGACCGTGGCGATGGCGTGCACCTCGCGGCCGCCCTCGGGGAGGTACTCGTTCTGGTACACCTCCACGGAGAACTGCGGGACCGTGGACTTCGAGAAGTTGGCCATCTCTTCCGCTCCTTGACGCTCCGTCGTGCTCGTCGGCATGCGGGCGGGCGGAAGTACCCCAGGCCGTCCCCCCGTCGGCACCTCCCCAGGTGCCGGACCGTTCCACTGCGATTGCCGCAGTTACTGCGATGTGGCGTTGCTGCGGTGACTCACGCCGATACTGCCCCGGTCGTGGGGACCGGGAACGGCACCACGGCCACTGTTACGTTGTCGTGGCCCCCGCTGTCCAGAGCGTGGCGGACGAGCGTTCGCGCGCTGTGCAGCGGGCGTTCACCTGCGTCCGGGGGCAGCAGCGCCGCCAGTTCGGCCGCCGCCTCGCTGTAGTTCCACAGGCCGTCGGTGCACACCACGACCACGCCCGGGCGGTCAGGGCGGAACGCGGCGGTGTGCGGCTGGAGGTCGTACGCGTCGGCACCCAGCCAGCCGGTGATGGCGTGGGCCCGGTCGTCGGCGTACGCCTCGGCCTCCGTCATCAGGTTGTTCGCCACCATCTGCGCGGCCCAGGAGTCGTCCTCGGTGAGCCGGGCGCCGGGCGCGGTGCGGTCGTCGGGGATCCAGTACGCGCGGCTGTCGCCGACCCAGCCGATGGTCAGCACCCCGGCGGCCACGATGGCCGCGACGAGCGTGCAGGCCGGGGCGTTCTGCTGGCGGTACGGGTCGCGCGGGTGCTCGGGCGTCTCGGCGAGCGCGTCGACGGACTTGGCGGCGGCCAGGATCGCGTCGTGCATGGCCTGCTGCGGGTGGGCCTCCCGGGGCAGCGCCGCCAGCAGCGACTCGGCGGCCGTCTCGGCGGCGGCCTGCGAGGCCTCGTCGGGCCGGGTCGCGGAGGAGACGCCGTCGCAGACCACGGCGAGCACCGCCGGGGAGCCGTCGGCGAGCGCGGCGTCGGCGACGGTGAAGAAGTCCTCGTTGCGGTGGTGGCGGTGGCCGCGGTCGCTGACGGCGGCGACCCGCTCCAGCTCGCGCTCGAAGTGATCGCGCTCGCGGGGCTGGGCGTGGCCGCAGTGCTCGCAGTAGCCGTCCTCGTCGACGGTGCCGGTACGGCAGGCCACGCAGACCTTGGCGCCGAAGGACTCACGGGGATCGGCCGGGCCGTCCGCTGCCGAGCCGTCCACGCCGTCCGCTTCGGCTTTGCCGTCCGCGCCGTCCGCGCCGTCCGCGCCGTCCGCGCCGTCCGCGCCGTCCGAGCCGCCCGAGCTGTCCGGCGAGCTGCCCGAGCCGTCCGGGAGCCGGTTCGCGGGAACGGGCGGCGGGGCCGCCGCACCGTATGCCCCGGCCGCCGCGTCGTCCGGCGCCACCGCGGAGATGTCCGCACCGCACACGCCGCAGAAGTTGTCCCCCGGCTCCAGCGGCTCGGCGCATCCCGGGCACCGGGAAGGACCTGTCACTGCCATCTCACACCCACGTCCTGGGGCGGAAGCGGTTGGCCCGCTCCACCAGTTCGATCCTCTCATCACCGCGCTGAGCCAGCCTGGCGAGCAGCCGGTAGGACCGCTCCAGGCCGAAGCGCAGCCCGCGCTCGTCCACCTCGCAGCCGAGCAGGACGGGGACGGCCCCGGGCGTCGGCGCTTCCCCGGCGCGCCCGGCCAGTACCCAGTCCAGCGCGCAGCCCAGTACCTCCGTCGTCAGCGTCCCGCGGCGCTGCGCGTCCAGCCCGAAGTCCGCCAGCCGCTCGATCTGCCGGGCCGCGGCCTGCAGGTCGGGCAGCAGCGGGTCGCCGGCCGGGCGCTGCCGGAGCCGGGCCCGTACCGCGGCGATACGGGCCGCGGTGAAGTGGATCGAGGACTCCGGTACGGCCTCCAGGGCACGCACCGCGCCCATCCGGTCACCGGCCGCGAGCCGCACCCGGGCCAGCCCGAACGCCGCGCTCACATAGCTGTGATCGGTGGTCCACACCAGGTGGTAGTACTCGGCGGCGTTGTCCAGCTGGCCCAGTACCTCGGCGCAGACGCCCAGCGCGAGCTTGGGCGCGGGCTCGCCGGGGAACGCGTCGTACACCGCGTCGAAGGACAGCGCGGCGGTCTCCTTGTCGCCGGTGGCCAGGGCCACCAGGCCGCGGTACCAGACCACCCGCCAGTCCGACGCCCAGTCGGCCAGCGGGTCCGTCTCGATCTCCCGCAGCACTCTTTGGGCCAGTGACCCGTCGGCCATCTCCAGCCGGGCCCGCAGGTCGCGCAGCCGCAGCTCCAGGGAGTCGGCGGGCGCGGAGCGCAGCGCGACGACCAGCTCGGCGGGTGCCGCGGCCAGCAGACCGGCCAGGAAACCGGCGTTCGGATCACCGGGGTCCACCCGCGGCGCCGGGAGCGCCAGCACGGTGGCCGCCGTGTCCACGGTGCGCAGCACGGGGCCCGGGCTGCCGTACCCGGGAAGCGGGGACACCTCGTACGACAGCTGCGCCGGGATCGACGGCGTGGCCGGTGCCGCGCCCACGAGGCCCGCCGACGGGCCCCGGCCCGGCAGGGCGGCGACCGTCTGCTTCCGCCGGCCCCAGCGGCCGGGCGGCGCGGCCCGCCCGCCCAGCAGCGAGCTGTCCCCGTCCACCGCCGGCATCAACTCGGTGTCGACCACCCGCAGTTCCGGACCGAACAGCTGGGAGAGCGCGGGCCGCTGCTCGCCGGTCTGCAGCGCGACGACCTCGCGCAGCACGCCGGTCAGCTGCTCGGCCATCTCCTCGGCGGAGGCGAACCGGCGCGCCGGGTCGGGGTCCGTGGCCCGTACGAGCAGCCGGTAGAAGGACTCGTAGCGGCGGAACACCTCGATGTGCTCGGGGTCCGGCAGCGAGTCCGCGAAGACGTTGGTGTAGCCCTGGAAGTCGAAGGTGAGGACGGCGAGGGTACGCGCGACCGTGTACAGGTCGGAGGCGACGGACGGGCCGACCTCGGCGACCTCGGGCGCCTGGTAGCCGACCGTGCCGTAGATCGCGCTCTCGCGGTCGTCCATCCTGCGGACCGCGCCCATGTCGATCAGCTTGAGCTGGTCGTTCTGCTGGATCGCGTTGTCCACCTTGAAGTCGCAGTACAGAAGGTTGCGGCTGTGCAGGTGGCCGAGGGCCTCCAGCGCCTCGATGCCGTACGCGCAGGCCTGCTCGACCGGGAGCGGATCGCGCCGCCCCTGGGGCGTGCGCCGCCCGTTGGCGATCTCCTTGAGGGACTTGCCGCCGACGTACTCCATGACGATGTAGCCGTCGAGGCTGCCGGTCGCCTGGTCGAGGTGTTCGACGAAGTTGTAGATGCGGACGATGTTGGAGTGCTCGATCTCGGCGAGGAAGCGGCGCTCGGAGACCGCGACCGCCAGCGCCTCCTCGTCGCCGGTGTCCAGCAGGCCCTTGAGCACCACCCACCGGTCGGAGACCGCGCGGTCCACCGCGAGGTAGATCCAGCCCAGCCCGCCGTGCGCGAGACAGCCCGCGACCTCGTACTGGCCGTGCACCACATCGCCGGCCCGCAGCTTCGGCATGAAGCTGTACGGGTGGCCGCACTTGGTGCAGAAACCTTCCGTACGCCCGGGCCGCCCGCTGCGCGCCCGGCCCACCGGCGCCCCGCAGTCGCTGCGGCTGCAGAACCGCTTGCGCTCGGGGACCTCCGGGTTCTCCAGCACGACCGTGCGCGGATCGGGCCGCGGCACGTCCGGGACCGCCACCAGCCCGGCCCCCAGCCGCCCGCGCCCCGGGCCCGAGCCGGACCCGGAGCCCGGCCCCGAACCGGCGCTGCGCACGGACACCGAGCGGGTCGACGGGCCGGACAGCGAGCGGGAGAGACGCCCGGAGACCGAGCGCCGGGAGCCGGAGGAGCGGGAGGAGGACGACGTACGGGCGCTGCCGGAGCTCTGCGAGGAGTCGGCGGAGCGGCCGGCCGCCGCGACGCCGGTCGGCGGCGAGGCCACCATGCCGGTCGGCGAGACGACCGGCGCCAAGCCGCAGGTGTCGCAGTACAGTTCGCCGCCGCCGACGTCCTCGTAGCGGCCGGCGCACTCCGGCCGCTGGCAGGCGGCGTCCTTCTCGCCGGTCATGACTCCCCCTCGCGGTCCGGCGCCCCGGCCGCCAGCGCCTCGGCCGCCGCCTGCTGGTAACGCAGTACGGCGTTCTCGGCGGCGCGCAGGTCGCAGGGCGCGCTCCACAGCATCCGGCGGGCCAGGTCGTACCGCTCGATCAGGAACGGGTCCTCGGCCAGGCCGTGCCGCGCCGTCTTCGCCTTGTACGCGTCGAGCCGGCCGCGCAGCTCGGCGCGGACGGCCAGCGGCGCGGTCACCGCGGTCAGCGACTCGCGGGCGCGCAGCAGCTCCTCCTCGGCGCGCTCCTCCAGGCTCTCCAGCAGCGGCGACAGCAGGTGCCACTGGGAGCGTCTGCGGTAGTCGACGGCGGTGGCGAGCTGTTCGTGCAGCGCGGTCGACGGGCCCGAGACGGCCGGTACTTCGGACGCGGCGATCTTCGCGAGCACCTCGCCGCGCGCCGCCCGCGCCTCGGTGAGCGTGCGGTCGGCCCGCGAGAGCAGGTCGCGCACCTGCATCAGCCGCCGCTCGGCGTCCTGGCGCACCGCGAGGACCGCCTCGATCTCGCGGCGTACGTCCTCCAGGGCGCGGGCCGCGCGGTCGTACCGCTCGGTGTCCGGGTGGCCGCCGCCGGGCGCGGCGCTGGCGTCGGCGGCGGGCACCCAGAAGGCGAGCGGGTCGGCGAGCACCTCGGCGCGCAGCCGGGTCAGCTCGTCGGTGATCTGCTCCAGGTCGTCGCCGGAGGGGTGCTCGCCGGGGCGGACGCCGACGGAGTGCGCGAGGGAGCGGGTGCGCCGCAGTTCGGCGGCGAGCAGGTCGATCCGGGCGGGCAGCGCGGTCCATACGGAGTCGGCGCTGACGATGACGTCCAGCGCCGACGCGTACAGCCCGTTCATCCGGTCGACCAGCGCCTCCAGGCTGAGCTGTTCGCTGAGCTTGGTGAGGCCGCCGACGGCCGCGCCGCCGGAGACCGTGACGCCGTCGCCGCGCAGCATGTCGGTGAGGGTGGCCAGGTCCTCCTGGGAGAGCCAGCGGCGGCGGGCGCGCAGCTCGCGGGCGGCCTCCAGCGCCGCGCTGTACGCCTCGAAGTGCGCCCAGAGCACCGTGATCCGCTGCTCGGCACTCGCCCAGCGGTCCTTGGTGACGCCGGTCAGCTCGGCGCCCTCCAGGAGGCGGCGGCCGGCGTGGTCCTGCAGCGCCAGCAGCGAGGTCTCGATCGCTTCGTGCTCGGCGCCGAGCCTGCCGAGGGCGCGGTCCACCTCGTCGCGGCTCATGGCCGGGGCGGGTCCAGGGACCCCCATCGATCACCTCTCCAGAGTGCGTGCGTACGGTGCGCTGCGGCGGCCGGGCGCGGGGCGGCCCGGCCGGTCCCGTCAGTCGCTGTACTGGGGCGCCGGCGGCCCGGAGACGCCCGGCAGGTCGGCCTTGAGCCACTTGTCGTACGCGGTCGTCCAGGGGCTGTCGGCGCCGCCCGCGCGGTAGTCCTCCAGCACCTTGTTCACCCGCCGCACCAGGTCCTCGTCCTCCTTGTTCATGGCGACGCCGTACAGGTCCGTGCTGAACGGCTCGCCCTTGAGCTCCACGGTCGGGTCCTGCGCGGCCTGGCCGGCGGCCAGCGCGCTGTCCGTCACGACCGCGTCGGCCTCGCCCAGCTGCAGCCGCACCAGGCAGTCGAGTTGGTTCGGTACGGTCATGACCGTCGCGCCGTGGTCCTCACCGTCCAGTTCCTGCTCGCCCGTCGACCCCTTCGCCGTGCAGATCTTCTTCCCCCGCAGCGAGTCGTCGAACGCGTCGATCGACGACCTCTTGGGCGCGAGCACCTGCTGGCCGGCCTTGAAGTAGGCGGTGGAGAAGGCGACGTCCTTCTTGCGCTGGCAGTTGATCGTCATCGTCCGCACGACCATGTCCACCTTGCGCTGCTTCACGGCGTCGATGCGCTGGTTGGTGGGGATCGCGCGGTACACGATGTGCGGGTGCGGCCCGAGGATGTCCCGGGCGATGGCCTTCGCCAGGTCGATGTCGAAGCCGATGAGGTTCTTGGGGTTGTCGGGGTCGCGGTAGCCCCAGCGGTAGCTGTTCTGGTCGACGCCGACGACCAGGACGCCCGCCTTCTTGATCCGCTTCACCGCGGCGCCGTCGGCCGGGGAGGGCCGCAGGCTCTCCGCCGCGTTCGCCTCCGTGCAGCCGGCGGCGGCGGGCGCGGCCGTCGCGGCGCGCGGCGGAGAGGGGAGCGGCGGGTCGTGCGGCACGGCGGGGCCGCTGCTGAGCACCGGCACCAGCACCGCGGCGGCCGCGGCCATCACACCCATGCCGGCGGCCACCGGAGCCAGCGCCGACCCGAGGTCCGCCATTCGCGCGCGCATGCTCATCCCCGCCCTCGTCACCGGTACTCCGACAGCCTGCGGCCGATGCCCAGCACCGCGCCGGCCGCCGCCAGCACGGCCAGCACGGCCGCCCCCACGGCGAGCCCGTCCAGCGCGTGCCGGCCGTCGCGCGCCGCGTCGTGGAACTCGGTCTGCTCGTGCCGGAGCGCCTGCTTCAGCGCCGCGTCCACCTTGTCGAAGGACTCCTTCGTGGGCCGGTCCTTCCCGATCACCTTCGCCAGCGCGCCCTCGTAGTCGCCCCGGTCGTTCTCCGCGCGCGCTTCGGCGTGCCGCGAGCGCCACTCCCGTACGTTCGCCAGCGCCTCCTGCACCGGCGCGCGGCCCGCCGCGTCGTCCGCCAGGGACAGCGCCTCCCGCAGCTTGCCGCCCGCCCGGGCGTCCGCACCCTTCCCGTCACCCGCCAGCGCCTTCATGCCGGCGGCGTACTCGACCTCGTAGAAGTCCTGCTGGTCGGCGGTGACCTTGCCGCCGCGCGCCACCAGCGTGAGGTTCTCGTCGCCGCGCGCCTGCAGTGTCGCGATCCGCGCCTCGTTGAGCACCCGCAGGGACTTCGCGCCGTGCTCGATGGAGTCGTCGAGCCCCGCGCGGGCGACGGCGTGCCCCGCCACCATCCACAGCAGGACGCCCACGGACGCGGTGGTGGCGATCAGCAGGCCGTGGTTGAACACCCGGTTCGTCCGCCGGTAGTTGCGGCGCTGCGCCCAGCCGAGCCCGCCGATCGCGAGCGCGCCGACGGCCACCGCGACCCAGGGCCAGGCCGTGGCGTCCTCGTAGTCGGCGTCGAGCCGGGCGGTCTCGGTGTCGTAGAGCTGCCGGGCGGCGGGCAGCAGTTGGGTGCGCATCTGGTTGTTGGCGTACTGGAGGTACGCGCCGCCCACCGGCAGGCCCTGCCGGTTGTACATCCGCGCCGTCTCCACCAGGCCCGTGTACCGCGGCAGGCCGTCGTTCAGCCGCTCGATGCGGTCCCGGGCCGCCTTCGAGCCCCGGGAGTTGGCGGAGGCCCGGACCAGCAGCTTGGCGGCGGTCGAGATGTCGTCCTTGTAGCGCCGGCGGCTGGCCGCGCTCTCCCGGTCGCCGGCCAGGAAGCCGCCGGCCGCCGTGGTGTCGGCGTCCGCCAGCGAGCGGTAGATGTCGGCCGCGTCCCGGCTCAGCGGCTGGCTGCTCCCCAGGACGTCGTCGGCGGCGGCCGACCGGTCCGCCACCTGCCAGGCGGTCAGCGCGCCGAACAGCACGACCAGCGCGGCCAGTACGGCACCGATGAAGCGCAGCCGGCCCGGCTCGGTGAGCATGGCGGCGCGCAGCCGCCGCAGCGCCTCGGCCCATACGGCGCGCTCGCCGGACGGCGGCGGGGGAGCGGTCGGTTCCGCTGCGGCCGCGCCCGGTCCGGGGGTCGCTGCGGGCGCGGGCGGTGCCGCGCTGCCGGTCGGCGGGTATGACACGGAACCTCCCCCTCGGTCGCTGACCGTGCCCCGCGGCCCGCGCCGCGGGCAGGGGTGCACCGCCAGCAGTATGGCCGCAGGGACCGACAACCACACAGGTATTGACTGGATCTTGTTCGTATCGCGATCTCGTTCGCGCCCCGTGGCCGGCCCCGCACCTTTCGCCCCCGTCGCCTCTCTTCACGCGTTCGTACGGTGTTCGGTTCCCCGGCTTCTCCCAAGGGGCAGCCGGGAGCCGTCCGGGCTGGCTACAGTTGCCTGACGTCAGGTGACCTGGGAAATGGAGCGGTGCGGTGCGGACAGTACGCAGGGTGTCGCTGGTGGAGACCGCGACGGACGAGATCCGGGAACAGATCCTCAAGGGGGTCTGGCCGGTGGGCAGCCGCATTCCGCCCGAGAGCGCTCTGTCCGAGACGCTGCAGGTGAGCCGGGCCTCCGTACGGGAGGCGATCCGCGCCCTCGTGCACTCCGGGCTGCTGGAGACCCGGCAGGGCGACGGCACGTTCGTCCTCTCCGACGACGACAGCGCCGTGGCGCTCCGCCGCCGCCTGGAGCGCGCCGAGCTGACCCACGTCACGCAGGTCCGGCAGGGCCTGGACGTGATCGCGGCACGGCAGGCGGCGCGGCACCGCACGGACGCCCAGCTCGCCGCCATAGAGGCGGCGCTGGCCCGGCGCCGGGCGGCGCTCGCGGCACACGAGGACGAGGCGTTCACCGCCGCCGACGCCGACTTCCACGTCCTGGTCGCCGAGGCGAGCGCCAATCCCGTACTGGCCGACATCTACCGCTCGCTGAGCACCGCCCTCCGCGCGGAGCTGCGCCGCGCCGCCTGCCTGGACACCGCGACGGCCGCGCCCACCGACCCGCACCACCTCCTCGTCGAGGCGATCCGGGAGCGGGACGGGGCGGCCGCGGTGGACGCCGCGGTGAAGCTGCTCGCCGGTCACGTACGGGATCTGGCCCTGCCGCTGGACGACTGACGGCCGCCGGGCGGCCACTGGGCGGCTTTCAGTCGGCCGACCGCAGGTGGGTGCGCTGTCCGTCGTGGTCGAAGATCCCCAGGATCTCCGCCGGGCCGCCCTGCGCCCCGAAGGCGTGCGGGATCATCGTGGAGAACTCGGCCGCCTGCCCTTCCTCGACGAGGATCCGGCGGTCCCCCAGCAGCAGTACGACGGTCCCGGACAGGACGGTGAACCAGTCCTGCCCCGGGTGGGCCTTCTGCGCACCCCTGCCGGTCGGGGCCGGCTCCGTGAGGCGCAGCCTGGCGACCGTGACGCCGGGGTCCCGCTTCAGCATCCAGGTGGTGAGCCCGCGTGCCGCGTGGTGCTGCGGCCTGATGATCACGTCGTCGGTGGCGGTCTCCACGAGCTGGTCCAGCGTGGCGCCCAGGGCCCGGGCGATCGCGGTCAGCTGGTCCAGGCCGATCCGCCGGTGGCCCGTCTCGATACGGCTCAGGGTGGAGGGGCTCAGGTAGCAGCGCGCGGCCAGATCGTCGAGCGACCAGCCCATGGCGACCCGCAGCCCCCGGATCCGCTTGCGCACGAGGACATCGAGGTCTTCGTCTTCTTGCGTCATAAGCAATATGGTATGTCGCTGAGGCAAGGCGCTCGTAGGGTCGAGGGCATGACACCCCACGCGCATCAGCACCAGCACCACGCTTCCGGACCCGGAGCGCCGCACGACGAGCCCTACGTCGCCGAGTTGCTCGACCTGGAAGCGGACGTCCTGCACGCCCACCTGACCGAGCTGACCGCGTGGCTGGCGGAACTGACCGCGGAGCGGCCCGTGCGCCGCGTACTCGACCTGGGCAGCGGGGCCGGCACCGGAACCTTCGCGCTGCTCCGGCGCTTCGAGGGCGCCGAAGCGATCGCCGCCGACGCCTCCCCGCGGCTCCTGCACCACCTTCAGGGCAAGGCCCGCGAGCTGGGCGTGGCGGACCGGGTGCGCACCGTCGAGGCCGATCTGGACGCGGCCTGGCCGGACTTCGGCGGCGTGGACCTGGTGTGGGCGTCGGCGGCGCTGCACCACATGAGCGACCCCGACCGCGCGCTGCGCGAGGCGTACACGGCGCTGGCCCCGGGCGGGCTGCTGGCCGTGATCGAGATGGCCGGAAACCCCTGCTTCCTGCCCGACGACCTCGGCATCGGGCGCCCGGGGCTGGAGGCCCGCTGCCGCGCCGCGCTGGCCGGGCTGCACGCCGAGACGGTGCCGCACCTGGGTGCCGACTGGGGGCCGCTGCTGTCCCGGGCCGGGTTCGCCATCGCGGCCGAGCGGCCGTTCACCGTCGAACTGACCTCCCCGCTGCCCGAGGCCACCGGCCGGTACGCACAGGGGGTGCTGGGCCGCATGCGTACCGCGCTCGACGGCCGGGTCGCGGCCGACGACCTGTCCGTACTCGACACCCTCCTGGACAGCGACGGACCGCACAGCCTGCTGCACCGCGACGACCTCGTCGTCCGCACCGAGCGGAGGGTGTGGGCCGCCCGGCGCCCGGCGTAATGGGTCAGGCGTAATGGGCGCGCAGGCGGGCGTACGCGGTGGCCGGTGCGCCCGTGGTGTCCAGGGCCAGCAGGGCGGCGCCGAGCACCGGGGGAGCGGTGACCACCTCCGGTACCGCCTTCGGGGCGCGTTCGGCGAGCAGCGCGAGAACCGCCTCGTGCAGCACCGGATGGCGCGCCGCCAGTACCCCGCCGCCCAGGACCACCGGCACCGGCTCGTCCAGCAGGTCCAGACGGCGCAGCGCGACCGTGGCCATGAGGACGATCTCCTCGGCCTGGCGCGCCACGAGCGCCCGCGCCACCTCGTCCCCCTCGGCGGCCACCGCGAACAGCACCGGCACCAGCTCGTGGCGGCGGCCGGCCGGAATGTCCCCCAAGTGCAGCGCCTCGATCAGCTCCGGCATGGCGGACAGCCCGAAGTGCGCGGGCAGCCGGTCCGCGAGGGCGCTGGGCGCGCCCCGCCCGTCCTCGGCCCGCGCCGCCCACCACAGCGCCTCCTCGGCGAGGTGCCCGCCGCCGCCCCAGTCGCCGGAGATGCGCCCGATGGCGGGGAAGCGCGCGGTACGGCCGTCGGGGCCGAGCCCCGAGCAGTTGATGCCGGCACCGCAGACCACCGCGACGCCGGTGTGCCCGCCGCCGTCCGGCAGCCCGGCCCGCAGCAGCGCGAAGGTGTCGTTGGCGACGGTCACCGTGTCCGACCGGCCGCGCGCCGCCAGAAGGGCGGTCAGCCGCTCCTCCTCCACGGGCAGGTCGGCGTTGGCCAGGCAGGCGGACAGGTGCCCGACCCGGCCGGTGCCCGCTTGCGCCAGGGCCGCGTCGACGAGCTCCGCGAGCCCGGCCACGGCCCGCTCGGCGCCGTCCGCGGGCGGCCGGAAGCCGCCGCCGCGTACGGCACCGAGCACGCTCCCGTCCGCGCCGACCACCGCCACATCGGTCTTGCTGTTCCCCGCGTCCACGGCGAGCAGCGCCGCCCCGTACGAGACGTTCTCGCGCCGCTCCCCTTGGGTAACCCCCTGCTGGGGGGACGAGGTAGTTCGATTCGCCCCGTAGGCGCGCGCCCCGCCCCCGTTCCCGCTCACGTTCCCGTCCCCGCCCCAGTTCCCGTCCCCGCCCCCGTTCCCGCTCAGGCCCACGCCAGATGCTCCCGGTTGTGCGCGATCAGCTCGTCGGCCAGCCGGTCCGCGTAGTCGATCTGGCCGATGAGCGGGTGCGCGAGCAGTGCCTCGAAGACCCGGTCCCGGCCGCCCTTCAGGGCCGCCTCCAGCGCCAAGTGCTCGTACGCCGTGACGTTCGCGATCAAACCGGCGTACAGCGGCTCCAGCGGGCGTACGGGCACCGGCGTCGCGCCCTGCGCATCCACCGTGGCCGGCACCTCGATCACCGCGTCGTCCGGCAGGAACGGCAGCGTCCCGTTGTTCAGCGCGTTCACCACCTGCACGTCGCCCCCCTCCTCGGAACGACGCGTCCGCAGCAGCGAGGACGTGAGCGCGACGGCCGCCTCCGAGTAGAAGGCGCCGCCCCGCTTGCCCAGCAGCTCCGGCTTCTCGTCCAGCGCCGGATCGCCGTACATCCGCAGCAGTTCCTTCTCCATCGCCGCGACCTCGGCGGCGCGCGACGGCTTGGTGCGCAGCTCCCGTACGACCTCGTCGTGCTGGTAGTAGTACCGCAGGTAGTACGAGGGGACCACGCCGAGGCGCTCGACCAGCGTGCGCGGCATGTGCAGGTCGGCGGCGATGGCGTCGCCGTGCTCGGCGATCAGCTTCGGCAGCACGTCCTCGCCGCCGACGCGCACGGCCCGCTCCCAGGTCAGATGGTTCAGCCCGACGTGTTCGAGCTGGACGTCCCGCGGCGCCACGTCCAGCAGCCGCGCGAACTTCCGCTGGAACCCGATCGCCACGTTGCACAGCCCGACGGCGCGGTGCCCGGCGGTGAGCAGCGCCCGCGTCACGATCCCGACCGGGTTGGTGAAGTCCACGATCCAGGCGCGCGGGTTGCGGCGGCGCACCCGCTCCGCGATGTCCAGGACCACCGGCACCGTGCGCAGCGCCTTGGCGAGCCCGCCCGCGCCCGTCGTCTCCTGGCCCACGCAGCCGCACTCCAGCGGCCAGGTCTCGTCCTGGTCGCGGGCCGCCTGCCCGCCGACGCGCAGCTGCAGCAGTACCGCGTCCGCGCCGTCCACCCCGGCGTCCAGATCGTCCGTCCAGGTGATCCGGCCCGGGTGGCCCTGCTTGGCGAAGATCCGCCGGGCCAGCCCGCCCACCAGCTCCAGCCGCTCCGCCGCCGGATCGACCAGTACCAGCTCGTCCACCGGCAGCACGTCACGCAACCGCGCGAAACCGTCGATGAGTTCGGGGGTGTAGGTCGAACCCCCGCCGACCACTGCAAGTTTCATCCGTGCCTCATCCCTTGACTCCTGTGAGAGTGACGCCTTCGACGAAGGCGCGCTGCGCGAAGAAGAAAACGACGATCACCGGAGCCATGACCAGCAGCGTCGCCGCCATGGTGAGGTTCCAGTCGACCATGTGCGCGCTCTTGAACGTCTCCAGGCCGTAGGACAGCGTCCAGGCGCCCGGGTTCTGCGCGGCGTAGATCTGCGGCCCGAAATAGTCGTTCCAGCAGTAGAAGAACTGGAAGAGGGCGACGGCCGCGATGCCGGGCTTCGCCATCGGCACGACGATCCGCAGCAGCGTCCGCAGCTCCCCGCAGCCGTCCACCCGCGCCGACTCCAGGTACTCCTTCGGGATCGTCAGCAGGAACTGCCGCAGCAGGAAGATGGAGTACGCGTCCCCGAACGCCATCGGGATGATCAGCGGCCACAGCGAGCCGGACAGATGGAACTGCTGGGCCCACACCAGATACATCGGGACCACGATGACCTGCGGCGGCAGCATCATCGTCGAGATCACCAGCAGCATCGCCGTCCGCCGCCCTCGGAAGCGGAACTTGGCCAGCGCGTACGCTACGGGGACCGACGAGCACACCGTGAACACCGTGCCCAGCACCGCGTACATCAGCGAGTTCCGCCACCAGTCCAGGAAGCCGGGCGTGGTGAAGACCTGCACGTAGTTGGACCAGTGCCACTCCCGCGGCCACAGCTCCCCGCTCATCGCCTGGCCGTCGCCCATCACCGAGGTCAGGAAGACGAAGATGAAGGGGAGGAGGAAGAAGAGGGCCGCGGCGACGGCCACGGCGTGCACCGCGATCCAGTGCAGCAGGGGTTTACGTCTCGTGAGCATCGCGGATCAGTCCTCCGCCGAGAGCAGGCCGGCGCGCTTGCGCATCAGCAACGTGGTGAAGGCCATCGCGATCGCGAAGAGCACGAGCGAGAGCACGCACGCGGCGCCGGTGTTGAAGTTCTGGAAGCCGAGCGAGTAGACGAGCTGCGGCACGGTGAGCGTGGCGTGGTCTGGATAGCCGGGCTGGATGACCGTGCCGGGCCCGATCGAGACCCCCGAGGCGAGCTTCCCGGCGACCAGGGCCTGCGTGTAGTACTGCATCGTCTGTACGACGCCGGTCACCACCGCGAACATCACGATCGGGGTGATCGACGGCCAGGTGACGTACTGGAACCGCGCCCAGGCGCCGGCCCCGTCCAGCTCCGCCGCCTCGTACTGCTCCTTCGGCACGTCCAGCAGCGCGGCCATGAAGATGACCATCAGGTCACCGATGCCCCACAGGGAGAGCATCACCAGCGACGGCTTGGCCCACGTCGGATCGTTGAACCAGGTCGGCGGCGAGTCGATGCCGACCGCCGACAGGATCTCGTTGACGGGCCCGCTGCTCGGGTTGAGGAGG
This sequence comes from Streptomyces sp. NPDC026301, assembly GCF_055567935.1. Lineage (NCBI taxonomy): Bacteria > Bacillati > Actinomycetota > Actinomycetes > Kitasatosporales > Streptomycetaceae > Streptomyces > Streptomyces sp. NPDC026301. The sequence goes on along the minus strand of NZ_JBVHPN010000003.1, from coordinate 148,045 downwards.
AAGACGAAGGCGACGGTCGCGGCGACCGGCGGCGCCAGATACGGCACGTAGAAGGCGGTGCGGAAGAACCCGACCCCCGCCTTGATCTTCGTGACGAGCATCCCGATGCCGAGACCGAAGACCACCCGCAGCGCGACCATGACGACGACCAGCCACAGCGTGTTCCACAGGGCGGGTCCGAAGAGCGGCATCTGCGTCAGCACGTACGTCCAGTTCCGCAGCCCGACAAAGGTGGGCTCCTTGATCTGGTTGTAGTGCATGAACGAGAAATAGACCGTCGCGAGCAGCGGATACGCGAAGAAGACCGAGAAGCCGACCAGCCACGGTGAGAGAAAACCGAGCGTACGGAGCCGGGAACGGCGGTGCTTGCGCCGCAATGCGGGCGCGTGGGAGAGAGCCATGGCGGGTCCTCAGCTCTTGGACTGGAGGGTGTCGGCGTCTATCTGGGCATCGAGCTCACGCAATCCGGCCCGTAGGTCCGGCACTTCTCCCGCCTCCACCTTGTAGGCGAAGTCCCGCAGCGAGACGACGTACTGGCCGCCGTTCGTGGAGGGCGGCAGCGCCGTGCTGTACGGATTGCGTGCGATATCGAGGAAGGTGCGGAACGACCGGTCCGCGTCCAGCGCGGGCGACTTCAGCGCGGCCTTCGTCGACGGGACATTGTGAATGGCATTGGCGAACCGCACCACTTGACCGGTGTCCGCGGTCAGGAACTTCACCAGTTCCCACGCCGCGTTCTGATGCCGGCTGCTGTGCGCGATGCCCACGACCGTCCCGGTCAGGAAGCCGCGGCCGTACGTCTCCGGCCGGTCGTCCGGCACCGGCAGCGGCGCCGTCCCCCACCGGAACCCGGCCTTCGCCTCGTCCAGCATCAGCCCCCGCCACTCGCCGTCCATGTGCATGGCCAGCTTCCCGGTGAGAAAGGCGTTCTGCGAGGACATCTCGTCACCGAACGTCGTACGGAACTTCTCCAGCGCGGCATAACCGCCCTGCGCCTTCATCAGCTTCCCCGTGGTACGGAAGAACTCCGGCAGCGCCTTCTCCTCCGCCAGCCGGGAATGCCCCGCGCCGTCGAAATACGTCGGCCCCCACTGCGTCAGCAGCCGGTCCGGACTGTTCTGGTACATCCGGAAGTTGGGCAGGAATCCCACCCGCTCGTACGAGCCGTCCTTCTTCCGCTTCGTGAGTTTCTCCGCGTCCCGCGCCAGCTCCGACATGGTGCGCGGTGGTCGCGCGATCCCGGCCTCGGCGAACGCGTCCTTGTTGTAGTACATGCCGTACGCGTCGGCGAGCAGCGGCAGCGCGCACTGCTTCCCCGCATAACTGCTGTACTCCAGCAACGTCTTCGGGAACACCTTCTTCTTGTCGAGATGGCCGCGCTCCATGAACGGGTCGAGATCCGTCCACATCCCCGAATCGCAGTACTGCCCCACATTGTTGGTCGTGAAGGAGGACACCACGTCGGGGGCGTCGCCGCCGCCGGCCCGCAGCGCCTGATTGGTCGTCTCGTCCGAGACGTTCCCGGTCGCCACGACATGGATGTTGGGGTGCAGCCGCTGGAAGCGGGCGAGCGAATCGTCGATCGCCTTGACCTCTCCCGGCGCCGACCAGCCGTGCCAGAACTTCAGCGTGACCGGCTTCGTCGGGTCGTCCCGGTCGCTGCCGACGCCGGGGTTGGCGCAGGCGGCGAGGAGGGCGGTGAGCGCGGCGGCCGTGGCGACGGCGGCGCGCAGGCGTCTTGCCGGGGACATGACAGAAGGCATGACAGAAGACTCCTTTCGAGGCGGACGGTTGCCGCGGTACGGACGAGGCCCGGCCCTCAGGCCGTGTCGAAGACGGCGTCCCGCGCCTGCACGAGGGCGGTCCGCAGGGCGCCCGTCAGGATCGGATCGCCCTCGATGTCGCTGATCCGCAGCTGCGGGCGGGGGAGCGCGAGCCCGGTCAGCTCCTCCTCGACCCGCGCGCGCAGCCGCTCGCCGCCCGCCTGCGCGACGATCCCCGACAGCACCACCAGCTCGGGATCGACCACCGCGACCACCGCCGCGAGCCCGGTCGCCAGCCGGCGCGCCACCTCGTCCACGACGCCCGGATCCGCGAGCGCCTCGGTGACATCGGCCGGCTCCCGCCCCAGGCCGCGGGCGATTGCGAGCACGGCGGGCTGCCCCACCAGGCTCTGGAATCCGCCGCCCGCGTCCGGCGCGGCCGCCGCGTCCGGCCCGCCCCGCGCGAGCGGCGCGCCGGGCAGCGGCATGTACCCGATCTCCCCGGCCCCGCCGGTAGCCCCGCGCAGCAACGTGCCCCCCAACACGATCGCCGCACCGACCCCCTCGTCCACCCACACCAGCACGAAGTCATCATGATCCTGCGCCGACCCGTCGTGCTGCTCGGCCAGCGCCGCGAGATTGACGTCGTTCTCGATGACGACGGGCGCGCCCAGCGCGTCCCCCAACTCGCCCAGCAGTGACCGCGAGTGCCAGCCGGGCAGGTGCGGCGCGTACCGCAGCTCGCCGGTACGCGGGTCCAGCGCGCCCGGCGTCCCGATGACGACCCCGTGCAGCTCCCCCCGGCCCAGCCCGGCCTTCTCCAGTGCCCCGTCCACGGCCGCGACCACCACCCGCGCGGTCACGCTCCCGGCGCCCTCGGCGACGACGGCGTCGGCCGCGACCCGCTGTTCCCCCACCACCGCACCGGTGATGTCCGCGACCACGGCGGTGACGCCCCCGGGGTCGGCCGACAGCGCGGCCACGTACGCCGCCGCCGGATTCACCTCGTACAGCTGCGCGCTGGGCCCGGGCCGCCCGGTCACGTTCCCGGTCGTCCGCACCAGCCCGGCCGCCTCCAGCCGTCCCAGCAGCTGCGAAGCGGTGGGCTTGGACAGCCCGGTCAGCTCCCCGATCCGGGTGCGCGTCAACGGCCCGTGCGCCACGAGCAGTTCCAGCGCGGCCCGGTCGTTCATCGCCCGCAGCACCCGAGGCGTCCCCGCCATTCCCACCCACCCGCCGTTCGTCGATCCGCGACCTGCCCGGAAGCCGATCTGTTAGGAAACTTTCCAATCAACTTCCAGGAAGGTAAGTCCCCGTCACGGGCCCGTCAATGGCCGGGGCAGGATTCAATTCAGGAGCTCGGCCCAGACGGCCTTGCCGGGCCCGAGGCGGGCGCTGACACCCCATCGCTCGGCGAGGGTGGCGACCAGCAGCAGGCCGCGGCCACCCGGGGCATGGGAATCGGGCGTGAGCGGGCGCGGTTGCCCGCACGACGCGTCATGCACCTCGATGCGTACGCCAGTGGGGGCCTCCGCAAGCGCGTCGGGGGTACGGAGCGCCAGAAGGCGGGTCTCGATATGGCGGTCGCGCGGCACGCGGGCATGGCGGACGGCGATGGACCAGGGCGGCATCGTGGTGCATGGCCAGGGTTCTTCTTTCGGAGGTTCTACCGAAAGAACTCGACCCGACCGAGTCCCTGCCGGCGCTGTATGGCGCGAAGTTGCGCAGGCTGCGCACGAAGGCGGGGTGGACCCAGCGCGAGCTGGGCGCGCAGGTGCCGATCGCGCACAGCCGCATCGCCCAGTTCGAACTGGGCAGGGAGACCCCGCCTGAGGACGTCTCCGAAGCGCTGGACCGGGTCCTCGGCGCGGACGGCGATTTGAAGGAGCTGTGGGGACACGCGAGACGGACGCCGTTTCCGGACTGGGTGCGGAGATACATGGCGTTGGAGCCGCAGGCGTGCAAAATCCGTAAGTACCTGGCGCATACGGTGCCGGGCCTGCTCCAGACCAAGCCCTATGCACGGGCATTGCTGTCCGTGGCTCACCCCAGTGTGGGGAAGAACCTGGAAGAGATGGTCACAGCCAGGACGGCCCGGCGGTCCTTGTTGGAGCGGCCGGACGCCCCGGTGTTGTGGGCCGTCCTCGACGAGGCTGTCCTTTGGCGCCGCGTAGGAGGAGCGGTCGTCATGCGTGAGCAGTTGGAGTACTTGCTGCACGTGATGGATGAGTGGGAGCACGTCACAATGCAGGTCCTGCCATTCGACCAGGGTGCGCATCCGATGCTGGGGGGATCGCTCACCGTGCTCTCCTTCCCCAACGGCCCCGACATGGCGTATCTGGAGAGTTCACACTCCGGAGAGCTGGTCGAGAAGGCTGCAACGGTCAAGGAATACGCTCTAGCATTCGACCACTTGCAGGCCCAGGCCCTGCCGTGCGCGGCATCGGCCGGCCTGATTCGGAGCGTGCTGGAGGACACCTACCGTGACGTTCGTATCCCGACCCGTTCTCGACGCCGCAGCTTGGCGCAAGTCCAGCTACAGCAACACGCAGGGCGGGGATTGCGTAGAGGTCGCTGACAACGTTCCGGGAGGTGTCGTGCCGGTGCGGGACAGCACGCGGCCGGGCGGGCCCGTGGTCGTGTTCTCCGACGACGCGTGGGTCGCGTTCGTCGACGCGCTGGGGGCTTCGTGAACCATGCATGTCCGATAGCTGCCAGCACCGCGCACTTCCTGCTGGAATTCTCTGTACCGTGCTCGACTTCGAACGCTGCTGGCGTGCCACGCTGAGCCGGGACACTCGTTTCGACGGGCTGTTCTACTCCGCCGTTGTCACCACCGGCATCTATTGCCGTCCCAGCTGCCCGGGCTGTCCCAAGCGGAAGAACGTTCGCTTCTACCGGAGCGCGGCGGCGGCCCAAGAGGCCGGATACCGCGCGTGCAAGCGGTGCAACCCGGACGCCAGCCCCGGATCGCCCGAGTGGAACCTGCGGGCCGATACGGTGGGCCGTGCCATGCGCCTGATCGCGGACGGCGTCTGTGATCGTGAAGGAGTCGGCGGGCTGGCCACACGGCTGGGGTACACCACACGTCACCTGCACCGCCTGCTCATCGCCGAGGTCGGCGTCGGCCCACAGACCCTCGCCCGCGCCCAGCGGGCGCAGACCGCCCGCATCCTCCTGGAGACGACCGGGCTGCGGATCACCGATGTGGCGATGGCCGCGGGGTTCTCCAGTGTCCGCCAGTTCAACGCCACCATGGCGGCCGTCTTCGACCGCACCCCCAGCGCTCTGAGGGACGCGGCGGGCTTGCCCACTGCTCAGGCCGCCGGAACCATCGCGGTACGCCTCGCGGTCCGCGAACCTTTCGATGGGCGGGCTCTGTTGCGCTTCCTCGCCGTACGCGCGGTCCCGGGCGTCGAGGAGGTCGAGAGCGGCACCTATCGCAGGAGCCTGCGGCTGCCACACGGCGCGGGCGCCGTCGCTCTCGCCCCACAACCCGGCTGTGTCGAGGCGCGGTTCAGGCTGGAGGACATACGGGACCTGGCCACCGCCATCCACCGGTGCCGCCACTTGCTGGACCTGGACGCCGATCCACTGGCGGTCACAGAAATCCTGGCCGATGAGCCGCTCATGGCACCTCTCGTCGCCGGCCATCCGGGGCTACGCGTACCGGGCGCGGCCGACCCCGAGGAACTCCTGCTGCGCGCCGTTCTGCGGCAGGCGCTCCCCGGGCGCCGAGCCCGGTCGGCCGCGGCCGCGCTCACGCGCCGTCTCGGCCGGCCGCTGGTGTCCCCGATGGGCGCGGTGACCCATCTCTTCCCCACGGCCGAAGCCGTGGCCGAGGCGCCGCCGGCCGACCTGCTCCCGCCCCCTGCGGCCCACCTGCTGCGCAAGGTCGCCACCGACTTGGCTGCCGGCGACCTGACACTCAGCGACGGCGGCGACCGGACGGACACCGAGCGCAGGCTGATCCGGGCCGGCCTGACCGGACAATCGGCGGGTTACCTCGTCATGCGGGCGCTCAAGGACCCCGATGTGTTCCTTCCCCAGGCTCCGGCGACCATCCGGGCGTTGCGGAGCCTGGGGGAGACGACCGATCCCGTACCGGCAGCCATGCGCCGCGCCGAGGACTGGCGCCCCTGGCGCTCCTACGCGCTCATGCAGCTGTGGAACCTGCCCGCCGACGGCTCCCGGCTCCTTACGTCTGCGCGAGAGGCACCGCGGCGTCGGCCTACGAGCCTGGCCGGGTGACTTCCTTCCGGCAGGTGTGCTGGTCCGATAGCTGCCAGACCTCGGGTACGGCCGGCTGCCAGGGTCGCTCCGGTAAGTATTCGCGCTCGCGCCCGCGATGCGCCCCGAAGCCGATCTAGGACGTGCATGACCCCGACTCCGGCCCTGCCCCCTGCCCCGAGCCCCGTCGCCTCCGAACCGCGTATGAGCCATGCGGTAGGCACGCTGATCGTCAGCAGCGTGACGACCTTTCTCCTGCCCCTGGACTACACCGTCGCCTCGGTCGCCCTGCGCGACATCCACCGCGATTTCTCTGTGAGTTTCAGCGACCAGCAGTGGGTGATCAACGGGTACACCATGGCGTTCGCCGCATTGCTGATGGCCGGTGGCGGACTCGCGGACCTCTTCGGACGCCGGAAGGTGTTCCTGTCCGGACTGGCCGTCTTTACCGCCGCCTCGCTGCTGGCCGGTCTGGCACCTGCCGTGCTCTGGCTCAACGCCGGACGGATCGCCCAAGGCGTCGGCGCCGCGGGGATGTTCAGTTCCTCCCTCGCCCTGTTGGTGCGGGAATTCACCGGCCCCCGCCGGGTCCGTGCCTTCGCCGTCTTCGGTGTCGCCTCCGGGCTGGGGGCGTCCCTGGGCCCCTTCATCGGCGGACTCGCCGTGGACCTGGGCGGCTGGCGCTGGGCGTTCCTGCTCAATGCGCCGTTCGGCATCGCCATGCTCATCCTGGGGCTGCTGCGCACCCGGGAGTCCAAGGACCCGCACGCCACCCGCCTGGACATCAAGGGCCTGGTGCTCTTCAGCAGTGCGGTGCTGCTCGTGGTCTACTCCATCGTCACAGCCCCGCAGACCGGCTGGAGCAGCCCCACCATCATCACCACCCTGGCCACGGCGGCAGTCCTCGTCATCGCCTTCATCCCCGTGGAGCTGCGACAGCCCTACCCGCTGATCGACCTGCGCCTTTTCACGAACCGCAGCTTCCTCGGCGCCAGCCTGGCCCCCTTGGTACTGTCCGTCGCCTTCTGGGGCCTGTTCCTGTACACGCCGCTCTACTTCCAAGGCGTACTGGACTACAGCCCGCTGCAGGCCGGCATGGCCATGCTGCCCTTCGCCATCCCCCTGTTCGGCGCCGGCCCCCTCGGAGCGCGCCTGGCCAACCGCATCTCCTCGCGCACTCTGCTGGGCATCGGCCAGCTCCTGGTCGCCGTCGGCGCGACTCTCCTGGCCTTCGCCCCGCTGCACAGCGACTGGACCAACTACGCCATCGGCGGCCTGATCAGTGGCCTGGGGACCGGACTCATCAACGGCGAGATGAGCAACGTCGCCATCAGCATCGTGCCCGCCGCCCGATCCGGCATGGCCTCCGGCATCAACTCCACCATGCGCATCGTCGGCATGACCGCCGGCTTCGGCGGCATCGGCGCGGTCCTGGCCGCGGCCGTCTCCCACGACCTGGCCTCCCAGGCCGGCAGCCTCCACGGCCTGCACCACAACCTGAGTGCGCTGGCCACAGAAGTAGCCACCGGCAACATCAACGGCACGGCAGCCTCTGTGCCCGCCCCCATCCGCAACGCCTTCCACACGGCGGCCGACCACGCCTTCGCCACCGGCATGCGCACAGCCTTCATCGTCGGGGCCTGTGTAGCGCTCCTGGGCGCCATCGCCGGCTTCGCGCTCATCCGCAGCCCCAAGACCGGCGCGGAGCCGACGGCCGCCGACCAGCGGTCGGCCGCGGCCTCCGGCCCCGATGACGCCGTCTCGGCAACTTCCCCGTTCGGGTAGTCAATGAGCCCGGCGTCCCCGCCGCCGCTACGGCTATTTGTTCAGGCTGGTGGACGGCCCCTGGGACGCCGGGGGAGTGATCGGGTTGCTGGCCACCGACTGGGCGGAGAGCGGGTTGTTGAAGGCCGAGGGGGCGGCCACCGCGGCCGACGGGTCGGCGGCCTCCTCGTCCTCCGCCGGGACCGGCTGGTTGCCGACGATGCGGATGCCCGCCGCGTCCAGGGCCTTCTTGATGCGCCAGCGGAGTTCGCGTGCGACGGCGAAGGATTTGCCCGGCATCGTCTTGGCGGAGACGGTGATCGTCATGGTCTCCAGGGAGACCTCGCTGAGGCCGAGCACCTCGACCGGCTCCCACAGGCGCTCGTTCCACGGCTCGGACTTGGCCATGTCCTCGCCCGCCCGGGTGATGACCTCGCGGACCTGGTCCAGGTCCTCGCTCGCGCGGAGCTGGACGTCGACACTGGCCGTGGCCCAGCCCTGGCTGAGGTTCCCGATGCGCTTGACCTCGCCGTTGCGTACGTACCAGATCTCGCCCTCGGCGCCGCGCAGCTTCGTGACCCGCAGGCCCACCTCGATGACCTCGCCGGAGGCGACGCCCGCGTCGATGGTGTCGCCGACGCCGTACTGGTCCTCAAGGATCATGAAGACGCCGGAGAGGAAGTCCGTGACCAGGTTGCGGGCGCCGAAGCCGATCGCGACGCCCGCGACGCCGGCGCTGGCCAGCAGGGGCGCGAGATTGATGTTGAGGACGGAGAGCACCGTCAGGGCCGCTGTGCCGAGAATCACGAAGGACGCGACGCTGCGGAGGACCGAACCGATGGCCTCGGAGCGCTGCCGGCGGCGCTCGGCGTTCACCAGCAGACCGCCGAGCGCGCTGTTGCGCGCGGCCACCGTGGAGCGGTTCATGCGCGCGACGAACTTCGTGATCGCGCGGCGCACCAGCCACCGCAGGACCACCGCGATCGCGACGATGAGGATGATGCGCAGACCGGCGCTGAGCCAGCTCTGCCAGTTCGCCTGCACCCAGCCGGCGGCGTCGGTGGCCTTCTCCGTGGCCTCGGATATGGAGGACGGATCCGGCGCCGCGGCGGCGACCGGAGAAGCGGACCAGTACACAGCAAGGACCTTCCGTGTGGGACAGCAGACCCGGGCGGCACGCGCCGCACATCGGGCAGACCAACCACACTAACGGGGCAACGCGGGCAGTCCGCACCCTCGTTCGGGTAGCCCCGGCCGAAATGCTGGGCAGTAAAGAAGTGTGGTCGAAAACACCTCCGACCCGTTACCTGGTCATGGTGGCGCTCCGACCAGGCACCGGGGGACACTGTGGGGAGATCGTCCCGGCGCGAGCCACGCGCCGCCGGCGTACAAGGAGGCACCCGTGCCGCATGTCCTGGTCCTCAACGCGTCGTACGAGCCGCTCGGCGTCGTACCGCTCCGCCGCGCGCTCATCCTCGTCCTCAATGAGAAGGCCGTAAGCCTCGAGGATTCCGGCGCCCTGATGCACAGTGCGACCCGCGCGATGCCCGCGCCCAGTGTGGTCCGTCTCAAGCGTTTCGTCCGGGTGCCCTTTCGGGGCCCCGTTCCGCTGACCCGCCGTGCGCTCTTCGCGCGCGACGGCGGCCGGTGCATGTACTGCGGTGGCGTCGCAACCAGCGTCGACCACGTGATCCCGCGCAGCCGTGGCGGGCAGCACACCTGGGAAAACGTGGTCGCGGCGTGTCGCCGGTGCAACCATGTGAAGGCCGACCGGCACGTCGCCGAGATCGGCTGGCGGCTGCGGCATCAGCCCGCGCCGCCGGCGGGCCTCGCCTGGCGGATCATCGGCACGGGGCATAGGGATCCGCGCTGGCTGCCATATCTGCAGCCGTACGGCGCGGAGGACGCGATGGCCCGGATCGACGCGGTTTCCGCGTAGCGGTCCGGGCCGATTTGCGACTACCCGCCGTAGCGGGCTCGGCTGTCGGTCGACTGCCCCACCGCACTGGTTGCTCGCGCAGTTCCCCGCGCCCCCTCAGGGGCGCGGGGAACTGCGCGACCAGCCACGACGTGGCGGCACCGGGCCACCGGGAGCCGGCCCTACGGCGAGACCGCGTACGCCTCCACGCCCCACAGGGAGTACCCGTACCGGGTCGCCCGCTTCTCGCCCTGGATGCGGACGAACTTCGTGTGCGGGGCGTCCATGCGGACGGACTCGCGGCCCCCGCGGCCATCGCGGACCGTCGCCGCCGTGCGCCACGTACGCCCGTCACGGGACACCTGCACGCGGTAGCGCGACGCATACGCGTCCTGCCAGTGCAGCACCACCCGCCCGAGCCGGATCGGCCGGTCCAGCGCGAACTGGAGCCAGGCGCCGTCCTCCGCCGGAGACGACCAGCGGGTCTTGGGGTCGCCGTCCGTGGCCGCCGAGGCCGGGAAGTCGGCGGTCTCGTCGCCCGAAGAGACCGCCGCCGCGCCGCGGGCCAGATCCTTGCCGCCGGTGGGCGGGAAGGTGCGGACGGTCAGGGTCTGCCGCTCGTCACCGAAGGTGACCGGGACCCTGTACGTGGCGGATCCGGCCGTCTTCGGGACGGTGAGCCGGACGCGGGCGATCGCGGTGCCGCCGCGCGGCGCGGTGAGGCGGTCCGGGGCGTGCACGGCGAAGCCCTTGGGGGCCTTGACGCGGAGCCGTCCGTGGACGTCGGCGGGGCGGCGGGAGAAGAGGCGTACGTCGACGTCGACCGTGCCGCCCGGCTCGGCGTCCGCCTCCTTGCGGGAGAGCTCCAGGCCGGCCGGTGCCGTGTCGTCGAACCAGGGGGTGAGGGACGTCACCGAGGGCGCCGGGTCGTCGTGGCCCCAGCGGAGCCGGATCGCGTCGGCGCGCAGGCCGTGGGCCGCGGTCTGGGTCCAGCCGGAGGGGGACAGGTGCCCGATGCGGCGCCAGCCCCCGCCGGGGACGCGGGCCTCGACGCTCGCGCGGCCCGCGTGCGCGGCCGGGTCGGTGAGCGCGGTGACCGCGGCGAGCGTGCGGGGGCGCGCGAAGGGCACGGTCAGTGACGTCGCGTGGGCGGCCTCGTGCGGCGCCGGGGCGTCGGAGGCGGCGCCCGTCCAGGCGTCGGACTCGCGCAGCGCCAGGTCCAGGAAGGGGCCGAGCACGCCCTTGCCGACCGTCGCCGACCGTTTGCCGATGTCCGCGCGGAGGTCCTCCGCCGCGCGCTGGGCGCGCCACGCCGCCGCGCCGTCGCCGCGGGCCTGGGCGCGCAGCATGTCGACCGCCTGCACGCCGGCCCGCCCGTACCGCGCGAGCTGTGCGGACCATGGGCGTACCTCGGTGGCGAGGCCGCCGGTCAGCCGGTCCGGCGTCTCGCTCATCGTGGTGAACGCGGCGCGGAGGGCGGCCGCCGCGTTGGCGTACTCCTTGTCATGATCCGGGTCGCCGCTGTCGAGCGCGGCGGCGCGGGTCGTCCAGAAGCGGTTGATGAGGGGGCGGAGGTAGCCCGATTCGCCGGTGTGCAGGACGGAGGAGGCGTCGTTGCCGGCGAGGGCGTGCAGCGCGGCGCGGGTGCGGGCCAGCCGGTCACGGTCCGCGTCCGTGACGGCGGCGCCGCCCGCCTGGTCCGCCGCGAGGTCGTCGAGGGCCGCCTCCCAGGACTCCTGGGGGCGGTAGTCGCGCGGGTTCCAGGCGTAGTCGGCGGCGGTGAAGAGCGGGATGCGGGAGGCCGTGGGCTGTTCCATGGCGTTGGCCAGGAGGGCGGCGGAGCCGGTGGCGACGGCGGGCTCGCGCCCGGTGTACGGGCCGAGGAAGATCCGGTCCTGGGCGTAGTCGTTGACCGGGTAGTTGTCCATCGTGATCAGGCGGTGCCCGAACACCTCGCGGGCCTTGGCCAGTTCGCCGCCGGTGATGGTGCGCGGGACGACGCCGACGCCGGTCCAGGCCACGTCCACCCGGTCCGGGAGCGCGGCCGCCAGCGCGTCGCGGTACTTCGTCGAGCCGTCCTGGTAGTACTCGGTCGGCATGACGGACAGCGGCGCGGAGCCGGGGTGGCGCTCCGCGAGGTGGGCCGCGAGCGCGCCGGCGACCTTGGCCTGGGCGCGGGCGGCCGCCTCCGGGCCCGTACCGAAGGCGTCCCGGTCGGCGTCGCAGTGCCACTCGCTGTAGCTGACGTCCTGGAACTGGAGCTGGAAGCTGCGCACGCCCAGTGCCCACATCGCGTCGGCCTTGCGCTTGAGCGCCCGCAGGTCCTCCTCGGAGGACATGCACAGGGACTGGCCGGGGGAGAGGGCCCAGCCCAGCTCGACGTGGTTGGCGCGGGCCCGCTCGGCCAGCTCGCGGAAGCGGGCGCGCTGCGCGGCCGGGTAGGGCTCGCGCCAGCGGGCCTGGCGGTAGGGGTCGTCGCCGGCCGCGTAGAGGAAGCGGTTCTGCTTCGTACGGCCCATGAAGTCGAGCTGGGCGAGGCGCTCGGCCTGGGACCAGGGGGCGCCGAAGAACCCCTCGGTGGTGCCGCGGACCGCGGTGCCCGGCCAGTCGCGTACGGCGACGGAGGCCACCCGGTGCGCGCCGTCCTCGCCCCGCGTGACGAGCTGCCGCAGGGTCTGCACGGCGTGGAAGAGGCCGTCGGGTCCCGCGCCCTCCATGGCGACCGTGGCGCGGCCCGCGACCTGGCCGGTGGCGAGGCGGTAGCCACCGGAGGGCAGGTCCGTGCCGCGGGCCGGGGCGTGCAGGGCGCGCAGCGCGTCGGCCGCCTGCCGCCCGCCGACGCGGATCAGCGGCCCGTCGGACGGCAGCGGCGCACCGGGCTCGGCCTCGTGGACCGTGCGCACCCCGGCGCCGCGCAGCAGTTTCAGCAGCGCGTCCATGGCGTACGGGTCGCTGTCCTCGGCGGCGACGACGGTGACGGAGGTGCCCAGCGGCACGGCGGTACCGAGGGACCGCAGCGACTGCGGGCGCGGCCAGACGGCGGGCGCTTCGCCCGCGTCGGCGGCCTGGTCGGGGGCGCCGACGGCCGGTTCGTCGGGGGCCGCCTGGGCGGCCGGTACGCCGCCGAAGAGTCCCCCTATGACGGCGGCGGCCAGTGCCGTCGTGCCTGCCACCCTGGCGCCGGACCCGGCGCCGTTCCGTTTCCTGGCGCCGGCGCCACGGAATCGCACGGCCTCTCCTCGTCCCCGTCGGTCTGCGGCCTCACTGGCCCGGCCTGCTCCGTGTGGTCGGTCGGCGGAGCGGCAGCCATTGGCTGTGAGCCCACCACTCGGGGGTCGAGGTGTCAACGACGGTTACCGAAGTGCCCCCTTTGCCCTATGCGGCGGCCGGGACGCGCGGGGGGTGCCGGTCCGCGCGAAATGCCGCAGGAGTTTCGCTATGATGTCCGATTAGTCGGTATCTCCTGCGTGAGTGACCGGCTCGCACCGTGAAATCGTTCGTCAGAGCGAGGGTGTGAGGTGGCGCACGTTTAGCGACCGGATACGTCTGCGACGGCATGGATTGGGTAAGGCCCTCGTGTCCTACTCTCGACGAACGGGAGGCCCTCGTGGCTCCGTCCGCTCAGCTTCTTCTCGACGCCCTCTCCAAACCGACCGAGCCGGATCTGCTGGCAGGGGTCTCCGACCCGGACTGCGGCTTGGACGGATGCGGCTCGTTCATGTTCTCCGAGCCACCCCTGACCAGCGAGCCCCCGCTCGCCGAGACCACCCCGCTGACCAGCGAGACCCCCATCGCCGCCGGGCTGCCGCTCACCAGTGAGCCCGCCGCCGCCGGCTACGGCACGGAGCCCATGGAGGTCTGATGGGCCGAGCGCGGCTCGCCCGGCTGCACGGCGTCACCACGTCCTACGAGCCCGCGCCGGGCCGCACCGTCCATGTACCCGAGGACACGGTCGTAGCCGTCCTCGCCGCACTGGGGGTCGACGCCTCCACGCCGCAGGCCGTCCGCGCCGCACTGGACGCGTACGAATACGGCCCGGCCCGTGCCCTCCTCCCGCCCACCCTCGTCACCCGCGAGGGCCGCCCGCCGGACCTGGCGGGGCTGCCCGGCGGCACCACGCTGTGCGTCGACACCGAGGACGGGCGGACGCTGGACTGGGGCCTGGTGCCCGGCGGGCGCGCGGCACCGCTGCCGCCCGGCGTGCACCTGCTGCGCGCCTACTCCCCCGAGGGTCGCGCCGCGCACTCCCACCTCGTCGTCGCGCCCGACCGGATGCCCCCGGCGTCCGGCCGCGGCCACGGCTTCATGGTCCAGCTCTACTCCCTGCTCTCCCGGCGCTCCTGGGGCATGGGCGACCTCGGCGACCTGGCCCGGCTGGCCGACTGGTCCGGGCGGACGCTCGGCACGGACTTCGTCCAGCTCAACCCGCTGCACGCGGCCGTACCGGGACCGCCGACCGACCCCTCCCCGTACCGCCCCTCCTCGCGCCGCTTCCCCGACCCCGTGCACCTGCGGATCGAGGACGTGCCCGAATTCGGGCAGCTGTCCGACGCGGCCCGGCAGCGGGCCGATGAGCTGTCCGGGAAGGCCGCCGCGCTGCGGGACGCCGTCCTGAAGAACGGCGCGCTGATCGACCGGGACGCGGTCTGGGAGCTGAAGAAGGAAGCCCTGGAGCTGCTGCGGACCGTGCCGCTGAGCACGGCCCGGCAGGCCGCGTACGACGCCTTCCGCGCCGTCCAGGGCCGGGACCTGGAGGACCACGCCACCTGGTACGCGCTGGCCGAGGCGCACGGCCCGGACTGGCGCGGCTGGCCCGACGGGCTGCGCGACCCGCGCTCGGCCCGTACGGAGCGGACGCGGCGCGCCCTGGCCGACCGCGTCGACTTCCACCGCCGGGCCGCCTGGCTCACCGACGAGCAGCTCGGCGCCGCGCAGCGCACCGCGCGCGACGCGGGCATGCGCGTCGGGCTGGTCCACGACCTGGCCGTCGGCGTGCATCCGTCGGGCGCCGACACCTGGGCCCGGCAGGACGCCTTCGCGGCCGGCATGTCCGTCGGCGCGCCGCCGGACGCCTTCAACTCGCGCGGCCAGGACTGGGGGCTGCCGCCCTGGCGCCCCGACACGCTCGCGCAGACCGGGTACGCGCCCTTCCGCGCGCTGCTGCGCGGCCTGCTGCGGCACGCGGGCGCGCTCCGCATCGATCACGTGATGGGCCTGTTCCGGCTGTGGTGGATCCCGGAGGGCCGGCCGCCCACGGAGGGCTGTTACGTCCGGTACGACGCCGAGGCGATGCTCTCCGTACTGGCGCTGGAGGCGGGGCGGGCCGGCACCACGGTCATCGGCGAGGATCTGGGGACGGTGGAGAACGGGGTGCGCGAGGCGCTGGAGGGGCGCGGCGTGCTCGGGACGTCCGTCCTGTGGTTCGAGCGCGACTGGACCGCCGAGGAGCAGCCGCCGCTGCCGCCGGGGGACTGGCGCGCGGACTGCCTGGCGACCGTCACCACGCACGACCTGCCCAGTACGGCAGGGCGGCTGACCGGCGAGCACGCGGCGCTGCGGCACCGCATCGGCCTGCTGGACGGCTCCCTGGAGGAGGAGCGGGCCGCCGAAGCGGCCGAGGTCGCCACCTGGCTGGAGTGGCTGGTCGCGCTGGGGCTGCTGCCGGCGGGCGCGGCCACCGGGGACGCCGCGGCCGACGAGGAGGCCGCGGTCGCGGCGCTGCACCGCTTCCTGCTGCGGACCCCGGCACGGATGGTCGGCGTGTGGCTGCCGGACGCGGTGGGCGACCGGCGGCCGCAGAACCTCCCCGGCACCTCGGACGAGTATCCGAACTGGCGGCTGCCGGTCGCGGCGCCGGACGGGCGGCCGATGACGCTGGAGGAGATCGCGGAGTCGCCGCGGCTGCGGGCGCTGATGCGCGAGTTCGGCCGGGCGGACCGCGCCCCGGCGGCGGACGCGGAGGCCAGGCCCTAGGGCGCGGAGGCCGGGCCCTGGGCCGCCGAGGCCGGGCCCTGGACACACGCCCTTGGGCCCTTTTGGGCACCCCGGACGCGCGGGCCGTTCAGGCGTCCGATACGTTGAAGAGCGTGAGCAACAAGGTCAAGAACCACGCCCTGCGCGCCGGAACGATCACCGCCGGTACCGCGCTGCTGCTGCTGATGTCGTCCCCTGCTTTCGCGCTCACCCGCGACGATGGTGACGACCCGGGTCCGGGCCTGAGCGTGATCCAGACGCTCGGCCTCTACGTGGCGACGCCGATCGTCCTCTTCCTGATCATCGCCGGCCTGGTCATGGTGGGCGACAAGTCCCGCAAGGCGAAGAAGAGCTGACACCCGGCCTTCGGGCCACCCCAGACGCTGCAAGGCGCCGAATGGTTTGTACGAACCGTTCGGCGCCTTTTGTCGTGCTGAATGCGTCCATTTTCCGCCGATTCACCCGGTTGCCCTGGCGGGCCGTCTTGACGGGGAACTAACCTACGATGCCGTAACCTACGGTTCCGTAAGGCATTCTCCACGTCCCCAGGAGACCCCCGTGACCATCGCCCCCGCCCACCATGACGGAGAGCGCGGCCAGACCGCCTGGAGCGACGCTCAACTCCTCTACGCGCTCGAAGAAGTCGTCGAGAAGGAGCTCAACCGCCACCTGGACATCGCCAAGGAGTGGATGCCGCACGAGTACGTGCCCTGGAGCGACGGGCGCAACTTCGACGGCGTGATGGGCGGCGAGCCCTGGGCGCCCGAGCAGTCCAAGGTCACCGACATAGGCCGCACCGCCCTGGTCGTGAACCTCCTCACCGAGGACAACCTGCCCAGCTACCACCACGAGATCGCGACCCTCTTCGGACGGGACGGCGCGTGGGGCACCTGGGTGCACCGCTGGACGGCTGAGGAAGGCCGGCACGGCATCGTGATGCGGGACTACCTGCTCACCAGCCGGGCCGTCGACCCGGTCCAGCTGGAACGTTTCCGGATGGCGCACATGTCGGAGGGGTTCGAAGCCGACAACAGCCACAGCATGCTGCACTCCGTGGCGTACGTGGCCTTCCAGGAGCTCGCGACCCGCATCTCGCACCGGAACACCGGGCGGCACTCCGGCGACCCGGTCTGCGACCGGATGCTCGCCCGGATCGCCACGGACGAGAACCTCCACATGCTCTTCTACCGCAACCTCCTCGGTGCGGCCTTCGAGCTGGCGCCCGACCAGACCATGTGCGCGGTGCGCGACGTGGTGGTCAACTTCCGGATGCCCGGACACGGGATGCCCGGCTTCGAGCGGGCCGCGGCCCGGATGGCGATCGGCGGGATCTACAACCTGCGGATCCACCACGACGACGTGATCCAGCCGGTGCTGCGCTTCCTGAAGGTCCTGGAGATCGGCGGCCTCGGCCCGGAGGGCCTGAAGGCGCAGGAGGAGCTGGGGCTCTTCATGGGCGGCCTGGACGACCAGGCGCGCAAGTTCGACGAGCGGCTGGCGGCCCGTGAGGCCCGCAAGGCGGCCCGCGTCGGCTGACCGGCTGACTCCCTTTCTGACTCTTCAGGTCAGCTGAAAGGAATCGTCAAAAACATTCGATGGACCTGAGGAGTTCCGCGCTGTCACGGTAGGTGCCATCCGCACCGACGAGAGGAAGCCGTGACAGCTCTGGAATCAGTACGGGAAGAACGCGCAGGCGGCGTACGGCCCGGGAGCGCACCCCGGGCCGTACGCCGCGCCGCCCTCACCGGCCTCGCGCTCGCGCTGACCGCCACCGTCTTCTGGTCCGGCAGCTTCGTCGCGACCCGGGCGCTGCACACCAGCGTGCCGCCCGTGCAGGCCGTCTTCTGGCGGTGGGTGATCGCGCTGCTCGCCGTGGCACCGATGACGCTCCCGCAGGTCTGGCGGCAACGCGCGATCGTCCGCCGCCACTTCCGCTTCCTGCTGCTGGCCTCGCTGCTCGGGGTGTCGCTCTACAACACCCTGGTCCACCAGGCGGGGCTGACCACCACGGCCGGCACCATGGGCATGATCATGGCGGCGTCGCCGACGCTGATGGCGCTGTTCGGGCGCTTCGGGCGCGGCGGCGAGCGGATCGGTCCCCGGCGCGCCGCCGGCATGCTGGTCGCGACCGCCGGCGTCCTCACGCTGATCGGCAAGGGCGACCCGACGGCCCTGTTCCGGCTGGACCTGGCCTCCGGCGGGCTGTGGATGCTGGCCGCCATGGCGTGCTTCTCCGGGTACAGCGCGCTGGTGCGCCACAAGCCCGCGGAGCTCACCGGGCCGGTCTTCCTCTGCGTGACCTTCATCATCGGCACGCTGCTGCTGGCGCCCGCGTACGCCGTCAGCCTGACCGTGCAGGGCGGCTTCACGCCCGGCGTCGACACGGTCGGCCCGCTGCTGTACGTCGGGATCTTCTCCTCCGCGGTGGCGTTCTTCACCTGGAACAAGGCCATCGCCCTGATCGGCGCGGCCCGCGCGGGTGCCGTCTACTACCTCCAGCCGGTCTGCGTCGCCCTGCTCTCCCTCGCCCTGCTCGACGAACACACGGGCCCGGTCCAGGTCCTGTGCATGGTGCTGATCCTGGGCGGCGTGGTGCTCGCCGCCGGTGTACCGCGAAGAGCCGGCCGGTGACCGCATACGCTGCCCGCATGGCCGACTGGGACATCAAGAAGCTGCGCATCCTGCGCACGCTCGGCGAGCTGGGCACGGTGACCGCGACCGCCGAGGCGCTGCACATGACGCCCTCGGCGGTCTCGCAGCAGCTGACCGGGCTCGCCAAGCAGCTCGGGGTGACCCTGCTCCAGGCGCACGGCCGCCGGGTACGCCTCACCGACGCGGCCCACCTCGTCCTCCGGCACGCCGACGCGGTCTTCGCGCAGCTGGAGCGGGCGGACGCGGAGCTGCTCGGGTACCTGCAGGGCGAGGCCGGCGAGGTGCAGGTCGGCGCGTTCTCCACGGCGATCCCGGCGCTGGTGGTGCCGGCCGTCGAGCAGCTGCGGCGCACCCACCCTGGCCTGGTCGTCCGGGTACGGGAGGCCGAGGCGGCCGAGGCGTACGAGCTGCTCTCCGAGGGCAGCGTGGACCTCGCGCTCTCCCTCGCGGCGCACGCGCCCACCCCGCGCGACCCCAAGTTCGCCCGGCTGTCGCTGCTCGCCGACCCGCTGGACGTGGCGCTGCCGGCCGGCCACCCGCTGGCCGCCGAGCCGGGGCTGCGGCTGGCCGATCTCGCGGGCGAGCCGTGGATCTTCGGACGCAGCGGGCCCTGGTCCCAGATCACCACCACGGCCTGCGAGAACGCCGGTTTCGTACCGGAGCAGGCGCACGCGGCGGCCGACTGGGCGGCGATCCTGGCGATGGTCGCCGCGGGCATGGGCGTGGCGCTCGTCCCGCGGATGGCGATGCGGCCGGAGCGCGGCGGCGCCGGGGTGGCGGTCCGGGTGCTCCACGCCGACCAGCCGCGCCGCCATGTCATCGCGGCGGCGCGCCGGGGAGCGGAGGACGCGCCGGGCATGTCCCGCGTCCTGGGCGCGCTGCGGCAGGTCGCCGCGGAGCTCACCGACGCGTGAGCGTCATCCGGCCCCGGCCCCGTCCCTGATCACCCCAGTTCGAGGAGGACTCCGCCGGTCGTACCTTTCAGTTCTCCTTCACGGCCACTCCAGAAACTTTCGATAGACCTGCCCGAACGCCTCTGCGAAGGTCGGTGGTGAGCGCTTCCCGGGCGCTCCGCGCTCCCACCACCGGACGACGAAGGGCAGAGATGACCACCACCCCGGCCGCCTCCTCCACTGATCCGCACGCCAACGACGCCGCTCCGTACGGCGGTGGCGACCCCTACGCCGACTACCGCGGCGGGGACTACGCCTTCACCTCGCTCGTCGACCTCGCCGACCGCCGCTTCGGCGCCGGCGTGATCGCCGCGAACGACGAGTTCTTCGCCGAGCGGGAGAACCTGCTGAAGCGCGAGCGCGCCGTGTTCGACCCGGAGCACTTCGGGCACAAGGGCAAGATCATGGACGGCTGGGAGACCCGGCGCCGCCGCGGCGCCGACGGTGACCACCCCTTCCCGACCGACGACGAGCACGACTGGGCGCTGATCCGCCTCGCCGTCCCCGGCGTGATCCGCGGCGTCATCGTCGACACCGCCCACTTCCGCGGCAACTACCCGCAGCAGGTCACCGTCGAGGCCACCGCCGTACCGGGCAGCCCGAGCCCGGAGGAGCTGCTCGCCGACGACGTGAAGTGGGAGGAGATCGTCCCCCGCACGCCGGTACGCGGCCACGCCGCCAACGGCTTCGAGGTCACCGCCGAGCGCCGCTTCACCCACCTCCGCCTCAAGCAGCACCCCGACGGCGGCATAGCCCGCCTGCGCGTGCACGGCGAGGTCGTGGCCGACCCCGCGTGGCTGGACGTACTGGGCACCATCGACCTGGCCTCCGTACTGAACGGCGGCGCGGTCGAGGACGCCTCGGACCGCTTCTACTCCTCGCCCACCCAGATCATCCAGCCCGACCTGTCCCGCAAGATGGACGACGGCTGGGAGAACCGCCGCCGCCGCGTCAAGGGCACCAACGACTGGGTCCGCTTCCGCCTCGCCGCGCAGGGCGAGATCCGCGCGATCGAGATCGACACGGCGTACCTCAAGGGCAACTCCGCGGGCTGGGCGGCGCTGTACGGCTGCGATGCGGCCACCGCCGACCCGGCCGACGACTCCTCGTGGTTCGAGATCCTCCCGAAGACGAAGCTGCAGCCCGACACGCCCCACCGCTTCGCGCTGCCGAGCGCTGTGACCGCCACGCACGTCCGGCTGGATGTCTTCCCCGATGGCGGCCTGGCCCGCATGCGGGTGCACGGTGGCCTCACGGAGGCGGGTCGCGCCGCGTTGGGCCGCCGCTTCGACGAGCTGAGCTGAGCTCCGCTCCCTACAACTCGTCCGGCGGACGGCAGCGATAGGCGCGCCGACGCCGGGCGGTGCCACTGCCCCTCCGCGTCCGGCTCTCCCGCCGCGTGGGTTGCTCGCGCAGTTCCCCGCGCCCCTTAAGGGGCGCGGGGAACTGCGCGTTCAGCGCCGCCGTCAGGCGGCAGCCGCATCTGCCGATTGGGCCTTCAGCGCACGCTCCACGCCCGCCCGGGACTCCGTCACCAGGCGGCGCAGCGCCGCGCTCGGCTCGGCCGAGGCCAGCCAGGTGTCCGTCGCGTCCAGCGTCTCCTGCGAGACCTGCAGCGAGGGGTAGAGCCCGACGGCGATCTGCTGCGCCATCTCGTGGCTGCGCGCCTCCCACACGTCCTTGAGCGCGTCGAAGTACCGCGCCGTGTACGGCGCGAGCAGCTCGCGCTGGTCGGTCTGCACGAAGCCGCCGATGACGGCCTCCTGCACGGCGTTCGGGAGCTTGTCCGACTCCACGACCGACGCCCACGCCTCGGCCTTGGCCTCCGCCGTCGGGCGGGCCGCGCGGGCGGTCGCGGCGTACCGCTCGCCCGCCGAGGTCCGGTCCCGCTCCAGCTCCGCCGCGATGGCCTTCTCGTCGGCACGGCCGGTGGCGGCCAGCCGCTGCAGCAGCGCCCAGCGCAGCTCGGTGTCGACGGCGAGGCCGGTGATCTCCTCGGTGCCGTCGAGGAGGTTCTGCAGCAGGTCCAGCTGCGCGGTCGTACGGGCCGTCGCGGCGAACGCGCGGGCCCACGCCAGCTGGTGGTCGCTGCCGGACTCGGCGGCACGCAGCTGCTTGAGGCAGGCGTCGGTCCACTTCGCGAGGCCGGTCTCGCGCCACTCCGGCGCCGCGTACAGCTCCAGCGCCAGCTTCACCTGGCGGTGCAGCGACTGCACCACGCCGATGTCGGACTCCTTGCCGATGCCGGAGAGCACCAGCTCCAGGTAGTCGCGGGTGGCCAGCTCGCCGTCCCGGGTCATGTCCCAGGCCGAGGCCCAGCACAGCGCGCGCGGCAGCGACTCGGAGAAGTCGCCGAGGTGCGCGGTGACCGTCTTCAGGGACTCCTCGTCGAGGCGGACCTTGGCATACGACAGGTCGTCCTCGTTGAGCAGGATGACCGCAGGGCGCGGGGTGTTCGCGGGGAACGGCACCTCGGTGCGCTCGCCGTCCACGTCCAGCTCGATGCGGTCGGAGCGGACGAGCTTGCCGTCCTTGAGGTCGTAGCAGCCGACCGCGATGCGGTGCGGGCGCAGCACCGGCTCGCCGGTCGCGCCCTCGGGGAGCGCGGGGGCCTCCTGGCGGATGACGAGGGAGGTGACGTTGCCCGCCGCGTCCGTCTCGACCTCCGGGCGGAGGATGTTGATGCCGGCCGTCTGCAGCCACTTCTTCGACCAGGTCTTCAGGTCCCGGCCGGAGGTCTCCTCCAGCGCGCCGAGCAGGTCGGAGAGCCGGGTGTTCCCGTACGCGTGCGCCTTGAAGTACTGCTGCACGCCCCGGAAGAATTCATCCATACCGACATAGGCCACGAGCTGCTTCAGCACGCTCGCGCCCTTGGCGTACGTAATGCCGTCGAAATTGACGAGCACGTCGTCAAGGTCACGGATTTCGGCCATGATCGGGTGCGTGCTGGGC
This sequence comes from Streptomyces sp. NPDC026301, assembly GCF_055567935.1. Lineage (NCBI taxonomy): Bacteria > Bacillati > Actinomycetota > Actinomycetes > Kitasatosporales > Streptomycetaceae > Streptomyces > Streptomyces sp. NPDC026301. Next base: position 125,840 of record NZ_JBVHPN010000003.1, on the reverse strand, counting down.
AGCTGGTCCTGGCGGTAGGCCCAGGTCTTCATGGAATTCGCGAACGTGGTCCAGGAATGCGGCCACTTGCTGCCCGGCGCGTACGCCTGGCAGGCGATCGAGGTGTACGTCGCGAACGACTCGTTCAGCCACAGGTCGTTCCACCATTCCATGGTGACCAGGTCGCCGAACCACATGTGCGCGAGCTCGTGGAGAATGGTCTCCGCGCGCACCTCGTACGCCGCGTCCGTCACCTTCGAGCGGAAGACGTACTGGTCGCGAATGGTGACCGCGCCGGCGTTCTCCATCGCGCCCGCGTTGAACTCCGGCACGAAGAGCTGGTCGTACTTCGCGAAGGGGTACGCGTAGTCGAACTTCTCCTGGAACCAGTCGAATCCCTGCCGGGTGACCGCGAAAATCTCCTCGGCGTCCAGGAATTCGGCGAGCGAGGGCCGGCAGTAAATGCCCAGCGGCACGCTTCGCCCGTCCTTCTCGTAACTGCTGTGCACGGCGTGGTACGGGCCCACGATCAGCGCGGTGATGTAGCTGGAGATCCGCGGTGTCGGCTCGAAGGACCACACATTGTCGGTGGGCTCCGGCGTCGGGGAATTGGACACCACGGTCCAGCCCTCGGGCGCCTTCACCGTGAACTGGAACGTGCCCTTGAGGTCCGGCTGCTCGAACGACGCGAATACCCGCCGCGCGTCCGGCACCTCGAACTGCGTGTACAGATAAGCCTGCTGGTCCACCGGGTCGACGAAGCGGTGCAGCCCCTCACCCGTATTGGTGTAGGCGCAATCCGCCACGACCTTCAGCTCATTGCGCCCGGACCGCAGTCCCGTCAGCGCGATCCGCGAGTCCTTGAACACGGCGGCGGCGTCCAGCGGCGCGCCGTTGAGCACCACCTCGTGCACGGCCGGCGCCACCAGATCGATGAACGAATCCGCCCCGTCCTCGGCCACGTCGAAACGCACCGTGGTCACGGACCGGAAAACGCCCCCTTCCTGCGCGCCGCTCAGATCCAGATCGATCTCGTACGCGTCGACGGTCAGCAGGCGCGCCCGCTCCTGCGCCTCTTCGCGGGTCAGATTCGTGCCAGGCACGCGGTCATCTCCTTCGCATCGGACGTTCCGCCCATCCTTCCACGCGGCCACCACTCCACGGGGTGACAGGGGGTGGGAGACAAGGAGGCGTCGCGGCGCGGCCTCGGAGCGAGCCGGGCCCCGGGCAGCGTCGCGTCCGTTTTCCGCCGGAGTTCTGGGCGCGGGGCGGCGAGGGTGGAGGTATGACCACTTACCTCGCGCGGCCCATCGGGGCCGTCGCTCTCAAGGAACTGCGTACCGCCGATGACGCCGGGCAGGCGATGCGGCCGTTCACCGCGTCCGAGGACGGGGTGCCGGTGGAGTGCGTCGGGAGCCCGTTGCGATGCTGCCTGCGGGGCGTGCGGGCCGGGGAGCGGGTCGCGCTCGTGTCGTACGCGCCGCTGCGGCGGTGGGCCGCCGCGACGGGCGCCGAGCCCGGCGCGTACGACGAGCAGGGGCCGGTCTTCATTCACGCCGAGGAGTGCGCCGGACCGGACCGCGACGCCGTGGGCCATCCGTTCGCGCGGCCCGGCGCGCTGCGGGTCCTGCGGCGGTACACCGCGGCCGGGCACATCGCCGGGGGAGCGCTGCTGGAGCTGCCCCAGGACGCCGACGCGGCCGTCGACCGGGCGCTGACGGAGGCGTTCGCCGACCCGGAGACCGCGCTGGTGCACGTACGGGCCGTGGAGTACGGCTGCTTCCACTTCGAGGTGCGCCGGCCGTAGCCGGGTGCGCAGGCCCTGACCGGCGGGCCCTGAACGGCGCGGGGCCCGTACGGACGTGATCCGTACGGGCCCCGCGGGCGTCGTCGTGAAGGCGTCAGCCCTTGAGCTCGGCGGCGACCAGCTCCGCGATCTGGACGGCGTTGAGCGCCGCGCCCTTGCGGAGGTTGTCGTTGGAGAGGAAGAGCGCCAGGCCGTGCTCGACTGTCTCGTCCTTGCGGATGCGGCCGACGTAGGACGGGTCCTGGCCGGCGGCCTCCAGCGGGGTGGGCACGTCGGAGAGGGCCACGCCGGGCGCCCCCGCCAGCAGCTCGGTCGCCCGCTCGGGGCTGATCGGGCGCTCGAAGCGGGCGTTGACCTGGAGGGAGTGGCCGGAGAAGACCGGGACGCGCACGCAGGTGCCGGAGACCTTCAGCTCGGGGATCTCCAGGATCTTGCGGCTCTCGTTGCGGAGCTTCTGCTCCTCGTCGGTCTCGTTGAGGCCGTCGTCCACGATCGAGCCCGCCATCGGCAGCACGTTGAAGGCGATGGGGCGGACGTACTTGTCCGGCTCGGGGAACTCCACCGCGGCGCCGTCGTGCGTGAGCTTCGTCGCGTCCTGTTCGATGGCCTTGCGGGCCTGCTGGTCCAGCTCGGCCACGCCGGCCAGGCCGGAGCCGGAGACCGCCTGGTACGTCGCGACGACCAGCGCGGTCAGCCCCGCCTCGTCGTGCAGCGGGCGCAGCACGGGCATGGCGGCCATCGTCGTGCAGTTCGGGTTGGCGATGATGCCCTTGGGGCGGTCCGCGACCGCGTGCGGGTTCACCTCGGAGACCACGAGGGGCACCTCGGGGTCGCGGCGGAAGGCGGAGGAGTTGTCGATCACGATCGGGCCGGCCGCGGCGACCTTGGGCGCCAGCTCCTTGGCGGTCGCGCCGCCCGCGGAGAAGAGGACGATGTCCAGGCCCGAGTAGTCGGCCGTCGCCGCGTCCTCGACCGTGATCTCGGTGTCCTGCCACGGGATCGTCCGTCCGGCGGACCGTGCCGAGGCGAACAGCCGCAGCTGCTCCACGGGGAAGTTCCGCTCGGCGAGGATCCCTCGCATCACACCGCCGACCTGGCCGGTGGCTCCGACGATTCCGATCCTCATGGCACTCCTTCTAGGGAACTGGCGACGATTTCCGACTGGAAACCCTGCTCAGAAGTCCCTCCATCATGCGTGTGACACCCGTCGCCTTGTCCAATCCGTTTCAGGAAGTGGAGCGGGGCAAGAAGTGTGCCTCAGGGGCAAACGAGTTCTGAGCAGCGCGTGCTCTCCCATAATCTCGCAGTCAAAGATCAGTGCGAAGACAGGCGAAGGTCACAACGAGGTGCCGGCGCGAAAGACGCACGTACCGGTACTGCACGGGGCGTAGCCCGCCCCCGGAAAGGCTCCCGTGACCGCCCCTGCCCCCGTCGTCGACGCCCCGGAGGCCGAAGCGCCCGCGCCCGGCCGCGCCGCGCGCGCCCTGCGCTCCGCCGCCCCGCCACGCCCCCGCCCCCTCGTCCTGCTGGCCGCGACCGCCGCGATCGGCCTCGCGCTGCTGCTGCTGGCCGGGACCGGGGTGCTCATCCGGCACCCGGTGCTCATTCCGCCGCTCGCGGCCAGTGCCGCGCTGATCGCCGGCGCCCCGGCGCTGCCGCTCGCGCAGCCGCGCAACGTCATCGGCGGCCACCTGCTCGGGGCCACCGCCGGCTTCGCCGTGGTGGCCGTCGCGGGGCCCGGCGTCTGGAGCGCGGCCGCGGCCGGCGCGCTGGCGTTCGGGGCGACGTCCCTGGCCCGCGCGCCGCACTCGCCCGGCGTCGCCACGTCCGTGATCGTCGGCTTCGAGGGGCCCGACCCGCTGGCGTTCCTGCCCCTGCTGGTGGCGGCCACCGTGCTCCTCACCCTGGTCGGCCTGTGCCTGCACCGCCTGACCGGCCGCCGCTATCCGATGTACTGGTGGTGACGCGCCGCCCCGAGTACAGACCGCGTGTGCCCGAGTACAGGACGCGTGTGTCCGTGCGCTTGCCGCTACCCCATGACGTGAACGTCACATGAAGCGCGGGCGCCGGATCTCCGAGCGTCCGGTGGCGGGCGGGCCACGCCGGACGCCCGGGTGATCCCTGTGCGGAGATCGGCGACGCACGTTGTGGTCATGTTCACGCACAGTCCACCCCCGGTGCGAAACATCCCCGGTGAGGGGGCGGCCGGCCCGCCCCGACACCACCGCGTCCGCACTCGGGGAGTCCGCGCATGTCCCGCACACGGTCCGCCGCCGCCACCCTCGACCGCCGTACCTTCCTCGCCGCCACCGGAGTGGCCGGCGCCGCCGCCGGTGCCGGGCTGACCCTCGGGTTGAGCGGCGGGCAGGCCACCGCCGTGCCCACCCGGCCCACCGGGCCCGCGCCCTTCGCGCCGCAGCCGGTCGCCGCGCCCGCCGTGCCGCCCGTGCCGTTCCGCCGCGGCACCACCCTCGACTCCGTCGCCACCCCGCGCGGCACCACCGGCTACCGCCGCCTCGGCGACGGCCCGGCCTGGTCCCGCGTCGTCCGTACCGAGCTGGCCGCCGCCCGCTCGGGCCGGGACGAGCGGCGCACCACGCTCGCGTCCTTCGCCCAGTTCACCGATCTGCACTTGGTCGACGTGCAGAGCCCGCTGCGGTACGAGTACCTCCGCGCGCAGACCGCGAGCGCCTGGCGCCCGCAGGAGGCGCTGTCGGTGGCCGGCATGGTCTCGCTCATCGAGCGGGTCAACGCGCTCAAGGGCGGCCCGGCCACCGGCTCCCCGCTCGGCTTCGTCATGACCACCGGCGACAACACCGACAACAACTCCAAGATCGAACTGGAGTGGTTCCTCGGCGCGATGAGCGGCGGCCGCATCGTCCCGAACACCGGCGACCCGCGGCACTACGAAGGCGTGCAGGACAGCGGCCTGAAGCTGTACTGGCAGCCGGGCAGCGACCTGCGGGACGCCGACAAGCAGCTGGGCTTCCCGCGGCTGCCCGGCTTCCTGGACGCCGCGCTGCGCACCGTGCACAGTCCCGGGCTGGACATCCCCTGGTACACCACCGTCGGCAACCACGACCAGCTGCCCGGCGGCTGCTACGCGCCCGGCGACTCGTACTGGACGGAGGTCGCGACCGGCGGCCGGAAGCTGGAGACGCTGCCGGCGGACCAGGCGAAGCGGGTCTGGACGGCCGTGAAGAAGGGCCTGGACCCCACGGGCGCCGACTTCAAGGCGCTGATGCAGGCGAACCGCCGGCACACCCGGCAGGTGACGCCGGACCCGCGCCGTGCGCCGTTCACCCGCGCCGAGTACGTACGCGCCCACCTCGACCCCGCCCACACCGGCGCGGGCCCGCACGGCCACGGCTTCACCGACGCCAACCTCCACGACGACCGGCTGTACTACACCTTCCCGGTGTCCGACGACGTGATCGGCATCAGCCTGGACACCACCGACCCCGGCGGCCACTACACCGGCTCCGTCGGCACCGCCCAGCTGCGCTGGCTGGAGCGGCAGTTGAAGGAGCACAAGGACTCCTACGTCCTGGTCTTCAGCCACCACACCAGCAAGACCATGGACAACACCCGCCCGGACCCGGCCCGGCCCGACGAGGGCCGCCACGGGGGCGAGGAGCTGGTAAGGCTGCTGTCCGGCCACCGCAACGTTCTGGCCTGGATCAACGGCCACAGCCACAAGAACGACATCACCCCGCACGACGGCTTCTGGGAGGTCTCCACCGCCTCCCACATCGACTTCCCGCAGCTCGCGCGCGTGATCGAGGTGGTGGACAACCATGACGGGACGCTGTCGCTCTTCACCACGCTCGTGGAGTCCGCGGCGCCGCACCGCACCGACTTCCACGACCTCTCGCAGACCGGCCTGTCCGCCCTCTACCGGGAGCTTTCCTTCAACGCGCCGCAGGCCCGCACCGACCTGGCGGGGCAGCCGGGCGACCGCAACACCGAACTGCTGGTGAAGCGTGGCTGATTGACGCTCAACCCCGGCCGGCCCCTCAACTCCGGGCCGGGGTGCGCGGTCCCCTCCCCCGACCGCAGTCAGCAGCAGGCGCCGCGCGCGCCGCAGCGAGGGGGAACGACGATGAGAACACGGACCGCACTGGCCGGGGCCCTGGCCGCAGCCATCACGGGTACGGCACTGCTCACCGCGCCCGCGGCCACCGCCGCCGGACCGGGCCACGACGGCCACGCGCGTACCAGGGCCGCCATGGAAGCCCAGGTCGCCAAGGGCGTCCCGGGCATGATCGGCCAGGTCGCCGAGGGGCGCCGGGTCTGGAAGGCCACCGCCGGCGTCGGCAACCTCGACACCGGCGAGCCGCGCGGCGCCGCCGACGCCTTCCGCGTCGGCAGCATCACCAAGACCTTCGTGGCCACCGTCCTGCTCCAGCTGGAGGCGGAGGGCCGGCTCGACCTGGACGACCCGGTCGAGGAGTGGCTGCCGGGCGTCGTTCACGGGCACGGCCACGACGGCAGCCGCATCACGCTGCGGCAGCTGCTCAACCACACCAGCGGCGTCCGCGAGATCTTCGAGGAGAAGGAGTTCCGCGACAAGGTGACCGGGCCCGGCTTCCTGAAGCACCGCTACGACACCTGGACGCCCCGGCAGCTCGTCCGCCTCGCCATGAAGGGAAAGCCCACCTTCGAGCCGGGCACGTCCTGGAGCTACTCCAACACCAACTACGTACTGGCCGGCATGGTCGTCGAGAAGGCGACCGGAAAGCCGTACGGCACCGAGGTCCAGCGGCGCATCCTCGAACCACTCGGCCTGCGCCACACCGTCGTGCCCGGCACCGATTCGCGGATGCCCGGGCCGCACGGCATCGCGTACTCCAAGCTGCTGGTGGAGAAGCCGGGGCCGAAGATCTACGACGCCACCGAGCTGAACCCCTCGCTCGGGGGTTCCGCCGGCGAGATGATCTCCACGGCCGGGGACCTCAACCGCTTCTACGCGGCGGTGCTGCGCGGAAAGCTTTTCCCGCAGCGGCAGTTGAAGGAGATGCTGACCACCGTCCCGGTCGGCGCGCAGGCGCCCGGCATCCGGTACGGGCTGGGCCTGATGACCCAGAAGCTGTCCTGCGGGGTCCGGCTCTACGGCCACGGCGGCGGCATCCACGGCTCGACCTCGGAGGCCGTCAGCACCCGCGACGGCCGGCACGCCGCGGCGTTCAACTCCAACGCGGACTGGACCGGCGACGGCGAGCAGGTGGTCGAGGCGGAGTTCTGCGGCGGCAAGTGAGCCGGGGAACGTACTCCTGAAACGCGCGCGGGGGCGGGTCCGGCACCGGACCCGCCCCTCCGCTGCTCCACGAGCGGGCGCTACTTCGGCAGCACCGCCACGTACGCGCTCGGCTCCCGGTCCGCCGCCGCCATCAGGGCGGTCCGCACCACCACCGCCTGCTGCTCGGGGGCCTCGCGCAGCTTCTTCGGCGTCACCTGCACGACCGTGATGCCGAGGCGCTCCAGCCGCTCACGGGTGCGGGTGTGCTCCGGCCACAGCGTCTGGTCGGCGTACTTCGGGGACCGCGCGTCGATCGTCAGCGCCACCGCCTGCACCGGCCAGAACGCGTCCACGCCGCCGAGGTACGGGCCGCCCGGCAGCCGCAGGTCCACGTTCCACACCGGGTCCGGCAGCCGGTACTCGCGCACCAGCGCGTACAGCAGGCCCTCGGCGAGCGCCCGGCCCTCCGCCAGCAGGCCGTCCACCGCGTCCATCACCTGCGGCCTGCCCAGCAGCCGCGCCCGGCTCAGCTCCCGCACCACGGCCGTCGGGTCGCAGTGCCCGCCGCGCACCGCCTCGGACAGCAGCCGGCGGATCGCCGTCGGCCCGCCGACCGCCTCCAGCGCGGTCATCTCCGCTTCCCCCATTCCGGCCCTGGTGGTCTGCGGGCCGGTCAGCCGGGCCACCGCGTCGGCCAGCGCTCTGGGGACCGGGGCCACCGGCAGGCCGGTGACCGCCACCGCGGGCGGCGGCGTCTGGGCCCGTACGACCTGCGCGAAGCCCGCCGAGCGCAGCCGCCGCGAGCGCGGCACGAGCACCTCGATGCGGTCCAGGGAGAGCAGCGGGGGAGCCGAGGAGAAGCGGTGCAGGGCGAGCGCCGCCAGCCCGGTGATCATCGCCTCGGGTTCGTGGCGGTCGGCGCCGCCGCCCTGGGCCGGCACGGCCGGTTCGCCGTCCGGGTTCGTGGCGGCCGCCGGCGTGCGCCGGGCCGCGTACAGCAGGACGGCGTGCAGCCGCTCCTCGCTGGTGGGCGGGCCGGGGTGGAGCAGGTGGACGCCCGGCAGGATCTGCTGCCAGGGGCCGCCGGGCCGGCAGCGCTCGGCGAGGTCGGACGGCGCGATGCCGTGCTCGCGCAACTGCCGGGACGTGAGGACACGGTGGCGTACATCGGCGAGGTGGTGGAGCGGGCGGGGCGAGAGCGGGGTGTTGTGGTTCATGCCCCCGCCATTCCCGCGCCCGCGCCGCCCCCTAACCGCTGTTACCGATCCGTCGACGTTTCCGCACAAGCACGGCCTAAAGTACGGGCGTTCGACGGCCGATAAGTGCTGGTCCTACTGAGGGTTACGGCTTCGCGCCGATGTTTGCGTCACAAGCCTGTGCCCGCAGCGCCCGCGCGAGGTCGTCCCGCGACTCCGACACCAGCCGGCGCAGCGCGGGCGGCGCGTCCGCGTGCCCGATGAGCCAGGCGTCGGCCGCGTCCAGCGTCTCCTGACTGCTCTGCAGCGCCGGGAAGAGGCCGCGGACCACGGCCATCCCGATCTCGATCGATCGCTCCTGCCAGAGCCGCCCGATCTCCTCGAAGTACTTCGGCGCGTACGGGGCCAGCAGGTCGCGCTGCCCGGCCTGGTCGAAGCCCGAAATCGTGGCCTCCACCAGGGCGTTGGAGAGCGCGTCGGACTCCACCACGTCCGCCCAGGCGCGCGCCTTGACCGCGGCGTCGGGACGGGCGGCCAGGCAGCGTACGTGGTGGCGCTTGCCGGACGCGGTGTCGTCGCGGGCCAGTTCGGCGTCGATGCGCCGCGCGTCGGCGGCGCCGTGCGAGGCCAGCGGCTCCAGGAACGCCCAGCGCAGCTCCTGGTCCACGCCCAGGCCGTCGATCTTCGCGGTGCCGTCCAGCAGGCCGCCCAGCAGCTGCAGGTCGGCCTCGGTGGAGGCGACGGAGGCGAAGAAGCGGGCCCAGGTGAGCTGGTGGCCGCTGCCGGGCTCGGCGACGCGCAGCTCGTGCAGGGCGCCCTGGGCCAGCTGCTGAGCGCCGAACTGCCGCCAGTCGGGCGCCGCGTAGTGGTGCAGCGCGGTGCGGGCCTGGGCGTGCAGCGTCTGCAGCACGCCGATGTCGGACTCCCGCCCGGCGAACCGCAGCACGATGTCGAGGTAGTCGCGGGCCGGCATCAGCCCGTCGCGGGTCAGGCCCCACAGCGCGGACCAGCACAGGGCGCGCGCCATCGGATCGGCGATCTCGCCGAGGTGGCCGCGCAGGGTGGCCAGCGACCGCTCATCGAAGCGGACCTTGCAGTACGTCAGGTCCTCGTCGTTGACCAGGACCAGGTCGGGCCGCTCGGCCCCGGCCAGCTCCGCGACGACCGTGCGCTGCCCGGAGACGTCCAGCTCGGCGCGCGCGTACCGGACCAGCGAGCCGTCAGCGCCCTGGCGGCGGTACAGGCCGACCGCGACCCGGTGCGGCCGCAGCTCGGGCCGCGCGGGGGAGGCTTCCTGCAGGACGGCCAGCTCGGTGATGCGGTCCTGGGCGTCGTAGGTGAGCTGCGGGGTGAGCGCGTTGACGCCGGCCGTCTGCAGCCAGGAGCGGGACCAGGCGGCCAGGTCGCGGCCCGAGGTCTCCTCCAGCGCGGTCAGCAGGTCGGTCAGCGTGGTGTTGCCGTACTCGTGGCGCTTGAAGTAGCGCCGCGCCCCGTCCAGGAAGGCGTCCCGCCCGACATACGCCACCAGCTGCTTGAGCACCGACGCACCCTTGGCGTAGGTGATCCCGTCGAAGTTGAGCTTGGCGTCCTCCAGATCGCGGATGTCGGCCGTGATCGGGTGCGTCGAGGGCAGCTGGTCGGCACGGTACGCCCACGCCTTCCGCCCGTTGGCGAAGGTGATCCAGCCGTTGCTGAACCGGGTCGCCTCCACCAGCGACAGGGCGCCCATGAAGTCCGCGAAGGACTCCTTGAGCCACAGGTCGTCCCACCACTCCATGGTGACGAGGTCCCCGAACCACATGTGGGCCATCTCGTGCAGGATCACATTGGCCCGGCGCTCGTACGACGCCTGCGTCACCTTCCCCCGGAAGATGAACTCCTCGCGGAACGTCACACAGCCCGGGTTCTCCATCGCGCCGATGTTGTACTCGGGCACGAACGCCTGGTCGTACTTCCCGAAGGGGTACGGGTAGTCGAAGTGGTCGTGGAAGAAGTCCAGGCCCTGCTTGGTGACGGTGAAGACGTCGTCGGCGTCGAAGTGGCGGGCCAGCCCCTTGCGGCAGAGCGCGCCGAGCGGGACCTCCAGCTCGGTGCCGTCGGCGAACGTACGCCGGTAGGTGTCGGAGACGTAGTGGTACGGGCCGGCGACCACGGCCGTGATGTACGTGGAGATGGGCTTCGTACGGGCGAAACGGTGCACCCCGCCGTCGCCGGTGCCCTCTTCCGCGCCGTTGCTGAGCACGACCCAGCCTTCGGGCGCGGTCACCTCGAACTCGAAAGGCGCTTTCAGATCGGGCTGTTCGAAGTTCGCGAAGACCCGGCGGGCGTCGGCCGGCTCGTACTGCGTGTAGAGGTAGACCTCGCCGTCCTCGGGGTCGACGAAGCGGTGCAGGCCCTCGCCGGTGCGGCTGTAGGCGCACTGCGCGTCAACGACGAGGACGTTCTCCACCGCCAGGTCCGGCAGGGTGATGCGGGCGCCGTCGAAGACGGCCGCCGGGTCCAGCTCGCGGCCGTTCAGGGTCACGCGGCTGACCTCGGGCGCGATGAGGTCGGCGAAGGTGTCGGCGCCCGGCTGCGAGCTGCGGAAACGGATGGTGGTGACGGACCGGAAGGTACGGGCCGCCGCCCCCTCGGCCACCGCTGACCGCAGGTCCAGCGCCACCTCGTACCCGTCGACGGCCAGCAGCCGGGCCCGCTCACGGGCCTCGTCTCGGGACAGATTCTCACCGGGCACGACGTGACTCCTTCGTCTTCGTTCTCGTCTTCGTGGCGATCTCTTCGTCTCGCATATCGAACACTGGGAATCATGGCACGGCGCGCGTGGGTTGAACCGGCTACCGACCCTCTCGGCAGACCTCAAGGAGAGACCGTGTCCGACACCGGTAAGACCCCGGCAGACTTCTGGTTCGACCCGCTGTGCCCCTGGGCCTGGCTGACCTCCCGCTGGATGCTCGAAGTGGAGAAGGTGCGGCCGGTCGAGGTGCGCTGGCACGTGATGAGCCTCGCGGTGCTCAACGAGGACAAGCTCGACGACCTGCCGGAGCAGTACCAGGAAATGATGCGGACCGAGGCGTGGGCCCCGGTCCGGGTCTGCATCGCGGCGGAGGAGAAGTACGGCAGCGAGGTCCTGGCCCCGCTGTACACCGCGCTCGGCACCCGTTTCCACAACCAGGGGCTGCCGCGCACCCGCGAGACGATCCTCGCGGCGCTGGAGGAGGCGGGGCTGCCCGCCGAGCTGGCGGACGCCGCCGACACCGACGCGCACGACGAGCGGCTGCGCGCCTCGCACAAGGAGGGCATCGACCTGGTCGGCCAGGAGGTCGGCACCCCGGTGATCGCCGTGCCCGGCTCCGACGGCGAGCAGATCGCCTTCTTCGGCCCGGTCGTCACCCCGGCCCCGAAGGGCGAACAGGCCGCCAAGCTCTGGGACGGCACCCTGGCGGTCGCCTCCATCCCGGGCTTCTACGAAATCAAGCGCACCCGCACGGCGGCCCCGAGCTTCGACTGATCCCGCTTTCCGTCGCCGTACAGAAAACCCCCGCGAGTCACGTCCTCGCGGGGGTTTCCCTTTATCCGCCTGCCGAGTGAAGGTTGAGAAGACGATCACGAGGCAGGACGATTACCGGCGCTCCGGCGCCTACGGCGCCAGGAGCAGGTTGTGCGCGCGCTCCTTCGCGGACGCGTACCGCTTGGCGACGTCCTGCCAGTTGACGACGCGCCACATGGCCTCGATGAAGTCGACCTTCTGGTTCTTGTACTGGAGGTAGAAGGCGTGCTCCCAGGCGTCGAAGACCAGGATCGGGACCGAGCCCTGGCCGACGTTGCCCTGGTGGTCGTAGATCTGCTCGACGATGAGGCGGCCGGTGACCGGCTCGTAGGCGAGGACGCCCCAGCCGCTGCCCTGGGTGGTGGCGGAGGCCTTGGTGAGCTGCGCCTTGAACTTGTCGAAGGAGCCGAAGCTCTCCGCGATCGCGTCGGCGAGCTCGCCCACGCCGTCCTTCTCCAGCGGCTCGCCGCCGCCGTCACCGGTCATGTTGTGCCAGTAGATGCTGTGCAGGATGTGGCCGGAGAGGTGGAAGGCCAGGTTCTTCTCCAGGCCGTTGATCGAGCCCCACTGGTCCTTGTCGCGGGCCTCGGCGAGCTGCTCGAGGGTGTCGTTGGCGCCCTTCACGTAAGCCGCGTGGTGCTTGTCGTGGTGCAGCTCGATGATCTCGGGGCTGATGACGGGCGCCAGCGCCGAGTAGTCGTAGGGGAGTTCAGGAAGTGTGTAGGTCGCCATGTGCGCCGAGCCTCCAAGCTGCTCAAAAGCAGTAGTTGCAATTAAGTTGCAAGAGCAGGCTAACAGCAGGAACGCGGGGAAGCCGGGTAAGGGGCGGGGTCCCGGTCCCAAAGACGGAGGCGGGGCGGGACCCCGGTAGGAGTCCCGCCCCGCCTCAAGGGGAAGCGCCGCGCTCAGTCGCGGGCGCGCGCCTTCTGCCGTACGAGACCGATCGCGGCCAGCACCAGCCCGAAGCCGCCGGTGAAGTACAGCTGCACTCGCTGCGCCTCGTCCCGCAGCATCAGCAGCAGCACGGCCGCGATGCCGGCCAGCGCCACCCAGGTGAGGAACGGGAACGCCCACATCCGCACGACCAGCCGCTCCGGCGCCTCCCGCTCCAGCCGGCGGCGCATCCGCAGCTGGGCCACGCAGATGAAGCCCCAGACCACCAGCACGGCCGCGCCGACCATGTTCAGCAGCCACTGGAAGACCGTGTCCGGCCACAGGATGCTGAACACCACGGTGAGGAAGCCGAAGCCCGAGCAGAGCAGCACGGCGAAGCGCGGCACGCCGCCGCTGACCCTGCTCAGGAACTTCGGGCCCTGGCCGCGGGAGGTGAGCGAGTACGCCATCCGGGACGCGCCGTAGATGTTGGCGTTCATCGCGGAGAGCAGCGCGACCAGGATGACCACGTTCATGATCTGGCCGGCCGCCGGGATCTCCAGGTAGTCCAGGACCGCGACGTACGGGCCGGTCTTGGCGATCTCCGGCGCGCTCCACGGGATGACGGTGACGATGATCGCCATCGAGCCGACGTAGAAGAGGGCGATCCGCCACATCGCGGTGCGCACCGCGCGCGCCACGCCGCGCACCGGGTCCTTGGACTCGGCGGCCGCGATGGTCACCGTCTCCAGGCCGCCGTACGCGAAGACCGAGGCGAGCAGGCCGACCATCAGGCCGTCCGTGCCCTTGGGCAGGAAGCCGCCGTCACCGGTGAGGTGCGTGGCGCCGGGTGCGTCCGTACCGGGCAGCAGGCCGAGGATGGCGAGCAGGCCGAGGATCAGGAAGAGGCCGATCGCGGCGACCTTGAGCGTGGCGAACCAGAACTCGAACTCGCCGAAGTTGGCGACCGCGGCGAGGTTGGTGCCGCAGAAGATCACCATGAAGAGGAGGACCCACATCCACGGCTCGCTGCCGGGGAACCAGCTCACCATGATGTCGGCGGCGCCCAGCGCCTCGGCGGCGACGGCCACGCACAGCAGCGCGGTGAACATCCAGCCCGCGGTGAAGCCGGCCCAGGAGCCGATCGACCGCTCGGCGTGCACGGAGAAGGAGCCGGAGGCGGGGTTGGCCGCGGACATCTCGCCCAGCATGCGCATGATCAACATGACCAGGCAGCCGGATATGGCGTACGCGATGACGATGGAGGGCCCGGCCGCCGCGATGCCCTCGCGGGAGCCGACGAAGAGCCCGGCACCGATCACGCCGCCCAGCGCGATCATCGAGAGGTGGCGTTGCTTGAGCCCGTTGGACAGCGGGGTGCCGCCGTCCGGTCCGGCGCCCGCGGCCTGGTCGGCCGGCCCGCGCTCGGGCGCAGTGGACGAAGGTGTCCGATTCATGGTCGTACCTGTCCCAAGATGTGAGAGCGGAGCTGACGCAATTCCAATTTGAGCCCGCTCAGTTTGGGCGGGGCGTCCGCTCAGGACAACAGTCGTGCACTTGTTGTTCGATATTCAGACTGAATCGTGACCGACCGCGTCCGAGGCGTGATCGACAGCGACGGAGGGTGACCGGCGTCTCACCCGCGGGCATTGGTCAGGCCGACGCCCGGCGCCGGTCCCGCACCTCGCGCGCGCCCGCGATCAGCAGTACCAGCGCGGTCGCGCCGGCCGACCACAGCAGCTGCGGGCGGGCCGTCGCGTCGGTCAGCATCAGCACGATCACGGCCGCCATGCCGGCCAGCGCCACCCAGGTGAGCCAGGGGAAACCCCACATACGGAGAGTGAGCTTCTCGGGCGCCTCGCGCTCCAGCCGGCGGCGCAGCCGCAGCTGCGAGACGGCGATCAGGCCCCAGACGAAGAGCAGTACCGCACCGACGGCGTTGAGCAGATAGAGGAAGACTGAATCCGGCCACTTCAGATTGAGCAGGACCGAGATGAAGCCGAAGGCGACCGAGGCCAGTACGGCCCGGCGCGGCACCCCGCCGCCCGACACCTTCAGCAGCCCACGCGGCGCCTCGCCCCGCTCGGCCAGCGAGAACACCATCCGCGAGGAGCCGTACAGGTTGGCGTTCAGCGCGGAGAGCAGCGCCACGAAGACCACCACGTTCATGATCTGGCCCGCGCCCGGCACCCCCAGCCGGTCCAGCACCGCCACGTACGGGCTCTTCCCCGGCTCGATCGAGGACCAGGGCAGAAGGGTGACGATGACCAGCATCGAGCCGACGTAGAAGAACAGGATCCGCCAGACCGCGCTGCGCACCGCGCGGCCCACCGCGCGCGCCGGGTCGTCGGACTCGGCCGCCGCGATCGTCACGACCTCCAGCCCGCCGAACGCGAACACCACGGCCAGCACCCCGGAGACCACCCCGGACCAGCCGTTGGGCAGGAACCCGCCGTCGCCGGTGAGGTGCGCCAGGCCCACCGGGTCACCGTCGTACGCGCCGGAGGCCGGCAGCACCCCGAAGACCGCCAGCAGCCCCAGTACGAGGAAGAGCACGATCGCGCCGACCTTGAGCGTGGCGAACCAGAACTCGAACTCGCCGAAGTTCCGGACGGCGGCGAGGTTGGCGGCGGTGAAGAACAGCATGAAGAGCAGCACCCAGCCCCACTGCGGGACCGCCGGCACCCAGCCGCTCGCGATCTGCGCCGCGCCGGTCGCCTCGACGGCGAGCACGACCACGAGCATGAACCAGTACAGCCAGCCCACGCTGAACCCCGCCCAGCGGCCCAGCGCCCGCTCCGCGTGCACCGAGAACGCGCCCGAGGCGGGCATCGCCGAGGACATCTCGCCCAGCATCCGCATGATCAGCATCGCCAGCGCGCCCGCGATCAGATACGACAGCGCGATGCCGGGGCCCGCCACCTTGATGCCGGCGCCGGAGCCCACGAACAGGCCCGCGCCGATCACGCCGCCCAGGCCCAGCATCGTCAGATGACGCTGCTTCAGTCCGCCGGCCAGGGGTTCGCCGCTGTCCGCGCCACCGGTCGGGCCGGTGCCGGAGGTGGTCGGTGCGTCGTGCATGCGCTCGTACTCTCACAGGAGACGTTGGGGGGACTCCACAGTGTCCCCGGCGGGGCCGCACTAGCACAAAATGCCCGGACGATCGGCCCGTCGGTCGTGACGAGCATCACGTGACCTGGAGAAACGGCCAATTGGCCGGTCCGCGGCCGGACGTGGGAGAAGTGCGGAAGCCGCCAAGTGCGGTGTGACGCGTTTGTCGCCGTCGCACGATGATCAGTCCACCGCCGCTGGTCTAGATTCAAAGCGCCGTTCGAAGCATGCTTCGCACCGACCGTGTTGTCCGTCCCTGTTGTCTCTCACCCCCGCGGAGTCCCGATGAGCCTTGCCGCCGCCTCCAGCCGCCCGGGCGCTGTCCTCGCCGACCTGCTGCCCGCCGCCACCGCCCCGCGCGCCCGCGTCCGCGACGCCGCGCTGGTGCTCGGCGGTGCCGCGCTCACCGGCGTCGCCGCCCAGATCGCCGTACCGGTTCCGGGCTCCCCGGTGCCGGTGACCGGCCAGACCTTCGCCGCGCTGCTGGTCGGCGCCTCGCTCGGGGCCGGCCGCGGCTTCCTCTCGCTCGCGCTGTACGCGCTGGTCGGCATGGCCGGCGTGCCGTGGTTCGCGGGCGCGTCCGCCGGTGCGGGCGGCGCGTCCTTCGGGTACGTCCTCGGCATGCTGCTGGCCGGGACCGTGGTCGGCGCGCTGGCCCGGCGCGGTGGGGACCGTGGGGTGTGGCGCACCGCCGGCACGATGGTCGTCGGCATGGCGCTCACGTACGCGGTCGGCGTGCCGTACCTGGCGATGGCGACGGGCATGTCGCTCGGGCAGGCGGTCGCGGCCGGGCTGGTGCCGTTCCTGATCGGTGACGCGCTGAAGGCGGCGCTGGCGATGGGGGCGCTGCCGGGCGCCTGGCGGCTGGCCGGTCGTCGGGGCTGAGCGTCCTTCCCGTACGCGGACGGGCCCCGCGCCTCCTCTTGGGGGTGCGGGGCCCGGTGCGTTTCCGGGTGCGGCCCGGTGGCCGGTTCCGCTGTGCCCACCCGTTCCGCCCTGCGGAACGAATGCCCACAGCTAGCGTGTACGCCGACGGTCGCGCAGGATGCCGACTGCCAGGACCAGGAGGCCGACGATGACGGACATGATCATCTGCTGGCGGCCCTCGGGGTTGTAGAACATGTAGCCCACGACGAAGAGGATCAGCGCGATCGTGGCGTACGTGAGGTACGGGTACAGCCACATCCGGACGGTCAGCCGCTCCGGCATGTCACGCTCGATCGTGCGGCGCATCCGCAGCTGCGAGAAGCAGATGACCAGCCACACGAAGAGCGCGACCGCGCCCGAGGAGTTCAGCAGGAACTGGAAGATCGTGTCCTTCGAGGTGTAGCTGAAGATCACCGCGACGAAGCCGAAGGCGACCGAGGCCCAGATGGAGACCGCGGGGACGCCGCCCTTGTTGACGCGGGTGAAGGACTTCGGCGCGTCGCCCCGCTCGCCGAGCGAGAAGGCCATCCGGGACGCGGTGTAGAGGCCGGAGTTCAGACAGGACAGCACGGCCGTGAGCACGACGACGTCCATGACCGTGCCCGCGTACGGGATGTCCAGCGACTGCAGCACGGCGACGTACGGGCTCGCCTCCACGGCCTTGTCGTCCCACGGCAGCAGCGTGACGATCACCGCGATCGAGCCGAGGTAGAAGATCGCGATCCGCCAGATGACGCTGTTGGTGGCCTTGCGGACGGCCTGCACCGGGTTGGGCGACTCGCTGGCCGCCAGGGTGACGATCTCGCTGCCCATGAAGGAGAAGACGACCAGCAGCATCCCGGAGAGGATCGCGCCCGGCCCGTGCGGCAGGAAGCCGCCGTGTCCGGTCAGGTTGGCCATGCCCACGGCCTCGTCACCCGGCGGCAGCCCGAAGATCGCCAGCGCGCCGGCCACGATGAAGATCACGATCGCGGCGACCTTGATCCCGGCGAACCAGAACTCGAACTCGCCGAAGGAGCCGACGGAGATCAGGTTCGTACCGGTCAGCACGATCATCACCAGCAGCGCCCAGGCCCACTGCGGGACGGCCGGGACCCAGTTGGTGAGGATCGCGGCCGCCGCGGTCGCCTCGACGGCCAGCACGACCGACCAGAAGAACCAGTACAGCCAGCCGATCGTGAAGCCCGCCCAGCGGCCCAGCGCCCGGTCCGCGTAGGCGGAGAAGGAGCCGGAGGTGGGCGAGGCGGCGGCCATCTCGCCGAGCATCCGCATCACGAGGACGACCAGCAGGCCGGTCAGCGCGTAGGAGAGGAGGATGCCGGGCCCGGCGGCCGCGATGCCGGCGCCGGAGCCGACGAAGAGGCCGGCGCCGATCACCCCGCCGATGGCGATCATCGACAGGTGGCGGTTCTTGAGACCTGCCTGCAGGCCCTCCGGCGACCGGCCGTCGGCGGGGTCGCCGGTGGCCGGCTCTGCGGTCGTGGTCGGCGGGTGCGCGCCCATGTGCACCGTCCTTGTGTGGTTCATGGATTGGAGCTCCCGCATTAGATCTGCGGTAACCCGGGTTCGGGAAGATCCCGACTCCGGATCGTTAGCGGTTCCGTGCACTTGTACGACGAATGTATGTACGACGCGTAACGCGGGAGTTTCCGCCCGTAGACCCATAGGGAGACCCAACGGCGCCTACCCGGACCCCGCCGTGTCACACTCGTCGCATGCGCGTGTACCTCGGCTCCGATCATGCCGGTTTCGAACTGAAGAACCACCTCGTCGAGTGGCTGAAGGCCAATGGCCACGAGCCCGTCGACTGTGGTCCGCACATCTACGACGCCCAGGACGACTACCCGCCGTTCTGCCTCCGGGCCGCGGAGAAGACCGCCGCCGACCCGGCAGCGCTCGGCGTCGTGATCGGCGGCTCGGGCAACGGCGAGCAGATCGCCGCCAACAAGGTCAAGGGCGTACGGGCCGTGCTGGCCTGGAGCGAGGAGACCGCCAAGCTCGGGCGTGAGCACAACAACGCCAACGTGATCTCCGTCGGCGGCCGGATGCACACCCAGGACGAGGCCACCAAGTTCATCGAGGCGTTCCTCGCCACGCCGTACAGCGACGAGGAGCGGCACACCCGCCGCATCGAGATGCTCTCCGCGTACGAGACCACCGGCGAGCTGCCCGCGATCCCGGCGCACCACCCGCAGCAGGACTGACCCCACGATGCCCGAGGGGCACACGATCCACCGGCTGGCCGCCGACCACTTCGAGAGGTTCGGCGGCCGGGCCGTGCGTGCGGCCAGCCCGCAGGGCAAGTTCGCCGACGGCGCCGCGCTGGTCGACGGGCAGGTACTGGAGGCCGCCGAGGCGCACGGCAAGCACCTCTTCCTGGGCTTCGCGGCGACCGGCTGGGTCCACATCCACCTCGGGCTCTTCGGCAAGCTCGGCTTCGGCACGGCGCCGGCCCCGCCGCCCACCGACACGGTGCGGCTGCGGCTGCTGAACGAGCGGTACTACGCGGACCTGCGTGGGCCCACGGCCTGCGCGCTGGTCACCGACGCCGACAAGCAGGCGATACACGACCGGCTCGGCCCCGACCCGCTGCGCGCCGCCGACGACGGTGAGCGGGCCTGGCGGCGGATCTCCCGCAGCCGTACGTCGGTGGCCGCGCTCCTGATGGACCAGAAGGTCATCGCCGGCGTCGGTAATGTCTACCGCGCCGAGGTCCTCTTCCGGCACGGAATCGACCCGTACCGCCTCGGCCGCGATCTGACGCGCTCCGAATGGGATGCGATCTGGTCGGACCTGGTCCTCCTCATGCGCGAAGGCGTCCGCAACAACCGCATCGACACCGTACGGCCGGAACACGAGCCGGAGGCCATGGGCCGCCCGCCGCGCGTCGACGACCACGGCGGCGAGGTGTACGTCTACCGGCGGGCGCAGCAACCTTGCCATGTCTGCGGGGCAGACATCCGCACGACGGACCTGGCCAACCGGAACCTTTTCTGGTGTCCGACCTGCCAAACGCGCTGACGCGCGCCCGTCCGGCTGCCGTCCCCCGACTGCGGGGGCCCTGCACGGGGCTCCGCCCCGGACCCCGGTCCTCAATCGCCGGACGGGCTTGATTTTGCCGCTTCCTCAGAACCCGTGCGGCAGCCACGGCGCCACATCGGAGCCAAAGGCTCCAGACGCCTCGGCCAGCGCCCCAGCGCGCAGCTCCCGTACCCGTCCCGCCGCCGCCAGCGCGCTCAGTGACGTGTCGCCCAGATACGCCGCGCCCAGTTCCCGTACCGACAGCGCCAGATCCGCCGCGTCCGTCGTCCGCTCGCAGGACGCCCCCTTCGCGTCGCCGGACAGCCGCCACCGCCCCTGGTTCCACGGGCAGAACGCGTCCTCGACGTCCAGGACGACATCGACCGGCGTCGCGTACGTACGCCCCGAGAGCGCGGCGCCGACCTCCACCGGGCGCAGGAACAGCCCGTCCCGCACCCGCAGCTCGCACCGCCGCAGGTCGGAGACCATGTGCAGCAGCGGGTCGTCGACCGGCCGGTTGTGGCTCACCAGCCGGGACGTCAGGTCGATGGAGAACAGGTAGTCCCATAGGGCCGCCCGGACGACGGGGTCCAGCGCTTCGATGTCGCGCAGCTGGACGATGCCGTCCGGGCCGCTCGAACTCCACTCCGCCTTGACCGAGTACCGCGCGTACCCGCGCACCTCGCCGCCCACCTCCGCCAGCACGCACAGCAGTTCCCCCGCGCCCTCCCGCTCACCGGGCGGGTCCAGCAGCGGCAGCCGCTCCCAGCCGGGCTGCCGGGCGAGCATCCCGGGGCGTCCCGCGGCCACCGCCGCGTACACCCGCTCGCAGTCGGCCACTGCCTCGGCGGGCGGCACGAGCCGCAGCCGTACGTCGTCCGTGCCGTCCGGGAGCGACAGCGTGACCCGCTTCGTCTCCACCCGCAGCTGGGCCTGGCGGGTGGCCATGCCGTATCCGAACCGGCCGTAGATCACCGGTTCGGACGCGGTCAGTACGGCGAGCGGCTCCTCCCGGCGGCGTACGTCGGCGAGCTGATGCCGCATCATCTCCGTCAGCAGCCCGCGCCGCCGGTGCGTCGGCTGCACGCTGACCATCGTGACGCCGGCCGCGGGCAGCAGCGCCCCGCCCGGCACGTTCATCCGGAAGGAGAACGCGCCCGCCGTGCCCACCACTTCGGACCCGTCCCACACCCCGAGCGACCGGTCCACCTCGGTGAGGTCCCGGAAGAGCCCGCGCTCCTCGGGAGCCTCGGGCGCGCCGCCGAAGGCGCGCTCCAACTTGCCGTACCAGCCGTCCCATTCGGCCGCGCGCAGCGTCCGTACCTGTGTCGTCATACGCCATGCGTAGCAGCCGACCCCTCGCGGACGCGACTGGATTTCGAACACATTTTCCTGGCAATTGCCTTCGGCGGCGTGCCGCGAATCGACGCGCCGCCAAAGGGGTGGATATGGTCGCGGAGCAATGGCGAGCGGCGCGGCAGCGGAGACCCTGACGGCCCGGGTGCGCAAGGCGATGCACCGGGCTCGCATCGGCGTGCGCAAGGCCATGGTCGACTACTTCCGCGGCGACGGCTCCGACTGGGTCGCGCTGGCCGCCCTGCTGATCTCCGTACCGGCCATCACGGGCGGCACCGTCTGGCACCCCGACTGGATCGCCCCGGCAGCCCTGGTCCTGCCCATCGTCGCGGGCGGCCTGCTGCTGCGGCCCGCCAGCCTGCTGGCCCTGTACGGCACGGCGGCGATGGCCCTGATCGTGGAGGCCGCGGTCCTCGGCCCGTACGAGCAGGGCCCGGACCGCATCACGCCCGGCACGGTCCTGGTGGTCGCCGCCGTGGGCCTCTTCGGGCTGCTGATCGCGCAGTTCCGCAGCCGGGTCGGGGTGCCCTGGCGGCGCGGCGGCACGATGCTCTTCGACCTGCGTGAACGCATCCGCGTACAGAGCGCGCTGCCGCCGCTGCCGCCGGGCTGGCACCGGGAGATGTCGCTGCGCCCGGCCGGCGGCCAGTCCTTCTCCGGCGACTTCGTCGTCGCCTCGCGCACGCACGGCGGCCACATCCTGGAGGTCGTCCTCACGGACGTCTCCGGCAAGGGCATGGACGCGGCGTCCCGCGCGCTGCTGCTGTCCGGCGCGTTCGGCGGCCTGCTCGGCTCGCTGCCGCCGCACGGCTTCCTCCCCGCGGCCAACGGCTACCTGCTCCGCCAGGACTGGAGCGAGGGCTTCGCGACCGCCATCCACCTCGTACTGGACCTGGAGTCCGGGGACTACGAGCTGTTCTCCGCCGGGCATCCGCCGGCCCTCCAGCTGAGCGCGGGCAGCGGCCGCTGGGAGGAGAAGGCGGCCGAGGGCCCGCTGCTCGGCATCATGGACGGCGCCCACTTCGACCCGATCAAGGGCACGCTGCGCCCCGGTGACGTGCTGATGCTCTTCACCGACGGGCTGGTCGAGGCGTCCGACCGGGACATCGCCGAGGGCATCGACCGCCTCACCGGCGAGGCCGACCGCTATGTGACCGCCGGCTTCGCCGGTGCCGCCTGGCATCTGATCGAGGCGGTCGCCAAGGACGTGCACGACGACCGCGCACTGCTGCTGATCTGCCGGGACTGAGCGCCACCTGCCGCGGGCCCGCCGGCCCGCGCCACGGTCACGCGCCGCGCCCGGCCCCCACCGGCTCCGCTTCGGCCGGTGCCCCCGCGGGGCTCGCCGCACGGCCCGGAAGAACGCGCGCCAGCCAATTCGCCCGGCCCGCCGCCAGCGGCCCCAGTACCGCCAGGATCAGCACGTACCCCGCGATGAACGGCGACAGCCGCTCGTCCAGGCCCGCCGTCGCGGCCATCGTCGCGAGGATCAGCGCGAACTCGCCGCGGGCCAGCAGCGACGTGGCGATGTTCGCGGCGGGCCGCGGCCCGAACCGGTAGAGGCGGGCGACGACGATCCCCGCGAGGACGTTCATCAGCAGCGTCACCGCGACCGCTGCCAGTACGGGCCACAGCACCGTCGGCAGGTCGCCAGGGGCGATGGACAGCCCGAAGGCGAAGAAGAAGATCGCGCCGAACGCGTCCCGCAGCGGGTGCACCAGCTCCCGTATGCGCGCGCCGGAGCTCGTGCTGCCCAGCATCAGGCCGACCATGAACGCGCCGATCGCGTCGGCCACGCCGAACCACTCCGAGACCCCGGCCACCAGGACGGCGGCGCCGAGGAAGGAGATGACCAGGAGTTCGTTGTCGCGGGTGGCGATCAGGCGGCCGATCAGCTTCGTGCCCCAGCGGGCCGCCGCCGCGAGCAGCAGCAGGAAGCCGAACGCCTTGCCGGCGTCCCCGGCCGCCGCGGCCATCGAGTCGGCGCCGGAGATGACCGGCTGGAGGGCCGCGAGGTACAGCGCGAGGAAGATGTCCTCGACCACGATGATGCCGAGGATCGGGCGGGTCTCGGGGTTGCCGAGCCGGCCCAGGTCGACCAGGACCTTCGTGACGATCGCCGACGAGGAGATGCCGAGCACGCCGGCCAGTACCAGCGCCTCCGCCGTGCCCCAGCCGAGCGCGAAGCCGAAGCCGAGGCCGGCGCCGACGTTCAGCGCGAGGTACGCGCCGCCCGCGAGGGCCATCTTGCGGCCGCCCGTTTTGAGGTCGTCCAGATGGAACTCGAGGCCCAGGTAGAAGAGCAGCAGCACCAGGCCGAGGAGGGAGAGCATCTCCAGGTCGTGCGGGTCGGCGACCAGGACGATGCCGGGGGTGTGCGGGCCGAGGAGGATCCCGGCCAGGATGAACAGGGGGATGGTCGGCAGACCGATGCGGTTGCCGACGCGGGCGAGGACGGCGGCGGCCAGGAAGGCGCCGCCCATGGCGATGAGGGTCTCCGTGTGTCCGATGGCTCCTCCAGGGCTCGGCGACGGGCAAGGGAGAGAAAAAAGAGTCAAGGGTTGGTCAAGAAAGCGCCAGTAGTTAGTTTACCAAATGATTACTGGAGGCTCTCTGGCCGCGCTCACCGGCCCTTGCCGCCGACGGGGCGGAGCCCGCGCGCGCACGAAAAAGGTGCGGGGCGGCATCGCTGCCGCCCCGCACCCTGATGTCCCAGGACTCCTGCGCCTACGTCGGCGTCCTCGCCGAGCCGCGCGCCCGCGCCGTCTCGGCCGGGTCCTTCTTGAACGCCCAGGCCATCCTCGGCTCCATCGCCCACCGGAAGGCCCGCTGCACCGGCGGCGTGCACAGCGCGGTGACCACGGCCCCCGCGATGACCGTCACCGCGATCTCGCCCAGCGGCGTGTGCAGCCACTGGTAGTCGTCGAACCAGCCCCAGAAGCGCGAGCCCTTCGCCAGGAAGCCGTGCAGCAGATAGCCGTACAGCGTGCCGGCGCCCAGCACCGTGAACCACGTCCGGCGCTTCGGCACCCAGGCGAAGAAGCAGGTCACCAGCACCGCCGAGCAGCCGAAGAGGGCCAGCGTCATCACCAGGCCCGCCCACCAGGGCGCGCCCAGCTCCTGCGCGCTGTCCCGGTGGTAGAACCACGCCGAGGTCATCCGCGGCCCGGCCCAGTACGCCATCACCAGCGCCGACGCGAAGATCGGCAGCGAGGCCCACTTCACCGCGCGGCGCTGCGCCCACTGGAAGTGCTCGGGCTTCATGAAGAGCCCGATGACGAAGAACGGCAGGAACTGCAGGACCCGCTGGAGGTCCAGGTCGTCGCCGATGTCCGGCGAGACGGACGCCAGCATCGCGATGACCAGGGCCAGCGGGACGGGCCAGCGCACGATCTTCCACAGCGGAGTGGTGAGCCGCCAGATGAACAGCGCGACCAGGAACCAGGTCAGGAACCACGGGTCGAGGAGGCTGATCGGGTGGCCGGGGTCGTGGTCGGCCCAGCGCTTGAAGAAGCTGTAGGCGACCTCGAAGAGCACGTACGGCACGGCGACGCCGGTGATCAGCCGCTGCAGCCGGTCCTTGCGCATGTCGAAGCTGCGCGAGAAGTAACCGGAGATGATGATGAACGCCGGCATGTGAAACGTGTAAACGACCATGTAGAGCGCTTCGGCGGCGCGGCTGCCGTCGGTCAGCGGCTCCCAGGAGTGGCCCATCGCGACCAGCACGATCGCCAGGTACTTGGCGTTGTCGAAGAAGGGGTCACGGGCCTTCTTCTGCTGGGGTGCGGCCGGGCCGGCCGGCTTCCCCGCCGGTGCGGCAGGGGTGGCCGGCTTCTCGGCCGGGGGCGCGGCCGTGGCGGTCGATTCCTTGGCCGGGGGGAGCGGACTTCGCTGATCGCCGTGGAACATCTGAGGCACCCTAGTGGTCAACCGGAGATTGCGTAAAACCGTCTTCTTATTTCTCGGCTATTTCTGCAGCTACCCGCGGAGATTCCGGGTAGCCGAGAAGATCCGGCCGTTCTTGTGCCGGCCGGCCGCGGGTGCCCGAGCGCCCGTTCTGTACTGAATCATCCCGACTAATCGGGGCATAGGTGCCGCGAACGACCCGGAGGGAATGTCCTACTCTGCGGTGGTCCGTTCGAGTGGCGCGGCTCACGAAATCATGTCCCCGGAATTCGAATTCGCGGGCGTGAGGTGGGTGTACGCGCGGCAGCGGAATCCGGCCGGACGGAAATGATCAGGCCGAATCGGGGGTCGCGGCAGGGTTGCTTCATTGCCGTGCGCGGGCCGGTGCCGCAGAGCCGTCCGGAAGGCATAGGGGCACGGGAAGTGCGTAAAGCCTTGGCCGATGATTCGTCACTCGCCTCCACCGGGAAGAGAGTTGGTGGCACGATGGGTGCCGGCGGGGGTGTGCGCGGCTGCATGCTTCCAGGGCCGGTGTGGCATTCCGACCAAGGGTGTGATCAGTTGTGGAACTTTCGCTGTCTGTGGTGCTGCTGTTGGCGATCATTCTGATCGTGTTGCTCCGCAACAAGGCCTTGAAGTGGGGACCCGCGCTCGTCGCCATACTCTTCGGCTTCTTCCTCGCGTCCACCGGCATAGCCCCGTCCGTCAACCGGTTCTTCACCTCCGTCGCGGACACGATCAACAACATCACCTTCTGACCACCGCGAACGGGCACCGGACCGGCTCCCCGCGGCCCGGCGCCGCTCGCCCCGTACGCGCGCCGCTCAGCGCCCGCCGCGGCCCAGCGCGTCCCGTACGGCGTCCTCACTGCGGCCCACCACGGCACTGCCGTCGTCCGCGGTGATGATCGGCCGCTGGATCAGCTTCGGGTGCGCGGCCAGCGCCTCGATCCAGCGCTCCCGCGCGTCCGCCGACCGCTCCCAGTCCTTCAGGCCCAGCTCCTTCGCCGCGGCCTCCTGCGTACGCGTGATGTCCCACGGCTCCAGCCCGAGCCGGTCCAGTACGGCCCGCAGCTCCGCCGCGCTCGGCGGGTCCTCCAGATAGCGGCGCACGGTGTACTGCGCGCCCTCCTCGTCCAGCAGCTGCACAGCGGACCGGCACTTCGAACACGCGGGATTGACCCAGATCTCCATGCGCGCACCTTAGCCAGCGCACGCCCGGCCCGGTCCGCCTGCCGCGTACCCCCGGATACGCCGAAGGCCCGGCCGCGCTGTCCTGCGTGCGGCCGGGCCTTTCGTCGTGGAGCGGGCGACGGGAATCGAACCCGCGTAGCTAGTTTGGAAGACTAGGGCTCTACCATTGAGCTACGCCCGCATGCGCCGTGGACCGTCGAGCGGCCTCCGGCACGGTGAGCATCGTAGCGGGTCGGGGCGGTTCGCCGCACACCCCACTCGTCCCTCGGATAACTGGCAGCCGCATGGCCTGCGGCCATGTACCCTACGTGTCGCACCGACGGGGTGTGGCGCAGCTTGGTAGCGCGTCCGCTTTGGGAGCGGAAGGTCGTCGGTTCGAATCCGGCCACCCCGACCATCATGCGGCTTTCCAGCCATCCTCATGATCGCAGTACCACCCCTTGCCCGGCCTGCCCGGACGGGGGATCCCAAGATCGCATTGTGGGGCGCGTCGTGCTTGCGGTTACTATGCAAGCTGCGCGTCCGTGTGCCTCGTTTCCAGGTCTCCCGGGCGCGATCCGCCGGGCCCGATACGCCACGAGCGTCCCGAGGCCGGGGGATCTTCCAGCGAAACCCCAGAAGTCAGCCCCAAGGAGACCGAACCGTGAAGAGCGCCGTGGAGACCCTGAACCCGACCCGGGTTCGGCTCACTGTCGAGGTGCCCTTCGAGGAGCTCAAGGACAGCCTCGACGCGGCGTACAAGAAGATCAACCAGCAGGTCACGGTGAAGGGCTTCCGCCAGGGCAAGATCCCGGCCCGCGTCATCGACCAGCGGTTCGGTCGCGGCGCCGTGCTCGAGGAAGCCGTCAACGACGCGCTCCCGAAGTTCTACACCGAGGCGGTCAACGAGGGTGAGCTCAACGTCCTCGGCCAGCCCGAGGTGGACATCACCGAGCTGAAGGACGGCGAGCTGCTGGCCTTCACCGCCGAGGTGGACATCCGCCCGGCCCTGGAGATCCCGGACTACTCCGGCATCGAGGTCGAGGTCGACGCCATCGAGGTGTCGGACGAGGACATCGAGAAGTCGGTCGAGCAGCTCCGTGAGCGCTTCGCCTCCACCTCCGCCGTCGAGCGCGCCGCCGCCGAGGGCGACGTCGTGACGATCGACCTGCAGGCCAAGGTCGACGGCGAGGTCCTGGAGGACGGCGTCGCCGAGGGCGTCAGCTACACCATCGGATCCGGCGAGCTCCTCGACGGCATCGACGACGCCGTCACCGGCCTCGAGGCCGGCTCCACCGCCACCTTCACCTCCGAGCTCAAGGGCGGCTCCGCCGCGGGCAAGGAGGCCGAGGTCGAGGTGAAGGTCACCGAGGTCAAGGCCAAGGAACTGCCCGCGCTGGACGACGACTTCGCGCAGCTGGCGAGCGAGTTCGACACCCTTGACGAGCTCAAGGACGACAGCCGCAAGCGCCTCGCGCAGATGAAGAAGTACGACCAGGCCACCCAGGCCCAGGAGAAGGTCCTGGAGGAGCTGCTCAAGCTCGTCGAGGTCCCGCTCCCCGAGAAGCTGCTCGCGGACGAGATCGAGACCCGCAAGCACAACCTCGTGAACCACCAGCTCGGCCAGATGGGCCTCGACCTCGCGAAGTACCTGGAGATCCAGGGCAAGAGCGAGGAGGAGTTCGACGCCGAGACCAAGGAGCAGGCCGAGAAGGGCATCAAGACCCAGTTCGTCCTCGACGAGCTGGTCAACAAGGAGAAGCTGAACGTCAGCCAGGAGGAGCTCACCGAGCACCTCATGCGCCGCGCGCAGTCCTCCGGCATGTCCCCCGACCAGTTCGCGCAGGCCGTCGTCGAGGGCGGCCAGGTGCCGATGCTCGTCGGCGAGGTCGCCCGCGGCAAGGCCCTCGCGGTCGTCGTCGAGGCCGCCACGGTCAAGGACACCAACGGTGAGGTCGTCGACCTGGACGACGAGGACGAGACGGCCGAGACCGTCGAGGCCGCCGAGTCCGTCGAGGAGGCCACCGCCGAGGCCGCCGAGGCCAAGGACGAGCAGGCCGAGGACGAGGCCAAGTAAGTCCCCCGGCCGGTTCCGCACCGGCCGAGGCGGCTCCCGCAGCCGCCACAGCACGTCGGCGTACGGGCCCGGACACGCGAGCGCGCGTGTCCGGGCCCGTCGCGTACCGGCGTGTCCCCAGGGCCCCGGGAGCGCCCCGGGCACCTGCGCTCAGAGCGAACAGTTCTCGATGCGGGATGGCGCCCGGCGACCTGCGCGTTAGGGTCCGTAGATACGTGGGCAGGGGACTTTCCGACACCGCGCCGGGGCACCAACGCGGCGCCGAGTCCCGCGCCCCAGACGACGACGCTGAGACGGTCCTGAAAAGCCGTCCGACAACGAGCAGGTGGACACGTGACGATCCCGATGCCTTCCGCCGCCGCTGAGCCGACCTTCGGTGGCCTCGGCGACCAGGTCTACAACCGGCTGCTCGGCGAGCGGATCATCTTCCTCGGCCAGCCGGTCGACGACGACATCGCCAACAAGATCACCGCGCAGCTGCTCCTCCTGGCCGCCGAGCCGGAGAAGGACATCTTCCTCTACATCAACTCTCCGGGCGGTTCGATCTCGGCCGGCATGGCGATCTACGACACCATGCAGTACATCAAGAACGACGTGGTCACCATCGCCATGGGCCTGGCGGCCTCGATGGGCCAGTTCCTGCTGAGTGCCGGTACGCCGGGCAAGCGCTTCGCGCTGCCGAACGCCGAGATCCTCATCCACCAGCCCTCCGCGGGCCTGGCGGGCTCCGCGTCGGACATCAAGATCCACGCCGAGCGGCTGCTGCACACCAAGAAGCGGATGGCGGAGCTGACCGCCTTCCACACCGGCCAGACCGTCGAGCAGATCACCCGCGACTCGGACCGCGACCGCTGGTTCTCGGCCGACGAGGCCAAGGCGTACGGCCTCATCGACGACGTCATGGGCTCCGCCGCCGGCGTCCCGGGCGGGGGCGGCACCGGCGCCTGACGGCCCGGACCGCGCACCCCGCAGCCGACCCCAGCCCACTTGATCGCCACCAGGACGGTGAACACCCAGATGAACAACTCCTCCGGCAGCGGCCTGTACGAGGGCCCTCAGGCCGAGTCGCGCTACATCGTTCCGCGCTTCGTGGAGCGCACCTCGCAGGGCGTTCGGGAGTACGACCCGTACGCGAAGCTCTTCGAGGAGCGCGTGATCTTCCTCGGCGTGCAGATCGACGACGCGTCGGCCAACGACGTCATGGCGCAGCTGCTGTGCCTGGAGTCGATGGACCCCGACCGTGACATCTCCATCTACATCAACTCGCCCGGCGGCTCCTTCACGGCGCTCACCGCGATCTACGACACGATGCAGTTCGTGAAGCCGGACATCCAGACCGTGTGCATGGGCCAGGCAGCCTCCGCCGCCGCCGTGCTGCTCGCGGCCGGCACCCCCGGCAAGCGGATGGCGCTGCCCAACGCCCGCATCCTGATCCACCAGCCGTACAGCGAGACGGGCCGCGGTCAGGTCTCCGACCTGGAGATCGCCGCCAACGAGATCCTGCGCATGCGCACGCAGCTGGAGGAGATGCTGGCCAAGCACTCCACCACGCCGATCGAGAAGATCCGCGACGACATCGAGCGCGACAAGATTCTTACGGCCGAGGAGTCCCTCGCGTACGGTCTTGTGGACCAGATCGTGTCGACCCGGAAGACTTCCGTTTCGGTTTGACCGTTCGATTGATCGCGCTGGTCGCGACTTGAGCCGGAGTGGCTCCCCCTTGGACCGAGTCGGCCGAGTCGGTTCAAGGGGGGCCCGCAGCGGGGGCCCGGCAAGGTACCGTCGATAGGCAAGCACCCGGGTCCGTAGGAGCAATGCGGATCCCAGGCGAAGGGGAAGCACCTCGTGGCACGCATCGGTGACGGCGGCGACCTGCTCAAGTGCTCGTTCTGCGGGAAGAGCCAGAAGCAGGTGAAGAAGCTCATCGCGGGTCCTGGTGTGTACATCTGCGACGAGTGCATCGACCTCTGCAACGAAATCATCGAGGAGGAGCTCGCCGAGACCTCCGAGGTGCGTTGGGAGGAACTGCCCAAGCCCCGGGAGATCTACGAGTTCCTGGAGGGCTACGTCGTAGGCCAGGAGTCCGCCAAGAAGGCGCTCTCGGTAGCGGTCTACAACCACTACAAGCGGGTGCAGGCGGGCGAGAACGGCGGAGCGCGCGGCAACGACGAGGGCATCGAGCTGTCCAAGTCCAACATCCTGCTGCTCGGCCCGACCGGCTCCGGCAAGACGCTGCTCGCGCAGACGCTCGCCCGGATGCTGAACGTCCCGTTCGCCATCGCCGACGCGACGGCGCTGACGGAGGCGGGGTACGTCGGCGAGGACGTGGAGAACATCCTCCTCAAGCTCATCCAGGCCGCCGACTACGACGTCAAGAAGGCCGAGACGGGCATCATCTACATCGACGAGATCGACAAGGTCGCCCGCAAGAGCGAGAACCCCTCGATCACGCGCGATGTCTCCGGCGAGGGCGTCCAGCAGGCCCTGCTGAAGATCCTGGAAGGCACCACCGCCTCGGTCCCCCCGCAGGGCGGCCGCAAGCACCCGCACCAGGAATTCATCCAGATCGACACGACGAACGTGCTGTTCATCGTGGGCGGCGCGTTCGCGGGCCTGGAGAAGCTCATCGAGTCCCGGGCCGGCGCCAAGGGCATCGGCTTCGGCGCGACGATCCGCTCCAAGCGCGAGATCGAGGCCAAGGACCAGTTCCAGGAGGTCATGCCGGAGGACCTGGTGAAGTTCGGGATGATCCCCGAGTTCATCGGCCGCCTCCCCGTGATCACCTCGGTGCACAACCTCGACCGCGAGGCGCTCCTGCAGATCCTGATGGAGCCGAAGAACGCGCTGGTCAAGCAGTACCAGCGGCTCTTCGAACTGGACGGGGTCGAGCTCGACTTCGACCGCCCGGCGCTGGAGGCCATCGCCGACCAGGCGATCCTGCGCGGCACGGGCGCGCGCGGCCTGCGCGCGATCATGGAGGAGGTGCTCCAGTCGGTGATGTACGAGGTGCCGTCCCGCAAGGACGTCGCCCGCGTCGTCATCACCGAGGAGGCCGTCCACTCGAACGTGAACCCGACGCTGGTCCCGCGCAACCGCGGCGGCGAGTCGGGCGAGCACCACGAGAAGAGCGCGTAGCCCGCACCCGGACACACGAAAGGGGGCTCCCGGCACCGGCCGGGAGCCCCCCTTTCGTGTCAGGTCACCTCTGGCGGCACCGCTCCGGGGAGGCGGTCCGCGAGGTCACTTCTTCTCGACGCGGACGTCCTTGCGGACCTTGCCGAGCAGCTCGGCGGCGGCGTCCAGGTCGCGCGCCGCGTTCTTCTCGCCCGGCAGGACGACGCCGAAGGTGCTGTAGTCGGCCCAGGCGCAGATCGGGGCCGCGGACACCTCACCCGGCTTCGGGTCCTTCGCCTTCGCCAGCTGGCACTTCACCAGCGCGCCCTCGCCGCCCTCGGGGGTGAACTCCTCCGGCGTGCCCACCAGGTCGGCGTCGCTGCCGTTCTTGGTGGCCTGCTTCTGCATGTACAGGAAGAAGGCGTCCAGGGCCGTGCCCGGGTCGTCCATCGTGCCGTAGGAGCCCTGCAGCACCAGGCCCTTGCGCGCGTCGGCGCCGGGGGAATACACGCCCTGCACCGAGGTCGGGTCCTTCATCGGCAGGTTCTTGGCCATGCCGTTCTTGCCGGCGGAGGTCCGGCTCGAACCCGGCACCAGCGTGTACCCGGCGGCCGAGCCCGGGGTGGCGAGCTTGTGCGGACCGTCGTTCTCCAGGCCGCCGCCCCCGCCGAACACGGCGATCGCGCCGCCCGCGATCGCGGCCACGACCACGACGGCGCCGACGATCAGGGCGACCTTCTTGCCCTTGCCGCTGCCGCCGGCGGGCGGGGGCGGCGGGACCTGGCCGTACTGCGGCTGCTGCTGGCCGTAGGGGGCCTGCTGCGGGAACTGGCCGGGCTGCTGCTGACCGTACGGGGCCTGCGGCTGCCCGTACGGCGCCTGCTGTCCGTAAGGCTGCTGCTGGGGGGCCTGCGGGGGCTGTCCGTACGGCGCCTGGGGCTGACCGCCGTAACCCTGCTGCGGGGGCACCGGGCCGCCCTGCTGCGGGTAGCCGTAACCCGGCTGCGGGCCCTGCGGCTGCTGCGGCTGCCCGTACGGGCCCGGCTGCTGAGGCTGCCCGTACGGGCCGGGTGGCGGCTGGTTGTAGCTCATGGAGCGGTTTCCCCTCGTGACAACAGAACAACGGACAGCTTTATGCGTTGCTCACATCCTGTACGACACCAGGCGTCACCGAAGCCCCGGGGGCCAAACCGATTCGAGACTGCTACATGCGCGCCCGTACACTGAACGGCGTGACCGAGACACCTCAGAAGAGCCCTGCTTCCGGGCCGAACAGCACCCCCGCAGAACTGCCGACCCAGTACGCGCCGGCCGACGTAGAGGGGCCGCTGTACGAGCGCTGGGTAGAGCGCGGCTACTTCGAGGCCCACGCCAAGAGCGACAAGCCGGCTCACACGATCGTGATCCCGCCGCCGAACGTCACGGGTTCACTCCACCTCGGCCACGCCTTCCAGCACACGCTGATGGACGCCCTCACCCGCCGCAAGCGCATGCAGGGCTTCGAGGCGCTGTGGCTGCCCGGCATGGACCACGCCGGCATCGCCACCCAGAACAAGGTCGAGCAGCAGCTCGCCGAGGAGGGCAAGTCCCGCCACGACCTGGGCCGCGAGGCGTTCGTCGACCGCGTGTGGCAGTGGAAGGAAGAGTACGGCGGCAAGATCCTCGGTCAGATGCGCCGCCTCGGCGACGGCGTCGACTGGTCCCGCGAGCGCTTCACGATGGACGAGGGCCTCTCCAAGGCCGTCCAGACCATCTTCAAGCGGCTCTACGAGGACGAGCTGATCTATCGCGCCGAGCGCATCATCAACTGGTGCCCGCGCTGCCTGACCGCCATCTCCGACATCGAGGTGGAGTACCAGGAGGACGACGGCGAGCTCGTCTCGATCAAGTACGGCGAGGGCGACGAGACCCTCGTCGTGGCCACCACCCGCGCCGAGACGATGCTCGGTGACACCGCCGTCGCGGTGCACCCGGACGACGAGCGCTACGCCCACCTCGTCGGCAAGCGCATCAAGCTCCCGCTGACCGACCGCACCATCCCCGTCGTCGCGGACACCCACGTCGACCCGGAGTTCGGCACCGGCGCCGTCAAGGTGACCCCCGCCCACGACCCGAACGACTTCGCCATCGGCCAGCGCCACGGCCTGGAGTCCAAGGCTGTCATGGACGAGCGCGGCGTCATCACCGTGCACGGCCCCTTCGAGGGCCTGGACCGCTTCGAGGCGCGCTCCACGATCGTCGCCGCGCTGCGCGAGCAGGGCCGCATCGTCGCCGAGAAGCGCCCGTACACCCACTCCGTGGGCCACTGCTCGCGCTGCCGCACCACGATCGAGCCGCGGCTGTCGATGCAGTGGTGGGTCAAGGTCGGCCCGCTCGCGCAGGCCGCCGGTGACGCGGTCCGCGACGGCCGGGTCAAGATCCACCCCGAGGACATGTCGAAGCGCTACTTCGACTGGGTCGACAACATGCACGACTGGTGCATCTCGCGCCAGCTGTGGTGGGGCCACCGCATCCCCGTCTGGTACGGCCCCGACGGCGAAGTCGTCTGCGTCGGCCCCGACGAGGAGCCGCCGAGCGGCGAGGGCTGGACCCAGGACACCGACGTGCTGGACACCTGGTTCTCCTCCGGCCTGTGGCCCTTCTCCACCCTGGGCTGGCCGGAGAAGACCCCGGACCTGGAGAAGTTCTACTCCACCGACGTGCTGGTCACCGGCCACGACATCATCTTCTTCTGGGTCGCCCGGATGATGATGTTCGGCCTGTACGCGATGGACGGCGAGGTGCCGTTCAAGACCATCGCGCTGACCGGCCTGGTCCGCGACGAGCGCGGCAAGAAGATGTCGAAGTCCTTCGGCAACGTCGTCGACCCGCTGGACTGGATGGACGAGTACGGCTCCGACGCCGTCCGCTTCACCCTCGCCCGCGGCGCCAACCCCGGTACGGACGTGCCGATCGGCGAGGACTGGGTCCAGGCGTCCCGGAACTTCGCCAACAAGATCTGGAACGCCACCCGCTTCGCGCTGATGAACGGCGCGACGGTCGAGGGCCCGCTCCCGGACCCGGCCCAGATGTCGGCGACGGACCGCTGGATCCTCTCCCGGCTCAACGCCACGGTCGCCGAGGTCGACGCGTACTACGACGACTTCCAGTTCGCGAAGCTCTCCGACGCGCTCTACCACTTCGCGTGGGACGAGGTCTTCGACTGGTACGTCGAGCTGTCCAAGACCACCTTCATGGGCGGCGGCGACGCGGCCAAGGTCTCGGCCCGCGTGCTCGGCGAGGTCCTCGACGTCACCCTCCGCCTGCTCCACCCCATCGTGCCCTTCGTCACCGAAGCGCTGTGGACCACGCTCACCGGCAAGGAGTCCGTCGTCGTCGCCGACTGGCCCGCCGACAGCGGCTTCCGCGACCAGGCGGCCGAGAAGGAGATCGAGACGGTCCAGCAGGTCGTCACCGAGGTCCGCCGCTTCCGCTCCGACCAGGGCCTCCAGCCCGGCCAGCGGGTCCCGGCCCGGCTCGACCTGGCGGGCACCGCACTGGCCGCGCACGAAGCCGCGATGCGCTCGCTGCTCCGCCTGCAGCCCGCCGGCGAGGACTTCGCCGCCACCGCCTCGCTGCCGGTGGCCGGCGCGACCGTCGCGCTGGACCTCTCCGGCGCGATCGACATCGAGGCCGAGCGCAAGCGCCTGGCCAAGGACCTCGCCGCCGCCGAGAAGGAGAAGGCACAGGCGACCGGCAAGCTCGGCAACGAAGCGTTCCTGGCCAAGGCGCCCGAGAAGGTCGTCGACAAGATCCGCACCCGACTGGAGACGGCCGAGGCGGACATCGTCCGCATCACCGCCCAGCTGGAACGGCTGCCGAAGGCGTAACGCAGGTACCGCTCACCGCCGGGGGCCCCGTCCGCACGGACGGGGGCCCCGCGCGTCACCGGCACGGACAGGTGCTCCGCAGGCCGTCGGCACGGAGGGGGCCGTGCGTCACCGGCACAAAGCAGCCGGATTGTCGATATACGCGTACTGATTTCTCATCCGCCTCTCATCGAGCCGCGCGACGCTCGAAGTCATGAACAAACCCCTGCGACGCGTCTCCGTCTTCTGCATCGCCCTGGTCCTCGCCCTGATGGGCTGGGCCACCTGGATCCAGGGCGCGAAGGCGGACTCCCTCGCGGACGACGACCACAATCCGCGGGTCAACATCGAGAAGTACTCCCGCCCGCTCGGCAACATCCTCGTCGACGGCCACCCCGTGACCGGCTCGACGGCGACCGACGGCCCCCTCGCCTACAAGCGGACCTACACCGACGGCCCGCTGTACGCCCCGCTCACCGGCTACTCCTCCCAGATCTACGGCTCCACCCAGCTGGAGAACCTCTACGGCGACGTACTGGACGGCTCCGACAGCCGGCTCCAGTCCCCGGTCAACCTGGTCTCCCGGGAGCGGGCCAAGGGCGGCGACGTGTCGACCACCCTCGACGCCAAGGTCCAGAAGGCCGGCTACGAGGCGCTCGGCAACAAGACCGGCGCCGCCGTCGCCCTCGACCCCGCCACCGGCCGCATCCTCGGCATGGTCTCCACGCCCTCGTACGACCCGGGGAAGTTCGCCGGCCAGGCCGGCGCCGACCAGAAGGCATGGGCCCGGATGACCGGCGACAAGGACCAGCCGCACCTGAACCGCGCGCTGCGCCAGACCTATCCCCCCGGCTCCACCTTCAAGCTGGTCGTCGCCGCCGCCGCGCTGGAGAACGGCCTGTACTCCTCCGTGGACGAGCGCACCGACAGCCCCAACCCGTACCGGCTGCCGAACACCCGCACCGACCTGACCAACGAGAACGCCGCCGCGCCCTGCGAGAACGCCACGATCCGCACCGCGCTCCAGTACTCCTGCAACAACGTCTTCGGCAAGCTGGCCGCCGACCTGGGGGAGAAGAAGGTCAAGGAGCAGGCGGAGAAGTTCGGCTTCAACGACGCGAAGATCGACGTCCCGGTGCGCGCCGCCAAGAGCGTCTACCCCTCCGGCATGGACTCCGCGCAGACCGCCCTCTCCGGCATCGGCCAGTTCGACGACCAGGCCACCCCGCTGCAGATGGCCATGGTCGTCTCGGCGATCGCCAATGACGGTGACCTGAAGACCCCGTACGAGGTCGACAAGATCACCGACGGCGGCGGCAACACCGTCCAGGAGAACGCGCCCAAGACGTACAAGACCGCGATGTCCAAGGCCAACGCCGAGCAACTGCAGTCCGCGATGCAGACCGTCGTCGAGAAGGGCACCGGCTCCGGCGCGAAGATCGACGGACTGACCGTCGGCGGCAAGACCGGAACGGCCCAGCACGGCGTGGACAACAGCGGCATGCCCTACGCCTGGTTCGTCTCCTACGCCGAGGACGCCCACGGCAACCAGGTCGCCGTGGCATCCGTCGTCGAGGACAGCGACGCGGCCCGCGGCGACATCTCGGGCGGCGGCCTGGCAGGCCCGGTCGCCAAGGCAATGATGAAGGCTGCCCTTTCTTAACCTAGCTGCGGGCAGTCGTGCCGCTGGGCGGCACGGGTGGGCGCAGCGGCACCCCACCGGCGGGCAGCCGCTCCGCGCCACCACCCGCCCGCCCGCGCCACAGCACCTGCGCCCCCACCGTCACCACAACGTTCGGCACCAGCGACAGCAACCCGGCATCGACCGTCCCGATATCCACCCCGCCGAACGTCAGCCAGCCCAGCGTCACCACACCCGTGACAATGCCGAGCAGGGCCGGCACCGCCCGCAACCGGTTGCGCCGCGCCAATGCGGCCACCGTCGCGGGTGCCAGCTGCGCGAGCCCGCCATAGGTCAGCAGCAGCAGATTGGCCAGCAGCGCGGGCCGGGCCAGGCCCAGTACCAGAGCCAGACCGGAGGCCAGCAGTACGCACACATGGTTGATCCGCATTGTGGTGCGCGGGCTGCGCGCAGGCAGCAGATTGCGCGACACCAACGTGGAGATCCCGAGCAGCAGCGCCGCCGACGGCACCATCGCCGTCGCCGCCGCGGCCACCGCGACCACGCCCACCAGCCAGCCCGGCAGCGCGCCGCCGGCCACCGTGAGCAGCGCGGCCTTGCTGTCGGTGCCCGGCTTCAGGGTCAGCACCCCGGCGAAGCCCACCACGACCGGCACGGCGATGGCGACCTGGTACAGCGGCAGCCAGATGTAATTGCGGCGCAGGGCCCGGGAACTGCCCGCGGACAGGATCGCCGACCACAGATGCGGCATCGTGTTCAGACCCGCACCGATCGCGCTGATCAGCATCGCCGTGGTGAACCACGTCGCGTCCGTACCGCCGCCGTGCAGAGTCAGCAGGTCGGGCCGGCTCTCCCGGACGGCGGTGAAGAGACCACTCAGCCCGCCGTCGAGCCCGATCGGCACGGCGACCAGCAGGATCAGCAGCGCCAGCACCATCAGGACGTCCTTGAAGTACGCGGCGCGGGCGATGCCCCGCAGGCCGGACCACAGGACGAAGCCGACGGTGAGCACCGTCGCCAGGATCATCGAACCGGTCGCGCCCGACTCGCTGCCGGTGGCCAGCTGCACGATCAGGCCGAGCCCGGTGATCTGCAGCTGCAGATACGGCAGCAGGAAGACGGCCCCGACCACCGCCACGACCTTCCCGAGCAGCGGGCTGCTGAACCGGTCGGCGAAGAAGTCGGCCTGGGTGAGGTACCCGTTCTCCTTGCCGAGCCGCCACAGCCGCGGCCCGGTGAGGTACTGGCCGATCAGACAGAGCGACAGATACCCCAAGGCGTACGTGGCCGCGACGCCGTCGCTGAACGCGAGCCCGGCCAGCCCCAGAAAGCTGAACGTCGTGAACGACTCGCCGGCCTGCAGGAACCACATCGTCACGGCACCGAAACGGCGCCCGCCGACGGCCCATTCGCCCAGGTCGTGCCCAGTATTACGGCGACCGGACAGGCCGACGGCGGCGATCGCGAGGATGCCGATGAGAGTGACCGCCATGGTCGTGCTCATGCCGCGGCCTCCTCATCGGCGTCCTCGGGATGCGCGGCGCGCGCCTCGTACAGCGCGAGCGCGACGGTGGTGCCCACCGTCCACAGCACGCACCACACCAGGACGGCCGGCAGCCCCAGCCACAGCGTGGTGGTGTTGACGAAGGGCAGATACGGGGTGGCGAAGAACCCGGCCGTGGGCACGGCGAGGTACGCCAGATGACGCTGGCTCATGTCGGAATCCCGAGGGAGGAGGGGAGGGGCGCGAGGGCTCAGCTGCAGGGACCGGCGCTACAGGACGGGGCGGCGCAGGCCGTGGCCGGTGGCGGTTTCGTAGGCGTGCGCGGCACGCAGGGCGGTCAGCTCGGCGCGGGGCGCGGCGACGACCTGGAGGCCGACCGGCAGCCCGCCGGGCGTGAACCCGGCCGGCACGGAGAGCGCGGGCGTACCCATGACGGTGACGAAGTACGCCGAACGCATCCAGTCCAGGTACGTGTGCTGCTCCCGGCCCCCGACCACGGCCGGGTGCTCCAGATCCGCGTCGAAGGGCACGACCTGGCTGACGGGCGCGAGCAGCACGTCGTAACGGGAGAAGAAGTCCGTCGCCGCCAGGTGGATACGGGCGTGCGCCGCGGTCGCGCGGGCGAGGTCGGCGCCGGTCAGCTTCCGGCCCTCCTCGATGTTCCACACCAGGCTGGGCTTGAGGGCCCCGGGGTGCGCGTCGAGGAGCTCACCGAGCCCCTGGGCGAACAGCTGCGCCCGCCGAGTACGGAAGACGTCCTCGGCGCCGGCCAGATCCGGGCAGTCCTCGGTCACCCGGCAGCCCAGCTCCTCGAAGACCCGCAGCTGCGGCTCCAGAACGGCCGTGACCTCCGCGTCGACCGGCACCCGCCCGCCGAGGTCCGGCGTCCAGGCGACCCGCAGCCCGCGCAGATCCGCCGCCAGCGGGGCGCGGAAGGCCGCGCCCGGGGTGTCCAGGGAGAGCGGACAGCGCGGGTCGGGCCCGGCCATGACCGACAGCAGCAGCGCGGCGTCGGCGACGGTGCGGCCCATCGGCCCGGCGACGGCCAGCGTGTCCCACGGGTCGCTCGCGGGGTGGCACGGCACCCGGCCCGGCGTCGGGCGCAGGCCGACCACGTTGCAGAAGGAGGCGGGGTTGCGCAGCGAGCCGCCCATGTCGGAGCCGTCGGCGAGCGGGTGCATCCCGGCGGCGAGCGCGGCGGCCGCGCCACCGCTGCTGCCGCCGGCCGAGCGCGTGACGTCGTACGGGTTCCGGGTGGCGCCGAAGACCGGGTTGAACGTGTGCGAACCGGCCGCGAACTCCGGCACGTTGGTCTTGCCGATCCGGATCGCCCCGGCCGCCTGAACGCGCTCCACGAGAAGCTCGTCCTCATCGGGCACATGGTCGGCGAAGAGCGGCGAGCCGTGGGTGGTGCGCATCCCGCGGGTGAGGTGCGTGTCCTTGAAGGCAATCGGCAGGCCGTGCAGCGGACCGGTCTCCGCGCCGCGCACGAGCCGCTCGTCGGCGCCGGCCGCGGCCGCCAGCGCCCCCTCGGGATCGACCGTGACGACCGCGTTGACCTGCGGATTGACGCCATCGATCCGGTCCAGATGAGCCTGCACGACCTCCCGGGCCGACAACTCGCGCTTACGGATCCGAGCGGCGAGCTCGGTAGCGGGGGCGTACGTGATCTCGTCAATCTCGTCAGTCATGACCATCCGTCCTGGGCGGGGCTGGATGAGCGCTCATCCTGCGGCCGCTGCCGGAAGTGGTCAATAGTCCTGCGTGAATGAATCTTCTAGACGCCCAGATTTAACAAGTGACGCTTACGGCCGCACGGGTGACCTGAGGCGCCGAGGAGTAGCCCCCCGCGCGAGCCGCGGCTCAGCCCGCCGCCCGCAGTGACCGCATCAGCGGCGTAGGTGTGGCGCTGCGCTTCAGGGCCGCCACCACCAGGTGCGAGCTGACCGCCTCCACGTGCCGTACCCACGGCCCCTCGGTGAGAAAGGCGTGCAGCGCCGTCATCGACGGCTGGGTGACGTCCACCAGCAGCTGGTGCTCGCCCATCACCACCGCCGCGTACCGCACCAGCGGCGACTCCGTCAGCAGCCGTCCGACGGCCTCCACCGCGTCCGGACGCGTCCTGATCCACAGCAACGCCTCGACCGGCAGCCCCAGCAGCGCGGGCTCCACCGCGGCCCGTATCGACACCGCGCCCGACCGGGTCAGCGCCTCCACCCGGCGCCGCGCCGTCGCCTCGGACACCCCGGCCAGCGCGGCCAGCTCCTCGTGCGTGCGCCGCCCGTCCTCGGCCAGCGCCTCCACGATGCGCCGCTCCTCCGGGCCCAGCTCCTCGGCCGGCGCGCTCGCCTGCTCGGGGCGGGCCGGGAAGCGGGACAGCGCGGCCGCCTCGGCCTCGTCCAGGATGCCGGGGCGCCAGTCGTGGACCGTACGGAAGTACCGCAGGACGGGGGAGACGTGCTGGGCGGTCAGGCCCGGCACGGCCGGCGCCTCGTCGAGCATCAGCGTGGCCAGCCGGCCCGGCGGGCACTGCACCTCCGCCACGCAGTCCGGCGGCCCGGACAGCACGTAACTGAAGACCGTGCCGGCCCGGTCCGCCATCGCCAGCGCCGCGTCCCGTGCCGTACCGGGCGGGCAGCCCAGCCGCACGATCGCCGTCTCGCCGCGGGCGACCAGCCCGGTGACCGTCACCTGGCCGCTGCCCAGCAGGTGCAGGCCGCGGCGCGCGACGGTGCGCTCCGGCTCGCCGAGCGCGGCGGCGATGCGGCGCCAGGACGCCCGGCCGTCGATCTGCAGCGCGGCGATGATCCGGCGGTCCAGGGCGTCGGGCCCTTGGCCCGTGTCGGCAGCGGTCACGGGATCACAGTAACGACAGCCAAGAGACCCGTGACCGTCGCAGTATCGAGGCCCGTATGCGCCGCGAGGAGGCCCGTGTCCGTTGCGGTGACGAGGCCCATGTCCGTGTGGCACGGCCCGTGTCCGTCACCCGGAGGTGCGCGCACGCCCAGCCGCGGCCGTCGGCGGTAATGGGGCCCGTCCGTGCCGCGTGGGCCTCCTTCTCTTTGTTTCGGCAACGATTACCGAGGGTGAGAAGGTGCCCGTGGTCAATTACATATTGTAATTGTACGCCCTGTGAGGGAAATGCGGGCGTTCTCCTAGACTGGTGCTGTGAGCGAGCGCCCCGAGAACGACGACCCCGACCCGATCGACCCCGACCTGATTCCCGGTCCCGACCGCGACCCCTTCGACGAGATGATCGAGGCCGAGACCGAGCGAGACCCCGACCTCGCGGTGATCGAGGCCGGCAGCCGTACGCTGCGGGCCCAGGCCGGACCGCCGACGAGCGACGTGCCGGCGCGCCCCGAGGACCCCGAGGTGGACCGCGCGCTGCGCGCCGTGGAGGCCGAGCTGGCGACCCGCTGGGGCGAGACCAAGCTCGACCCGTCGGTGCAGCGCATCGCCGCGCTGATGGACATCCTCGGGGAGCCGCAGCGCTCGTACCGCTCCATCCACATCACCGGCACGAACGGCAAGACCAGCACCGCCCGCATGATCGAGGCGCTGCTGGCCGCCTTCGACCTGCGCACCGGGCGCTACACCAGCCCGCACGTCCAGTCGATCACCGAGCGGATCAGCCTGGACGGCGCGCCGATCTCCGCCGAGAAGTTCATCGAGACGTACGAGGACATCAAGCCGTACGTGGAGATGGTGGACGCGCGGGAGGACTACCGGCTGTCCTTCTTCGAGGTGATGACCGGGATGGCGTACGCCGCCTTCGCGGACGCGCCCGTCGACATCGCGGTCGTCGAGGTCGGGATGGGTGGTAAGTGGGACGCCACGAATGTGATCGATGGTGATGTCGCCGTCGTGACGCCGATCTCGCTCGATCACACCGACCGGCTCGGGGACACGCCGGAGGCGATCGCGGGCGAGAAGTCCGGGATCATCAAGAAGGACGCCACGGTCGTGCTCGCGCAGCAGCCGGTGGAGGCCGCTTCGGTGATGCTCAAGCGCGCCGTCGACGTGGACGCCACGGTCGCCCGCGAGGGCATGGAGTTCGGCGTGCTCGCGCGGGAGGTCGCGGTCGGCGGGCAGCTGCTGACGCTGCGCGGCCTGGGCGGCGAGTACACCGACGTCTTCCTGCCGCTGTACGGCGCGCACCAGGCGCACAACGCGGCCGTCGCGCTCGCCGCCGTCGAGGCGTTCTTCGGCGTCGGTACGGAGCACGCGCGCACGCTGGACATCGACACCATCCGGACCGCGTTCGCCTCGGTGTCCTCGCCGGGCCGGATGGAGGTCGTGCGCCGGAGCCCCACGGTGGTACTGGACGCGGCGCACAACCCCGCGGGCGCCCGCGCGACCGCCGAAGCGGTGACCGAGGCGTTCGGTTTCAGCCGACTTGTGGGTGTCGTCGGGGCCAGTGCGGACAAGGACGTGCGCGGGCTGCTGGAGGCGTTCGAGCCGATCTTCGCCGAGGTCGTGGTGACGCGGAACTCCACGCCGCGTTCGATGGATCCGGACGAGCTGGCGGCCCTGGCCGTCGAGGTCTTCGGCGCCGAGCGGGTGCAGGTCGAGCCGCGGCTGGACGACGCCCTGGAGGCGGCGATCACGCTGTCGGAGGAAGAGGGCGAGTACAGCGGCGCGGGCGTGCTGGTCACCGGCTCCGTGATCACGGTCGGTGAGGCCCGGCTGCTCATGGGAAGGAACTGACATGCGCACCCTGTGTGCGAGCACGCTGATCGGCGAGTTCT
This sequence comes from Streptomyces sp. NPDC026301, assembly GCF_055567935.1. Taxonomy (NCBI): domain Bacteria; kingdom Bacillati; phylum Actinomycetota; class Actinomycetes; order Kitasatosporales; family Streptomycetaceae; genus Streptomyces; species Streptomyces sp. NPDC026301. Next base: position 82,770 of record NZ_JBVHPN010000003.1, on the reverse strand, counting down.
TCGTCATCGGCTTCGCCGGGCTGGTCGCCATGCAGACCTCGGACCTGTCCACGGCCACGGTCTGGACGGTCAGCGGCATCGCGATGCTGCTGTCGGTGCTGCTGTGCGGGATGCTGTCGCGGCCCGGCGGGGTGGCGCTCGGCTGGGTGCTGCAGATCGCGCTGATCGCCAGCGGTGTGATCGTGCCGACGATGTACTTCCTCGGCGTGGTCTTCGCCGCCCTGTGGTGGGCCTCGGTCCACTTCGGCCGCAAGATCGATGCGGCGAAGGCCCGTTGGGCGGCCCAGGCCGACGCCGCGGGCCCGGACCTGGCCTGAGCCCCGCACCCCCTGCGGGCCGGACCTCGGCTGACCCTCGGGGGGGCGCGGACCGACCCTCGCGCGACCGGGCCCGCCCTGAGCCCCCGCCCCCTGGCGGGACCCGCCACCGCCCGCCCCCTCGACCCCTTGCGGGGCCTGGGAACGGGCGGTTCCGGTGGTCCATGTAGCCTCGGGGCACCCGCTCACTGTCGTACGCACCCTAGGAGTCCCTTCGTGAGCCAGCGCACGCTCGTCCTGCTGAAGCCGGACGCGGTCCGCCGCGGTCTGATCGGCGAGATCATCGGCCGTATCGAGAAGAAGGCCGGCTGGACGGTCAGCGCCCTGGAGCTGCGCTCGCTGGGCCGCGACGTGCTCGCGCAGCACTACGCGGAGCACGAGGGCAAGCCTTTCTACGAGCCCCTGATGGACTTCATGTCCTCCGGTCCGGTTGTTTCTCTCGTCGTGGAGGGCGAGCGGGTGATCGAAGGGGTACGCCAGTTGGCGGGTCCGACCGACCCGATTGCCGCAGCGCCCGGGTCCATTCGGGGCGACTTCGGGACAATCACCCGGGAAAATCTCATTCACGCGTCCGACTCCGAGGAGTCCGCCGAGCGCGAGATCAAGATTTTCTTCCCCGGCCTGTCCTGACGGGGCATCAGGCACAAACCGCCCGCCACCTGGGGCGACCGAAGAAATTCGGTCGCCCTTTGGCATACGTACAGCCAATGGGGGAACGCATCACCCCGACACGACGTCACCATTAAGGGGGGCGGGCACGTGTTCCGCTGACAATGGCGGAGGAACCCCGCACCGCGTTCGAGCGGACGGGCCTTCCCGGACTACCATGAAGGCTTCCGCGCGTCAGCGCATCACCTCCTGCCGACCTCCAGTAAGCATTCGCTCCAGTTGGGAAGGCCAGACGTATCCTCATGGGGAACAACATGTCGTTCATCGGCCGTGACATGGCTGTCGACCTCGGCACCGCCAACACGCTGGTGTACGTCAGGGGTCGAGGGATCGTTCTGAACGAACCGTCGGTCGTGGCCATCAACACCAACACCGGCGGCATCCTCGCCGTGGGCGCAGAGGCCAAGAAGATGATCGGCCGGACCCCTGGCAACATCGTGGCCGTCCGCCCGCTGAAGGACGGCGTGATCGCCGACTTCGAGATCACCGAGCGGATGCTCCGCTACTTCATCCTCAAGATCCACAAGCGCCGGTACCTCGCCCGGCCGCGGGTCGTCGTCTGTGTGCCCTCCGGCATCACCGGCGTCGAGCGCCGCGCCGTCATCGAGGCGTCGACGCAGGCCGGCGCGCGCCAGGTGCACATCATCGAGGAGCCCATGGCCGCGGCCATCGGCTCCGGGCTGCCGGTCCACGAGGCCACCGGCAACATGGTCGTGGACATCGGCGGCGGCACGACCGAGGTCGCGGTCATCTCGCTCGGCGGCATCGTCACGGCGCAGTCCATCCGGGTGGCCGGCGACGAGCTGGACAACGCGATCATCCAGCACATCAAGAAGGAGTACAGCCTTCTGCTGGGCGAGCGCACGGCCGAGAGCATCAAGATCACGATCGGTTCGGCGTACGACCTCGACCAGGACGAGCACACCGAGATCCGCGGCCGCGACCTGGTCTCGGGCCTGCCCAAGACCGTGGTCATCTCCGCGGCCGAGGTCCGCAAGGCCATCGAGGAGCCGGTCAACTCCATCGTCGACGCGGTCAAGACCACGCTCGACAAGTGCCCGCCGGAGCTCTCCGGCGACGTGATGGACCGCGGCATCGTCCTCACCGGCGGCGGCGCCCTGCTCCGCGGCCTGGACGAGCGGCTCCGCCGCGAGACCGGCATGCCGATCCACATCGCCGAGGACCCGCTCGACTCCGTCGCGCTCGGTTCCGGCAAGTGCGTGGAGGAGTTCGAGGCTCTTCAGCAGGTCCTCGATTCGCAGCCGCGCAGATGACCTCCGTCGGCGATCTGCCGTACGGCCGCCTGCCAGCCCGTACGGCAGATCGTTGATATACAACAGACACCACGCACTCCTGTAGTACCCCCCCCCGAACCCCCACCCCCACCCCCAGCCCTCCGCATCCCGCCCGACGTCCCGGCAGTACTGGCAGTTCTGGCAGTACTGCCAGTTCCGGCAGTACACGCACCTTCGGTACCGCCGCCGCGCGGCGGTCCGCGCACAACTCAAGTAAAGGCACAACCCAGATCCCCAGCGAGACCGGCGCGGGCCCGCAGCCGGCCGGTCCTACGAGGAAGGACACGGCCGCCGCACGTGAGGGACACACGAGAGAGCCGGCTCCTGCTGGTGCTGCTGGTCGCGATCGCGTTCGCACTGATCACGGTGGACATCCGCGGCGGCGAGCAGTCCCCGCTCCAGGGTGCCCGGCAGGCCGCGGCCTCCGCCTTCGGGCCGGTCGAGACCGGTGTCGCCTCGGTCGTGGACCCCGTCGGCAACGCCGTCGACGCCGTCCGTGATTCCGACGGCCGGCACAGCCGCATCGCCGAACTGGAACGCGAGAACGCCGCCCTGAAGGCCAAGCTCGGCTCCTCCGGCCGCGACCACGTGCGCGCCGGAGAGCTGGACAAGATGCTCAAGACCGCGGGCGCCGGCCAGTACGGCATCAAGGGCGCCCAGGTCATCGCCATAGGAGCCGCCCAGGGCTTCTCCTGGACCGTCACCATCGACGCCGGTTCCAAGGACGGCATCGCCCGCGATATGACCGTACTGAACGGCGACGGGCTCGTCGGCCGGGTCACCACCGTCGGCAAGGACACCGCCACCATCCTGCTCGCCATCGACCCCGACTTCACCGTCGGCACCCGCATGGAGAAGACCAACGAGATCGGCTTCGCCAACGGGCAGGGCGGCGGGCCACTGCGCGTCCAGCTCCTCAACGGCAAGGCGAACGTGAAGAAGGGCGACCGTATGGTCACCTTCGGCTCCAGCGAGGGCAAGCCCTTCGTGCCCGGCGTGCCGGTCGGCACCATCACCCACGTCGGCAGCGCCAACGGCGACCTCACCCGCACGGTCCAGGTCAAGCCCTTCGCCGGCTTCTCCCGCCTGGACGTCGTCGGCGTCGTCGTCCAGCCGCCGCGCGACAACCCCCGGGACACGGTCCTGCCGCCCAAGCCCGCCAAGCCCAAGCCCACCCCGACGGTCACCGTGACCGCCAAGCCCAAGCCTTCTCCGAGCGGCGCTACCAGGAGCTGAGCCCGATGCGCATCAACCGGATCCTCCTCTCCACCGCCCTCGTGGCCGTGGCCCTCGTCGTCCAGGTGGGTGTGCTCGCACGGCTCCACCTCCCCGGCGCCGTACCCGACCTGCTCCTCCTCGTCGTCCTCGGTCTGTCCATGGTCTACGGGCACGTCGCCGGCGCCTTCATCGGCTTCGGCGCCGGGCTCCTCGCCGACCTGGCACCGCCCTCCGACCACGCGATCGGCCGCTACGCCCTCGTGCTCTGCGTCATCGGCTACGTCGCCGGGCTCACCAGGCCCGACAAGAGCCGGCACCGCTCCGCCTCGATGCCGCTGATCGTCGTGGTCTGCGCCGCCATCGGCTCGACCCTGCTCTACGCCGGCGTCGGCTCGCTGGCCGGCGACAACGCGGGCCACACCGTCGGCATCCCCCTCCTGCTGCTCACCGCCACCGTCTACGACCTCGTGCTCGCCCCCTTCAGCGTCCCGCTCGTGATGGCCCTGGCCCGTCGCTCGGACAACGATCCGCTGGCCGGGGAGAGTTCCGGCGGCACGCAGTCCGGTCCGATGCCGGGCGAGGCCGCGTACGGCTGGCTCTCCACCGGCAGCGGGCTGCGCATGAGCCGCCCCGGGCGCGGCGGCCGGACACCGCGGATCGGCACCCAGCGCGGCGGCCTGCTCGGCGGCAAGGCGAACCGCACGAAGACGGCACGCATCAAGGGGGTCAAGCGCCTGTGAGCAATATTCCTGAGACGGGCAAGACCTCCCGTGTCACCGTCCGCCTCGTCGCCATCCAGATACTGGTCTTCTCGCTGCTGCTGACCCTCGGCGGCCGGCTGTGGTACCTCCAGATCCGCAACGGCGACGAGTACGCCGCCGAGGCCAGCGGCAACCACGTCCAGCAGGTCGTCGATCCGGCCGTGCGCGGCTCGATCCTCGACGCGCGCGGCGTGCCGCTCGCCGACAACGAGACCCGCCTCGTCGTCTCCGCCAGCCGTACCGCGCTGATGAAGATGGACGACGAGGGCAAGGCCGTACTGACCCGGCTGGCGCATGTCCTGGGCATGTCCTACCAGGATGTCCGCAACAAGGTCCGGCTCTGCGACGCCAAGACCCCGCAGCCCTGCTGGAACGGCTCGCCCTTCCAGCCCATCCCGATCACCGACGAGGCCACCACCCAGCAGGCGCTGAAGATCCGGGAGAGTTCCGAGGACTTCCCCGGCATCTCCGCCGAGCCCACCGCCGTACGCCGTTACCCGGCCCCCGCCAAGGCCGCGACCTCCCAGGTGCTCGGCTACCTCTCGCCGGTCACCGACGAGGAGATCAAGAAGGCGGAGCACACCGACTCGCCGTTCCTGCGCTCGGACATGGTCGGCCGCTCGGGTCTTGAGCGTACGTACGACAGCGCGCTGCGCGGCAAGGCCGGCGTCACCCGCTACCAGGTCGACAACCTCGGCCGGGTCATGGGCAAGGGCAAGAGCGACCCGGCCCGGCCCGGGGACAACGTCGTGACGTCGATAGACGCCCGCGTGCAGGGCGTGGCGGAGCAGCAGCTGCACCAGGCGATGCTGGACGCCCGCAAGCAGCACGACCGCAACACCGGCACGAACTACAAGGCCGACGCGGGCGCCGTGGTCGTGATGGAGGCCAAGACCGGCCGGGTGGTCGCGATGGCCTCCCAGCCGGACTACGACCCGAACTCCTGGGTCGGCGGCATCTCGGGGAAGGACTACGACAAGCTCACCGGCAAGAAGTCCAACTACCCGCTGCTGAACCGCGCGATCCAGGGCCAGGCGGCCCCCGGCTCGATCTTCAAGGTCATCTCGTCCTCGGCCGCGGTCAACGCCGGGTACGACTTCAACGGCCGGTACAACTGCTCCAGCTCGTACAACGTCGGCGGGCAGGTCTTCAAGAACTTCGAGTCCGAGAGCCACGGTGCGATCACCCTGGGCCGGGCGCTGGAGGTCTCCTGCGACACCGTCTTCTACGACTTGGCCTACAAGCAGTGGCTCAAGGACGGCGGCAACAAGCCCAAGGACCCCAAGGACTGGTTCTACAAGACCGCGCACCAGTTCGGCCTCGGCAAGGAGACCGGCATCGACCTGCCCAACGAGGTCAAGGGCCGGGTCCCGGACCGCCAGTGGAAGAAGGACTTCTGGAAGGCCAACAAGGACTCCTGGTGCAAGACCGGCAAGAAGGGCGGCAGCTACGTCCAGCGCCTCGCCTACGAGAGCTGTCTCGAAGGCATGAAGATGCGCGCCGGTGACTCGGTCAACTACTCCATCGGCCAGGGCGACACCCTCGTGACGCCGATCCAGATGGCGACGATCTACGGGGCCATCTCCAATGGCGGGACGATGTACGACCCGACCATCGGCAAGGCGGTCATCAGCGCCAACGGCAAGAAGGTCCGGGACATCGCGCCGCACGCGCACGGCAAGCTCCCCGACACGCCCAAGACGCTGAAGCAGATCGACAAGGCGCTGGCCGGCGTGGCCACCCGCGGCACCGCTGCCTGGCGGTTCCAGAACTGGCCGCAGAAGCAGATCCCGATGCACGCCAAGACCGGTACCGCCGAGGTCTACGGCAAGCAGACGACGTCGTGGTTCGCCACGTACACCAAGGACTACACGATCGTCATGACGATCTCCCAGGGTGGTACGGGCTCCGGCGCCTCGGGTCCGGCCGTCCGCAAGATCTACGACGCGCTGTACGGCGTGGACGCCAAGGGCAAGGTCCACAAGGACAAGGCGCTGCTGTCCAGGCCGCAGGCGAGCCTGCCGAAGATCGACCGGGACGGCAACATCACGTCCGGCAAGCTGACCAAGCCGATCATCAACGACGAGAAGAAGCCGGAAGGGGCGGTCCAGTGACCAGCAGCAGCTACGCCATCCGGCGCTACGCCCCCGACCGCGGCGTCTGGTCCAAGCTCACCGCCCGGGACTCCGTCGTCCGGCGGCTGGACTGGATACTGCTCTTCTCCTGCCTGGCGCTCTCGCTCATCGGCGCGGTCCTGGTCTTCTCGGCCACCCGCAACCGCATCGAGCTGAACCACGGCGACCAGTACTCCTACGTCCTCAAGCACCTGCTCAACACCGGCATCGGCCTCGCCCTCGCGGCCGCCACGGTGTGGCTGGGCCACCGCACGCTGCGCGGCGCCGTCCCGATCCTGTACGGGCTCTCGCTGGTGCTGTCCGCGCTGGTGCTGACCCCGCTCGGCGCCACCATCAACGGCTCGCGGTCCTGGCTGGCCATTCCCGGCGGACTGTCCCTGCAGCCCGCCGAGTTCGCGAAGATCACCATCACGCTGGGCATGGCGATGGTCCTCGCGGCACGGGTCGACGCGGGCGACCGGGAACACCCGGGCCACCGCTCCGTCCTCCAGGCGCTCGCCATCGCACTGGTCCCCATAGGGGTCATCATGCTGATGCCGGACCTCGGCTCGGTCATGGTGCTCGGCACGATCGTGCTCGCCGTACTGCTCTCCTCCGGCGCGTCCAACCGCTGGGTCATCGGCCTGCTCACCCTGGGCGTCGTGGGCTGTCTGAGCGTCTGGCAGCTGCACCTCCTCGACGACTACCAGATCGCCCGGTTCGCGGCCTTCGCCAACCCGAGCCTGGACCCGGCGGGCGTCGGCTACAACACCAACCAGGCCCGTATCGCGATCGGTTCCGGCGGGCTCTTCGGCTCGGGCCTGTTCCAGGGCAGCCAGACCACCGGCCAGTTCGTGCCCGAGCAGCAGACCGACTTCATCTTCACGGTCGCCGGTGAGGAGCTGGGCTTCCTCGGCGCAGGCCTGATCATCTTCCTGCTGGGCGTGGTGCTCTGGCGGGCCTGCCGGATCGCCCGGGAGTCCTCCGAGCTCTACAGCACGATCGTCGCGTCCGGCATCATCGCCTGGTTCTCCTTCCAGGCCTTCGAGAACATCGGGATGACGCTGGGGATCATGCCGGTCACCGGCCTGCCGCTGCCCTTCGTCTCCTACGGCGGCACGTCGATGTTCGCCGTGTGGATCGCCATCGGACTGCTGCAGTCGATCAGAGTGCAGCGGCCCGTCTCCGCCTGACCCGCCGACATCCCGCCGTGGCCCGGTTCCCCGCGAAGGGGGCCGGGCCACAGGCGTTCCGGTACGCGTACCCACTTCACGCGGACACGGACTGTGACGGGTCTTACGTGGCGGTAACGCCGTCCGGGCGGCATGCTGTCGCGGACAGCAGTGAGCCAGAGTTCCGTATCCGTACGCAGGCGCCCCCAAGCCGCCCCGTCAGGAGAAGTCAGCTCCCATGTTCTCGAAGGTCCTGGTCGCCAACCGTGGCGAAATCGCAATCCGCGCCTTCCGCGCCGCCTATGAGCTGGGCGCGCAGACCGTCGCGGTGTTCCCCCACGAGGATCGCAACTCCGGCCACCGCCTCAAGGCGGACGAGGCTTACCAGATCGGCGAGCCCGGCCACCCCGTGCGCGCGTACCTCTCGGTCGACGAGGTCGTCAGCGCGGCACGGCAGGCCGGCGCCGACGCCGTCTACCCCGGATACGGCTTCCTCTCCGAGAACCCCGACCTGGCCGCCGCCTGCGCCGAGCAGGGCATCACCTTCGTCGGACCCTCCACCGAGATCCTGGAGCTCACCGGCAACAAGGCGCGCGCCATCGCCGCCGCCAAGGCCGCCGGGCTGCCCGTCCTCGCCTCCTCCGCGCCGTCCTCCGATGTCGAGGAGCTGCTGGCGGCGGCCGAGACGATGGAGTTCCCGGTCTTCGTGAAGGCGGTGGCCGGCGGCGGCGGGCGCGGCATGCGCCGCGTCGCCGAGCGCGCCCAGCTGCGCGAGGCGATCGAGGCGGCGGCCCGCGAAGCCGAGTCGGCCTTCGGCGACCCGACCGTCTTCCTGGAGCAGGCCGTCGTCGACCCGCGCCACATCGAGGTGCAGATCCTCGCCGACACCCACGGCAACGTCATCCACCTCTACGAGCGGGACTGCAGCGTCCAGCGCCGCCACCAGAAGGTCATCGAACTGGCCCCGGCCCCCAACCTCGCCCCCGAGCTGCGCGAACGCATCTGCGCCGACGCCGTCGCCTTCGCCCGGCAGATCGGCTACACCTGCGCCGGTACCGTCGAATTCCTCGTCGACGCCCGCGGCAACCACGTCTTCATCGAGATGAACCCGCGCATCCAGGTCGAGCACACCGTCACCGAAGAGGTGACGGACGTCGACCTCGTGCAGTCGCAGCTGCGCATCGCCTCCGGTGAATCGCTGGCCGACCTCGGGCTCAGCCAGGACAAGATCGTGCTGCGCGGCTCGGCGCTGCAGTGCCGCATCACCACCGAGGACCCCGCCAACGGCTTCCGGCCCGACACCGGCCGGATCACCGCCTACCGCTCCCCGGGCGGCGCGGGCGTCCGCCTGGACGGCGGCACCAACCTCGGCGCCGAGGTCGGCGCGCACTTCGACTCGATGCTGGTCAAGCTCACCTGCCGGGGCCGGGACTTCGCCACCGCCGTCGGGCGCGCCCGACGCGCCGTCACCGAATTCCGCATCCGCGGCGTGGCCACCAACATCCCGTTCCTCCAGGCGGTACTGGACACCCCGGACTTCCGCGACGGGAAGGTCACCACCTCCTTCATCGAGCAGCACCCCGAACTGCTCACCCAGCGCGGCTCCGCCGACCGCGGCACCCGCATCCTCGAATACCTCGCCGACGTCACGGTCAACAAGCCGCACGGCGACCGCCCCGTCAGCATCGCGCCGCACGAGAAGCTGCCCGCGATCGACACCTCCGCGCCGGTCTCCGACGGCTCCCGGCAGCGGCTCCGGCAGCTCGGCCCCGAGGGCTTCGCCGCCGACCTGCGCGCCCGCCCCGCGCTCGGCGTCACCGACACCACCTTCCGCGACGCCCACCAGTCCCTGCTGGCCACCCGCGTCCGTACCAAGGACCTGCTGGAGGTCGCCGGGCACGTCGCCCGTACGACACCCGAGCTGCTCTCCCTCGAAGCGTGGGGCGGCGCGACGTACGACGTGGCGCTGCGCTTCCTGTACGAGGACCCGTGGGAGCGGCTGGCCGCGCTGCGCGAGGCCGTCCCCAACATCTGTCTGCAGATGCTGCTGCGCGGCCGCAACACCGTCGGCTACACCCCCTACCCGGAGCAGGTCACCCGCTCCTTCGTGCAGGAGGCCGCCGACACCGGCATCGACATCTTCCGCATCTTCGACGCGCTGAACAACGTCGACCAGATGCGCCCCGCGATCGACGCCGTGCGCGAGACCGGCACCGCGATCGCCGAGGTCGCCATGAGCTACACCGGCGACCTCGCCAGCCCCGGCGAGAAGCTCTACACCCTCGACTACTACCTCCGCCTCGCCGAGCAGATGGTGGACGCCGGCGCCCATGTCCTCGCCATCAAGGACATGGCCGGACTGCTCCGCGCCCCCGCCGCGAGGAAGCTGGTCACCGCGCTCCGCGAGAACTTCGACCTGCCCGTCCACATCCACACCCACGACACCCCCGGCGGCCAGCTCGCCACCTACCTCGCGGGCTGGGAGGCCGGCGCGGACGCGGTGGACGGCGCCTCGGCAGCCCTGGCCGGCACCACCAGCCAGCCCGCGCTCTCCGCGATCGTGGCCGCCGCCGCGCACACCGACCGCGACACCGGCATCGACCTCGGCGCGGTCTGCGCCCTGGAGCCGTACTGGGAAGCCGTACGCAAGGTCTACGCACCCTTCGAGGCGGGCCTGCCGGCACCCACCGGACGCGTCTACGCGCACGAGATCCCCGGCGGCCAGCTCTCCAACCTCCGCCAGCAGGCCATCGCGCTCGGCCTCGGCGACCGCTTCGAGCAGATCGAGCAGGCCTACGCGGGCGCCGACCGGCTGCTCGGCCGCCTGGTCAAGGTCACCCCCAGCTCCAAGGTGGTCGGCGACCTCGCGCTGGCGCTGGTCGGCGCCGGGGTCTCCACCGAGGAGTTCGCCGCCGACCCGGCCCGCTTCGACATCCCCGGCTCGGTCATCGGCTTCCTCCGCGGCGAGCTGGGCGAACCGGCCGGCGGCTGGCCCGAGCCGCTGCGCAGCCGCGCTCTGGAAGGCCGCGCCGAGGCCCCCGGCATCACCGAGCTGAGCGCCACCGAGAGCAAGCGGCTCTCCGGCACCTCCGCCGAACGCCAAGAGGTACTGAACGAACTCCTCTTCCCCGGCCCGGACAAGGAGTTCCGGGCGCACCGCGAGCGCTACGGCGACACCTCCCCGCTCTCCAGCGACCTGTTCTTCTACGGGCTGCACCACGGTGAGGAGAACGTCGTCCGGCTCGCCCCCGGCGTCCAGCTGCTCATCGGCCTGGAGGCGATCTCCGAGGCCGACGAGCGCGGCATGCGCACCGTGATGTGCATCCTCAACGGCCAGCTGCGGCCCATCCAGGTCCGCGACCGCGCGGTGGCCAGCGAGGTGCCGACGGCGGAGAAGGCCGACAAGACCCACCCCGGCCACCTCCCCGCCCCGTTCGCCGGCGTGGTCACCCTCGCCGTCGAGGAGGGCGAGCAGGTCGAGGCGGGCGCCACCATCGGCACCATCGAGGCCATGAAGATGGAGGCGGCGATCACCGCGCCCACCGGCGGCACGGTCACCCGCATCGCCATCTCCCCGGTCGCCCAGGTCGAGGGCGGCGACCTGCTCATCGTCGTGGAGTGAGACACAGGCTCTGAGCACCGGCCCGGTGCGCGGCAGGCTTCCCGGCCCGCCGCGCACCGGGCCGCGCACCGCGCCGCCTGCCGGGCCGCTTCCCGGCCGCGCGAGGGCTCCCCAAAAGCGGGACAGGACAGTACGTTCGCCCCATGGCGGACACCGTGCGCGAGATCGAGCGGAAGTACGAAGCCGACGGCGCGGGCCTGCCGCCCGGCGGCCTCCCCGACCTGACCGGCGTCGACCGCATCGCCTCCGTCACGGAACGGGACGCGGTCACCCTGGACGCCACCTACTACGACACCGCCGACCGGCGGCTGGCCCGCGACGGCATCACCCTGCGCCGCCGCACCGGCGGCGACGACGCCGGCTGGCACCTGAAACTGCCCGTCGCCACGCACGTACGCGACGAGATCCGCGCCCCGCTCACCGACACCGTCCCGCGCGCCCTGCGCGGCCTGCTGCGCTCCCGCGTCCGCGACGCCGCACTGGCCCCCCTCGTACGGATCGAGACCCGCCGCGAGACCCGGCAACTGCTGGCCGCCGACGGCACGGTCCTCGCCGAAGTGGCCGCCGACCAGGTACGCGCCACCCGCCCGGCGGGCCCCGGCCGCACCGCCGAATGGGCCGAGACCGAAGTCGAACTCACCCCGGACGGCGACGTGACCCTCCTCGACGCCGTCGAGGCCCGTCTCCTGGACGCCGGGCTGCGCCCCGCCTCCACAGCCTCCAAAGCGGCCCGGGCACTGCGCGACACGGCACCCAAGGGCGAACGGAAGGAAGCCGGACCGAAAAGCGCGCGAAAGGCGCCCACCAGGGTCCCCGAAGCGGACGGCGGCGGCGAGCCCTCCGCCGAGCAGGTCGTCCTCCGCTACCTCGCCCGCCAGGTCCGCGCCGTCGTCGAGCTCGACCCCGCCGTCCGCCGCGACCTGCCCGACGCCGTGCACCAGATGCGGGTGGCCACCCGCCGCCTGCGCAGCGCCCTGCGCTCGTACGCCACCGTCCTGGACCGCTCCGCGACCGACCCCGTCGGCGCCGAGCTGAAATGGCTCGCCACGGAGCTGGGCGTCGGCCGCGACGCCGAGGTGCTCACCGCCCGCCTCCAGGAGGCACTGGCCGCGCTCCCCAAGGAACTGCGGCCCGGACCGGTACGCACCCGGCTGCGCACCTGGTCACAGGCCCACCGCTCCGGTACCCGCCGGCACCTGACCGCCGTCCTGGACGGCACGCGCTACCTCGCGCTGCTGGAGTCCCTCGACGCGCTGCTCACCGACCCGCCCCGGGCCCGGGCCGCCGCCCGCCCGGCCGCGCAGGTACTGCCGAAGGCGGTCGAGCGGGACTTCCGGCGGCTGGCCGGACACGTGGCGACCGCGCTGGCCGCGCCGCCCGGACGCGACCGCGACCTGGCGCTCCACGAGGCCCGCAAGGCCGCCAAGCGGACCCGGTACGCGGCGGAGGCGGCCCGCCCGGAACTGGGCCGCCCCGCCAAGGAGCTCGCCGCCCGGATGACGGAGCTGCAGGAGCTGCTCGGCGACCACCAGGACGGCGTGCTGGCCCGCGAGGCGCTGCGCGAGCTGGCCGCCCAGGCCCACGCGGCGGGCGAGAACGCCTTCGCGTACGGCGTCCTGTACGCCCGCGAGGAGTCCCGCGCCACCGCCCGCGAACACGAGCTGCCGACCCTGTGGGCCACGATCGCCGTACCGGACCTCCACACGGCGGTGACCAGCGGCGTCAGCACGGATTCGGGGACCGCCCGGGGAGCGCGTTAGGCTTGAGGGTCACCCTTCCCAGCTCACGCTGTCCCGATCTGAGAGAGAACGCCGCGATGCCTGTCGAGACGGTCTTCCCGCGCCTGGAAGCGCTTCTCCCGCATGTCCAGAAGCCCATCCAGTACGTCGGTGGAGAGCTCAACTCCACCGTCAAGGACTGGGACGCGTGCGACGTGCGCTGGGCGCTCATGTACCCCGACGCGTACGAGGTAGGGCTGCCCAACCAGGGCGTCCAGATCCTGTACGAGGTCCTGAACGAGCGCGAGGGCGTGCTCGCCGAGCGCACCTACAGCGTCTGGCCCGACCTCGAGGCGCTGATGCGCGAGCACGGTGTGCCGCAGTTCACGGTCGACGCGCACCGCCCCGTCGACGCGTTCGACGTGCTCGGCGTCTCCTTCTCCACCGAGCTGGGCTACACCAACCTGCTCACCGCGCTGGACCTGGCCGGCATCCCCATGTACGCCAAGGACCGCACGGAGGACCACCCGCTGATCCTCGCGGGCGGCCACGCCGCCTTCAATCCCGAGCCGATCGCGGACTTCCTGGACTGCGCGGTGGTCGGCGACGGCGAGCAGGCCGTACTGGAGATCACCGAGATCATCCGGGCCTGGAAGGACGAGGGCCGCCCCGGCGGCCGCGACGAGCTGCTGTTCCGCCTCGCGAAGACCGGCAGCGTCTACGTTCCCAGGTTCTACGACGTGGAGTACCTCGCCGACGGGCGCATCAGCCGCGTCGTGCCGAACCGCTCCGGCGTCCCGTGGCGCGTGTCCAAGCACACCGTCATGGACCTGGACGAGTGGCCGTACCCGAAGCAGCCGCTCGTCCCCCTGGCCGAGACCGTCCACGAACGGATGTCGGTCGAGATCTTCCGTGGCTGCACCCGCGGCTGCCGTTTCTGCCAGGCCGGCATGATCACGCGTCCCGTACGGGAGCGAAGCATCACCGGCATCGGCGACATGGTGGACAAGGGCCTGAAGGCCACGGGATTCGAGGAGGTCGGCCTGCTGTCGCTGTCCTCCGCGGACCACACCGAGATCGGCGACATCGCGAAGGGCCTCGCCGACCGGTACGAAGAGGACAAGATCGGCCTCTCCCTCCCCTCCACCCGCGTCGACGCGTTCAACATCGACCTGGCCAACGAGCTGACCCGCAACGGCCGTCGCTCGGGCCTGACGTTCGCGCCCGAGGGCGGCAGCGAGCGCATCCGCAAGGTCATCAACAAGATGGTCTCGGAGGAGGACCTGATCCGTACGGTCTCCACGGCCTACGGCAACGGCTGGCGGCAGGTGAAGCTGTACTTCATGTGCGGCCTGCCGACCGAGACCGACGAGGACGTGCTGCAGATCGGCGACATGGCGGTCAACGTCATCGCCGAGGGCCGCCGGGTCTCCGGCCAGAACGACATCCGCTGCACGGTCTCCATCGGCGGCTTCGTGCCCAAGCCGCACACCCCCTTCCAGTGGGCGCCGCAGCTGAGCGCCGAGGAGACCGACGCCCGGCTCACCAAGCTCCGCGACAAGATCCGCGGCGACAAGAAGTACGGCCGCTCGATCGGCTTCCGCTACCACGACGGCAAGCCCGGCATCGTCGAGGGCCTGCTCTCCCGCGGCGACCGCCGCATCGGCGCCGTGATCCGCGCGGTCTACGAGGACGGCGGCCGCTTCGACGGCTGGCGCGAGCACTTCTCCTACGACCGCTGGATGCAGGCCGCCGAGAAGACGCTCCCCGACTTCGGCGTCGACGTCGCCTGGTACACCACCCGCGAGCGCACCTACGAAGAGGTCCTCCCCTGGGACCACCTGGACTCCGGCCTGGACAAGGACTGGCTCTGGGAGGACTGGCAGGACGCCCTCGACGAAACCGAGGTCGACGACTGCCGCTGGACGCCCTGCTTCGATTGCGGGGTGTGCCCGCAGATGGACACCGAGATCCAGATCGGCCCGACCGGCAAGAAGCTGCTTCCGCTCACGGTCGTGAAGTAGACCTGCGGCAGTTCGGCCCGGTCACCGCAAATCGGTGGCCGGGGCCGCGGGGACGCCGCACACTGTTGCGATGCCACAGCTGATCGCACCCACCCTGCGTGTCCAGGCTTCGTTTCTGGAGGCGATGAAGGAGCTCCGGGCCGAGGGCCGGGGCGAGGCCGGCGACGACTCGGCCGTCGGCCGGGAGATCCGGGAGTTCGCGGCGGGGTGGGACGACCCGGTCGTCTTCTCCCGGTACACCGACTGGCTGCGCTCGATGACCTGCGAAGAGATCGTGCGGCCGCTGGGCTGGGTGCCGTGCACCAACCTCTGGTACGTCGACGGCGACACCTTCCTCGGCCGCCTCGGCCTGCGCCACGAGCTGAACGAATTCCTGCTGGAGCTCGGCGGCCACATCGGCTACGACGTGCGCCCCACCGCCCGGCGCCGCGGGCACGCCACCGCCATGCTGCGTGCCGCGCTGCCGCTGGCCCACGCGCTCGGCATCAGGTCGGCGCTGGTCACGTGCGACATCGCCAACACCGCGTCACGTAAGGTCATCGAGGCCTGTGGCGGGACCCTCGAGGACGAGCGCGGCGGAAAGCTGCGCTACTGGGTGCCGACGCGGGCGGAGACGTGAGCGACAGAACGTAGCGGTACTCGGGGGAGCGGCGCGGCATGGCGTACGGCGGCAATCAGTACGGCGGCAAGCATGACGGTGGCAGTCAGTACGGCGGCCACCACCTGGCACGGGAGCGGGAGCCGGGCGGCGGCTGCTGCCTCGCCCAGGTCATCAAGATCCCGGTGCTGATCGTCGTCGTCCCGTTGCGGCTGTTCTGGGACGCGCTGTGCTGGATCGGCCGCCATGTGCTGGCGCCCGTCGGGCGCTGGGTGTACCGGTGGATCCTCGCCCCGGTCGGGCGGGCGATCGCCTGGCTGGTCCAGTACCTGATCGTCGTCCCGTTGACCTTCCTGATCCGGTATCTGCTGGTGATACCGGCGATCTGGCTGTACCGCTGGATCCTCACGCCCATCGGGCACGCCCTCGCCCGGCTGGCGTACTACCTGCTGGTGGTGCCGGTCCGGTGGTGCTACCAGTGGGTGCTCGCGCCGATCGGACGGGCGCTGGCGTGGCTCGCGCACTACCTGCTCGTCGTCCCGGCCGTGGCCGTGTGGGAGTACGTGCTGTGGCCCGTCCTGCGGGCGGTCGGCGCGGCCGTCGCGTGGGCCTGGCGGATCGCCGGGTACGTTTCCCGGGCGGTCGGCCGGGGCATTGCCGCCCTGTGGCGGTGGCTGGTCGTCGCGCCGCTGCGCTGGACGTACCGCTGGATCCTCACCCCCGTGGGGCACGCGATCCGGGCGGTCCTCTGGCCGCCGGTGCGGGCCGCGCTGTCCGCCGCGCGCACCGCGGCGCGCGAGGTGCGGCTCGCGCTCTTCGGGTGACAGAGCGCACCCCGGCGGGAACCGTCGGCCCGCCGGGCACGTACTCTAGGTAGCAGTACGACCCCACTGACGAAGGACTGACGACACTGGGCAAGCGACAGCCCGAAGGCCCGCCGCCCGCACCGGCGGTGCAGCGCATCCGACTGCGCTACACCAAGCGCGGCCGCCTCCGGTTCACCAGCCACCGTGACTTCCAGCGCGCTTTCGAGCGGGCGCTGCGCCGTGCCGAGGTGCCCATGGCGTACTCCGCGGGCTTCACCCCGCATCCCAAGGTGTCGTACGCCAATGCCGCGCCCACGGGCACCGGCAGCGAGGCCGAGTACCTGGAGATCGCCCTCACCGAGCGACGGGACCCGGCGGCGCTGCGCGCGCTGCTGGACGAGTCGCTGCCGGACGATCTCGATGTGATCGACGCCGTGGAGGCCCACACCAGCGGGCTCGCCGACCGGCTGCAGGCATCGGTGTGGGAGCTGCGGCTGGACGGCGTGTCCGTCGCGGACGCGGAGCGGGCCGTCGCGGCGTTCCTCGCGGCGGAGGAAGTGCCCGTCGAGCGGGCGACGAAGAAGGGCATCCGCACCTTCGACGCGCGTGCGGCGGTCGCGGATCTCCAGGCGGGTGCGTGCGAGGCCGATAGGCCCGGAGCTGATGCCTGTGCGATACTGCGGCTGGTTGTTCGGCATCTGACACCTGCCGTACGACCCGACGACGTCCTGTCCGGCCTCCGAGCTACGGCCGACCTGGCGCCGCCGGTCCCCGCAGCGGTGACCAGGCTGGCGCAGGGGCTGCTCGATGAGGAGACCGGCGCGGTGACCGACCCGCTCGCGCCCGACCGCGACGCAGCCATGGCCGCCCCACCCACGGCCGCCGGGCTGACTGCCGCGACGCAGGCACCGCCCGCAGGCGGTGGAGCGGCGGACGGCGCAGCGTAGGACTGCCGTCGTCGCGTCGCCGATCAGCCAGGGAGCCACCCCGGTCCGGCGAACGAACTGACCTGAAGACTTTCGCCGGTCCCGGACAACAGGGCCCGGCGAGCGAGACTAGAGCTCCCGTGTGGCGCCCGCGCCCCGGACCGCGGCACCGCTTTACATGCGGGCCGCGGCCGGAACCGGACGCGGCGCCCGGGAGCGTGACGGGAGAACCGCCCGCATGCTCGAACCCATTGAGCCCACGGAATCCGCGGAGCCGGCGAACAGCCGCTCCGACAACAGCACACCGAGTGACACCCTGCCGCCGCGCCGCAGGCGCCGTGCGGCGTCCCGGCCCGCGGGGCCGCCGGTGGGAGGGGCCGCCGCCTCCGGCGTGACGGCCGCACAGCCGGCCGACGCGCCCGGCGACGCCGCCGCTCCCCAGGAGCCCGCTGCCGCCGCTGCCGGCACCGTCGTGACCGGTGACGAGGCCGCCCCGGCGCGCCCGCGCCGCCGCGCCACCCGCCGTACGTCGGCCCCGGCCGGCGCGCCGCGCACCACCGCTGCCGAGGCCGCCGAGACCCCGGCCGTCGAGGACGCCGCCGCGCTCGCCGCGTCGGCCGAGAGCGGCCCGCAGGCCGCCGCCACCGAGGAGCCGGCCGCCGTGACCGGTGACGGAGCCGCCCCCGCGCGCCCCCGCCGCCGCGCCACCCGCCGTGTGTCGGCCCCGGCCGGCGCGCCGCAGGCGGACGAGACCGCCGCGCCGGTGGCCGAGCGGGCCGTCGTCGCCGAGCCGGGCGCCGTGGCCGCCGACGACGAGGCGCAGGCCGAGTCCGCCGCCGCTGCCGAGACGGCCGCCGCCGAGGCCGCGGCCGCCGAGGCCCCCGCCGCGCGGGCCGCCACCGCCGCCGCCGAGTCCCGCCCCGCCCGTGGGCGCCGCCGCGTGACCCGCAAGGTCACCGCTCCGGCCGGTACGCCGGGTGCGGCCGAGGAGCAGGGCGCCGCCGAGGAGCCGCCGGCCGCCGCTGACAAGCCGCAGGCCGCGTCCGTACAGGCCGCGCAGCCCGTGCAGGAGGCCGCCGAGGAGCAGCCCGCCGAGGCCGCGGCCGAGGAGGCCAGGCCCGCCCGTACGCGTCGCCGGGCCACCCGCCGGGCGTCCGCGCCCGCGGGTGCGCCGCAGCCCGCCGAGGCCGCCGCGCCGGTGACCCCCGAGCCGGCCGCCGCCGTCGAGGCGGTCGCCGCCGAGGACGAGGACGAGGACCAGCTCGAGGCCGCCGCTGAGGCAGCGGCGGAGGAGGCGCGTGCCGAGGAGGCCGCCGACGTGTCCGCGGAGGCCGAGCCGCAGCCCGCCAGGCCCGCCCGTACCCGCCGCCGCGCCACCCGCAAGGCGTCTGCCCCCGAGGGCACGCCCGCCGCCACTCAGGCCCCGGTCGCCGCGGACGAGGACGAGCAGCCGGTCGCCGCCGCCGCGCAGGCGGTCGCCGCCGAGCAGGCCCCGCCGGCCCCGGTCGCCGAGCAGGCCCCGCCCCGCCGTTCGCGCCGCCGCGCCGAGCGCCCCGCCGAGAGCCCGCAGGCCGAGGCAGCGGCCGCCGACGAGCAGCCCGTACAGCAGGAAGCACCCGCCGCCGCGCCGGCCGTCGCCGAGCAGGCCGAGGAGTCCGCCGAGGGCCCGCGCCGCCGCAGCCGCCGCCGTGCCGAGCGCCCCGCCGCGCCCGCGTTCGCCCAGCCCGCACAGGACCGGGCCGCGCAGCAGCAGGCCGCCGCCGAGGAGACCCCCGAGGAAGCGCCCGCGCGTGGCCGCCGCCGCTCCGCCCAGCCGCCGAGCGCCGTCTTCCAGCCCCCGGTCTTCACCGAGCCGATGTTCCAGACCCCGGAGAGCGCAGCCGCCGCCGCTGCGGCAGCGCCCGCCGAGGAGGAGCCCGCGGAGGCCGAGGAGCGCCCGGCGCGCCGTCGCCGTCGCCGCGGTGCCCCCGCCGAGGCCGAGCCGCAGCAGGTCGCCCCCGCCGAGGAGGAGACCGCCGAGACCGAGGAAGAGCCCGAGGCCGAGGCCGGGCAGGGCGACGAGGAGCAGGGCGACCGTCCCTCGCGCCGCCGCCGTCGCGGTGGCCGCCGCCGTCGCCGTGGCGACGCCGCGGAGGCCGACGGCACGGACGAGACCGGCGACGAGCCCGAGGGCGCCGAGGAGCAGCACGCCGAGGAGCCCGCCGAGGCCGACGAGCCGGAGGACGGCGCCGACGAGCAGCCGTCCGGCGGCTCCAGCAGCAGCCGTCGCCGCCGCCGTCGCCGCCGTCGCAGCGGTGACGGGGCCGAGCCCGGCACGAACGGCGACGACCCGGAGCGTACGGTCGTCAAGGTCCGCGAGCCGCGCAAGAAGGAAGAGCGCGAGCCCGGCACCGGCTTCGACGAGGTCCAGTCCATCAAGGGCTCGACCCGTATGGAGGCCAAGAAGCAGCGCCGCCGCGAGGGCCGCGAGCAGGGCCGCCGCCGGGTGCCGATCATCACCGAGGCGGAGTTCCTGGCGCGCCGCGAGGCCGTCGAGCGCGTGATGGTCGTCCGCCAGAGCGGCGAGCGCACCCAGATCGGCGTTCTCGAGGACGACGTGCTCGTCGAGCACTACGTCAACAAGGAGCAGTCGACCAGCTACGTCGGCAACGTCTACCTCGGCAAGGTGCAGAACGTCCTGCCGTCGATGGAGGCCGCCTTCGTCGACATCGGCAAGGGCCGCAACGCCGTCCTGTACGCCGGTGAGGTCAACTTCGAGGCGCTCGGCATGGGCCACGGCCCGCGCCGCATCGAGACCGCCCTGAAGTCCGGCCAGTCGGTCCTGGTCCAGGTGACCAAGGACCCGATCGGCCACAAGGGCGCCCGCCTGACCAGCCAGGTCTCGCTGCCCGGCCGGTATCTGGTCTACGTGCCCGAGGGCTCGATGACCGGCATCAGCCGCAAGCTCCCCGACACCGAGCGGGCGCGCCTGAAGCAGATCCTCAAGAAGATCGTTCCCGAGGACGCGGGCGTCATCGTGCGCACCGCCGCCGAGGGCGCGAGCGAGGACGAGCTGCGCCGCGACGTGGAGCGCCTCCAGGCGCAGTGGGAGGAGATCCAGCAGAAGGCGAAGAGCGGCAACGCCCCGACCCTGCTGTACGGCGAGCCGGACATGACCGTCCGTGTCGTGCGCGACATCTTCAACGAGGACTTCTCCAAGGTCATCGTCAGCGGTGACGACGCCTGGGAGACCATCTCCGGCTATGTGTCGCACGTCGCCCCCGACCTCGGCGACCGGCTCCAGAGGTGGACCTCGGACGTCGACGTCTTCGCGACGTACCGGATCGACGAGCAGCTGATGAAGGCGCTGGACCGCAAGGTCTGGCTGCCGTCCGGCGGCTCGCTGGTGATCGACAAGACCGAGGCCATGGTCGTGATCGATGTCAACACCGGCAAGTTCACCGGCCAGGGCGGCAATCTCGAGGAGACCGTCACCAGAAACAACCTGGAGGCGGCCGAGGAGATCGTCCGCCAGCTGCGCCTGCGCGACCTCGGCGGCATCGTCGTCATCGACTTCATCGACATGGTGCTGGAGTCCAACCGGGACCTCGTGCTGCGGCGGATGCTGGAGTGCCTGGGCCGGGACCGTACGAAGCACCAGGTCGCCGAGGTGACCTCGCTGGGTCTGGTCCAGATGACCCGCAAGCGGGTCGGCCAGGGCCTCCTGGAGTCCTTCTCCGAGCCGTGCGTGCACTGCAACGGCCGTGGCGTGATCGTCCACATGGACCAGGCCACGAGCACCGGCGGTGGCGGCAAGCGGAAGAAGAAGGGCAAGGGCGGCAACGGCGAGAAGCACGACCACCAGCCCGAGAAGGCCGTGGAGCCGGCTGCCCCGGCGCCCGAGCTGGAGCCCGCGCCCGTCACCGAGGCGGAGCTGGCCCCCGCGGTCGCCGAGGCCGACGAGTGGTTCTCCAGCCCGGCCGAGGCCGAGGCGGCGGCCGGTGCCCAGGGCCGTGGCCGGGGCCGTCGCCGCGCGAGCCGGAAGGCGTCCGCTCCGGCGGGCTCCCCGAAGGCCGCCGACGACAGCGCCGCGATCGTGGTGCCCGCCGCGGCCCAGGAGCCGGTACCGGCCCCGGAGCCGGCGCGGGCCGAGGAGCCCGTGGCCGCCGAGCAGCCCGCCGCCGAGCCGGAGCCGCAGCCCGAGCCGCAGCCCGCGGCCCGTCCGGCCCGTGCCCGCCGCCGGGTGACCCGCGCGGTGTCGGCCCCGGCCGGCGCCGAGCCCGCCGCGCCGACCGAGGCAGGCGGCGAGGCGGCGCCCGAGGCCGCTGCCCGGGCGGCGGCGGAGGCCGCCCCCGAGGTGGCCACCGGCGCCCCGCACGAGGCCCCCGTGGAGCCGCAGGCCCCCGAGGCCGCGGAGACCGGAGCCGAGGCCGCGGAGACCGCCGAGGAGGCGGCCCCCGCCAAGAAGGCGGCCAAGAAGAGCACCGCGAAGAAGGCCGCGGCCAAGAAGGCGACGACCAAGAAGGCCGCCGCGAAGAAGGCCCCGGCCAAGAAGAATGCGGCGAAGAAGGCGACGGCCGAGAAGGCCACCGCCGACGAAGCCACCGCCGACGAGGCCCCGGCCGAGAAGGCGACCGCCGAGAAGACCACCGCCAAGAAGGCGGCGGCGAAGAAGGCCCCGGCCAAGAAGGCGACGGCCAAGAAGACCGCGGCGAAGAAGACGACGAAGGCCACCACCAAGAAGACGGCGGCCGCCGAACAGTCCTCTTCGTCGGTCTCCGCCCCGGCGGAGGACTGAGCAGCACCCGGCGCCCCGGGCCGTACGTCACGGCCCGGGGCCCGGTTTGACCCCCTGGTCAAGGCCCCGTAACCTTGACCGTCGGCGTCTGTGTACGCCAACCACCTGAGCAAACACCTCCCGGCTCGCCGGGGGAGGCCGCTCGTCCACTGCGGATCGCGTCATGCGCGGATCGCGTCGGAAGACCGGGCCCGCAAGGGTTCCCGGGCGGCTGGCATCAGTGGTCCCCGTTTCTAGCGAGAGAGAGTTCCGCGTGTACGCGATCGTGCGCACCGGCGGCCGTCAGCAGAAGGTTGCTGTCGGCGACGTCATCGAGGTTGACCGCATTTCCACCAGCAAGGTCGGCGAGACCGTCGAGCTCTCGACGCTGCTGGTCGTCGACGGCGAGTCCGTCACGAGCGACCCGTGGGTGCTCGCCGGCGTGAAGGTCCAGGCCGAGGTCGTGGACCACCACAAGGGCGACAAGATTCGCATCCAGAAGTACAAGAACAAGACCGGTTACAAGAAGCGGATCGGCCACCGTCAGCTGCACACCGCGCTGAAGATCACCGGCATCGACGCCCCGGCGAAGTAAGGGACTGAGGAGACATGGCACACAAGAAGGG
The DNA here is from genome assembly GCF_055567935.1 of Streptomyces sp. NPDC026301. NCBI lineage: Bacteria > Bacillati > Actinomycetota > Actinomycetes > Kitasatosporales > Streptomycetaceae > Streptomyces > Streptomyces sp. NPDC026301. Next base: position 60,148 of record NZ_JBVHPN010000003.1, on the reverse strand, counting down.
CGCATCGTCCACCCGGAACGGTCGCGATTCCAATGCCCAGCGGCTCGGCGTGAAGCGCTTCGGCGGTCAGGCCGTCCTCGCCGGTGAGATCATCGTCCGCCAGCGCGGCACCCACTTCCACCCGGGCACCGGCGTCGGCCGGGGCGGCGACGACACGCTGTTCGCGCTGCAGGCCGGTGCGGTGGAGTTCGGTACCCACCGCGGCCGCAAGGTCGTGAACATCGTTCCTGCCGTCTGAATCCCCTAGGGATCAGCAGCCGTAGAACGGTTTTTCGCGAGGGCGGACCTCGACTTCCGTACGGGATTCCCGTACGGAAGCGGGTCCGCCCTTCGCGTGTTACAGAAGAGACAATCCCGTACGCGGTCCCGCACACCCCCGCGTACGACCCCGTAGTTACTGGAGGCACCCCCATGACCACCTTCGTGGACCGCGTCGAGCTGCACGTCGCCGCGGGTAACGGAGGCCACGGCGTGGCCTCCGTGATGCGGGAGAAGTTCAAGCCGCTCGGCGGCCCCGACGGCGGCAACGGCGGCCGCGGCGGCGACGTGATCCTGGTCGTCGACCAGGACGTCACCACACTGCTGGACTACCACCACCACCCCCACCGCAAGGCCACCAACGGCGCGCCCGGCGCGGGCGACCACCGCTCCGGCAAGAACGGCCAGGACCTGGTCCTGCCGGTCCCGGACGGCACGGTCGTCCTGGACCGCAAGGGCAACGTCCTCGCGGACCTGGTCGGCCAGGGCACCACCTTCATCGCGGGCCAGGGCGGCCGCGGCGGCCTCGGCAACGCGGCGCTGGCCTCCGCCCGCCGCAAGGCCCCCGGCTTCGCGCTGCTCGGCGAGCCGGGCGAGGCCCGCGACATCGTCCTGGAGCTCAAGACCGTCGCGGACGTGGCCCTCGTCGGCTACCCCAGCGCCGGCAAGTCCTCCCTGATCTCGGTGCTCTCCGCCGCCAAGCCGAAGATCGCCGACTACCCCTTCACCACCCTGGTCCCCAACCTCGGTGTGGTGACGGCCGGTTCGACGGTCTACACGATCGCGGACGTCCCGGGCCTCATCCCCGGCGCCAGCCAGGGCAAGGGCCTCGGCCTGGAGTTCCTGCGCCACGTCGAGCGCTGCGAGGTCCTCGTGCACGTACTGGACACCGCCACCCTCGAATCGGACCGCGACCCGCTCTCCGACCTCGACACCATCGAGGAGGAGCTGGCGCAGTACGGCGGCCTGGAGAACCGGCCCCGCGTGGTCGTCCTCAACAAGATCGACATCCCGGACGGCCAGGACCTCGCGGACATGATCCGCCCCGACCTGGAGGCCCGCGGCTACCGCGTCTTCGAGGTCTCGGCGGTGGCCCACATGGGCCTCAAGGACCTCTCCTACGCCCTCGCCGAGATCGTCGCGCAGGCCCGCGCCGCCCGGCCGGTCCAGGAGGCGACCCGCGTCGTCATCCGCCCGCAGGCCGTGAACGACACCGGCTTCACCGTCACCGCCGAGGGCGAGAACCTCTTCCGCGTCCGCGGCGACAAGCCGGAGCGCTGGATCCGCCAGACCGACTTCAACAACGACGAGGCCGTCGGCTACCTCGCCGACCGCCTCCACCGCCTCGGCGTCGAGGACGCGCTGCTCAAGGCCGGTGCGCGCGCCGGTGACGGCGTCGCCATCGGCCCCGAGGACAACGCGGTCGTCTTCGACTGGGAGCCGACGATGATGGCCGGCGCGGAGATGCTCGGCCGCCGCGGCGAGGACCACCGCCTGGAGGCGCCCCGCCCGGCCGCGCAGCGCCGCCGCGACCGCGACGCGGAGCGGGACGAGGCGGAAGCGGAGTACGACGGCTTCAACCCGCTGGGCTGAGACGGCTCCGCCGCCTGTTTCTCCGTCAGGCCCGCAGCTCGCACCACACGGTTTTGCCGTTGGCGAGCTGCGGGCCTTCGCCGTTTTCGCCGTCCGGCGCCACGCCCCACTTGTCCGTCACCGCCGCGACCAGCGCGAGGCCGCGCCCGCACTCCTCCCACGGGCCGGTGTCCCGTACGGCGGGCAGTACGGGATGGTCGTCGTGGACGCCGATCACCACCCCGTCCCCGCCGTCCTCGTGCCGCCGTACGGTCACGGTGCAGCGCCGGTCCGGTACGTGCCGGTACACGTTGACCAGCAGCTCCGTCACGGCGAGCTCGGCGGCGTCGGCGAGCTGCGCCAGCCCCCACAGCCGCACAAGCGCCCGCACGACCCGCCGCACGTGCCGGGGGCTGTGCGTACCGACGCGGAGCGAGATCCGGTACTCGCGGGTCGGGAAGACGTAGGGGTCGGTATGGGTGTCGGAAGTGTCATTCACGAGGCAATCGTGCGCTGCGTCGATTACGCTCTGCTACTGCGTGAATGCAACTCTCCGCCGGGTGGCACAGGTTGAGCGAAGGAGCTCCCATGGCCCACGTCAAGTGTCTTGATCCAGGGGCATCCCCGCTCCATTTCTTCGGGGCGGAGGTGAGACGGCTGCGGGAGCGCGCCGGGCTGACGCTGGCACAGCTGGGAGACATCGTCTACCTGACCGGCTCGATGATCGGCCAGATCGAAACGGCGGCGAAGGTCCCGAAGGACGAGCACGTGCCTCGCATCGACACGGCTCTGGGAGCCGACGGCGCGCTGGTGCGCTTGTGGGAGATGGTCAAGCAGTACCGACTGCCCGCGTGGCTCCGGCGGATCGTGCACTTCGAAGCGACCGCCACCGAAATCCGCACGTATCAGGCGCAGTTGGTGCACGGCCTGTTGCAGACACCGGACTACGCGCGTGCCGTACTCGGCGTCATGCGGCAGGACGAACTCGCCGCCAGGCTGGAGATGCGGCTGGAGCGGCAGAAGGTCCTGGCCCGTGAGGCGCCGCCACTGCTGTGGGTCGTACTCGACGAGTCCGTGCTGTACCGGGAAATCGGCGGCCGTGCGACCATGAGGCGACAGCTGGCGCACCTGCTGACCTTCCGTGAGACGGACGAAGTGCAGATTCAGGTGCTGCCGTTCTCGGTAGGAGCGCACACGGGACTGTCGGGCTCGTTCACCCTCTTCTCCTTCGTCGACCACCCGGACGTGGCGTACACGGAGGGGTACGTCGACGACTGGGCAACGCTGAATCCGGCGGAAATCAGGGCCCGTTCGCTCCGTTACGATCTCTTGCGGGCCTCCGCACTGTCCCCGGCGGACTCTGCGGAGTTGATCGCCCGAGTCATGGAGGAGCGCTATGAGCACCATCCAGTACATCTGGCGTAAGTCCAGCCACAGTGCCGAGACAGAGTGTGTCGAAGTAGCTGAGACTCCCCATCTCATCGCCATCCGGGACTCCAAGGATCCCGACGGGCCCGCTATCGCCGTCACGCCCGCCGCGTTCGCGGCATTCATCGCGTACGTGCGCTGAGGGACGGAGGGATATCCCTCCGGCGCTCAATTGGCCATACTCCTACCCGAGTTCGCTCACGGGGGTGGTGGGTATGGCGGGGCTGCGGAGTCCGGAGGACATGCTGGGGGCGGCCGTACTGCGGGTACGGGCGGCCGGTGACGGCGGTGAGATCGCGGGGGCGGGCTTTCTCGTCGCGCCCGAGCTCGCCGTGACCTGCGCGCATGTCGTGTCCGACGCGTTGCGGACACCCCATCAAGAGCCGCTGCCGGACGGGGCGCGGGTACGCGTCGACCTGCCGCTGGGCGGCGGCGGCAGTGCGGACGCCGAGGTCGCGCACTGGCTGCCGTACGCGGACGACGGGAGCGGCGACATCGCCGTACTGCGGCTGCGGCAGGCGATACCGGGGGCCCGGCCGCTGCGGATGGCGGAGGCCGGCAGCGTATGGGAGCACGCCGCACGCGTCCCCGGTTTTCCCGCCACCTCCCCCGGAGGGATCTGGCACGCGGGGCGGCTGCGGGCCGGTACCGCCGAGGGGTGGGTGCAGTTCTCGCAAGGGGACGCCCACGGCACCCCGATAGAGCGGGGTTTCAGCGGCGCGCCGGTATGGGACGAGCAACTGGGCGCCGTCGTCGGCATGGTGGCCAGGTCGCAGCTCTCCGGGCCGCGGCAGAGTTTCCTCATTCCGACCGGCGCGCTGGCCGATGCCTTCCCCGCGCTGGCCCCCGTACTCCGCCCCGCATCGCCCTTCCGGGGGCTCGCGGCCTTCCAGGAGGCGGACGCGGAGGTGTTCTTCGGGCGGGAGGAGGAGGCCCGGGAGGTGGCGGGGCTGGTCGGTGCGCAGCCGTACGTGACCGTGGTCGGCCCGTCCGGCAGCGGCAAGTCCTCGCTGGCCCTGGCCGGCGTCCTGCCGCGGCTGCGGGCGGCGGGCTTCGCGGCCGTCGTGGTGCGCCCGGCCGCCGGGCGGTCCCTGCTCACCACCCTCGCCTCCGAACTGGCCGCCCTGCTCCGCCCGGAACTCCGCGGCGCCGAGCGGCTCGCGCAGGCACGGGAGCTGGCGCCGCTGCTGGCCGACGGCGGGCTGCCGGAGACCGTACGGCTCGCCCTGGCCGAGGCCGGCGCGCGGCGGCTGCTGGTCGTCGTCGACCAGGGGGAGGAGCTGTTCGCGGGCACGGGCCAGGAGGCCGACGCCGCGGCCGCGGTGCTCTTCCCGGCCGAGCCGCCCGCGGAGTTACGCGTCCTGGTCACCCTGCGCGCGGACTTCCTGGACGCGGCGCTCGCCCACCCGGGCACCGGCCCCGCCCTGCGGCGTACGGTCTACGCGCTGACCCCCATGACCCGCGAGCAGCTGCGCGCGGTGATCGTCCGGCCGGTCGAGGCCACCGCCGCCGTCGCCTACGACCCGGGGCTCGTGGAGACCATGCTCGACGACGCGGGCGGTGAGCCGGGCGCGCTGCCGCTGCTGGGCTTCGTCCTGGACCGGCTCTGGCGGGAGCAGGAACGCGGGCAGCTGCGCTTCGACGCGTACCACGCACTGGGCGGCGTACGGGGCGCGCTGGGGCGGCAGGCCGAGAACATCTGGGGCGAGTGCGTACCGGCGGCGGACGAGGACGTGGCGCTGCGGCTGCTGACCGGGCTGGTACGCGTACGGCCCGGTGGCGAGGCTCCGCTGCGCAACGTCCTGACGCGGGCGGAGGCGGGCGAGGACCAGTGGCAGGTGGCCCGCGCGCTCGCGCAGCGCCGGCTGCTGGTCCTGGGCAGCGACCCCGAGCGCCGGGAGACCGTCGAACTCGCGCACGAGGCACTGATCGGCGCATGGCGGCGGCTCGCGGAACGGGTGCGGGACGACCGGGAGTTCCTGCTCTGGCGTACGGAGCTCCGCGGCGGCATGGAACGCTGGCGGGCCGGCGGCGAGCGCACCGACCGGCTGCCGGACGCGGACGCCCTGCGCGCGGCACGGCCGTGGCTGACGGGCCGGCGGGCGGAGCTGAGCGCGGCGGAGCTGGACTACCTGGAGCGCGGGCTGCGGTACCGCAGGACGCGCAGGCTCCGAAGACGCACCGGGTGGACGGCGGGCGGGCTGGTACTCCTGCTGATCGCGACGCTGGGGACATTTCTCGCCGTGGAGTCGCGGGCCAAGGCGGAGTCGGACCGGCAGTCCCGCTCCCGCGAGCTGGCGGGCCTCTCGGCGCAGCTGGTGGAACAGGACCCGGGCCTGGCCGCGATGGTCGCGATGGCCGCGTACGACACCTCGCCGACCCGCGAGGCCCGCAACGAACTGCTGCGGCGGTACGACGCCATGCGCGGCGTGCAGTGGCAACTGTCCGGCGCGCAGGGCAGCATCGACGCGCTGGCGATGAGCGCCGACGGGGAAGTCGCGCTGGTCACCACCGAGCTGGGGCGCGCGACGCTCTTCGTACGGGGCGACGGGAAGCCGACCCGGCACCGCCAGCTCCCCGTCACGGAGAACATCGTCTTCCCGCTCGTCAGCGCGGACGGCACGCGCCTCGCCTACACGGACGCCGACGGCTCACTGATCTGGCGCGAGGTACGGCGGGACACCAAGGAGCTGGTGGGACCGGCCCACACGATCGAGGGCAGGGAGGACCAGTCCGACTACAAGGCCGTGCTGTCGAACCCCGAGGACATCGCCGACATCTCCCAGGACGGCCGCCGCGTCGTGACGGTCGCCGACAACCAGCGCGTGACGCTGTGGGACCTGGCAGCGGGCGAGCGGCGCAGGCTGCCCGCCGCCGCGCCGGACGGCGTCATCAAGGTGTGGTTCGGGCCCGACGACCACACGGTGGTGGCCGCGGTCGGCCGGCGGGACAAGTTCCACCTGCTCGAAGAGAACTTCCGGCTGGTGGCCGTGGACACCCGCACGGGCACGGCGCGGCAGCTCGCCGATCAGGTCGCCGGGGCCGCACTGTCCGGCGCCGGCACGGTGGCCATGACCTGCTCGGACGGTACCGACGGGCTCGAAGACGCCACGTATCGCTCGATACGGGTCGCGGACGGCCGGAAGCTGGGCCAGTACGCCGACGACTCCCTCGGCTGCGAGGACCTCGCCGTGGACCGCACGGGCGCCCGGCTCGCCGCCGGCGGTTCGGGCCAGTGGCGGCTGTTCGATGTGGCCCACGGCAAGAAGCTCGCGGAAACCAAGGCGCGGGAAAACCGAGGGCAGCTCGGTCGACGGCTGCTCGGCGGACCCGAAGCGCCGGTCGGCGTCATGATGACCGGCTCCGGCATCACCGGACAGGCGCTGGACACCCGGCCGCGGGAGTACCTCCGTATGCCGACGCTGCTCAAGGACGGCAGCCGCATGGTCGCGCGCTCGGGAAAGGGCGCACAGCGCCGCCTCAAGGTGGTCGGGACGGACGAGCGGCGCAAGACGCTCGCCCGCAGCCCCCGGTACACGGCGCAGGGGATCGGCAGGCCCCTGGCGGAGGACGATTCCGCCTACCAGACGGCACCGCGGGTCAACCGCGGCCAGACGCTGGTCGCCGACCTCGCGACGTACAACAAGATCCTCGTCCACGCGCTGCCCTCGCTGCACCCGGTGGCGGAGATCACCGTCCCCATGCCCCGCGCGAACAACTGGGACGAACGCGAACCCCCGAAGTACTTCTTCCTCGGCGACGACGGGCTGGTGACCCAGGTCGACGGGCAGGTGGAGTACTGGGACGCCAGGACAGGCCGCCGGCTGTCGCGGCTCGACCTGCGCGAACTGAAGCTGCCCGGTCCCGAGGCGAGGCCCTTCGACCCGGCGGAGTCAGTGCCGGAGTCGGACTTCCGGCTGAATCCGTACGAGGTGAAGGCGGACCACTCGAAGGCGGACCGCGTGAAGGCGGATCGCTCGAAGGCGGACCGCGTCCTGGTCAAGGTCGGCTCCGGCCCCGCCTTCCACGTCGTCGACCTGCGCACCGGCCGCGAGGACAAGAAGCTCGGGTTCCGGCTGGGCAAGGACACCGCGACGGCCTTTCTGGACCACAGCGGCGCCTATGCGGCCGTCCTCACCCGCGGCTCGCTGGTCGAGCTGTGGTCCGTACGCCCCGGCGGGACATCGAAGCGGATCATGGGCCCGATCGGCCCGGTGGGGGAGACGGGCGGCGGATTCACCGTCGACTTCCTCGGCGACAGCCCGCGGTTCTTCCTCGCCGAGGGGAACTGGGCCCGCATCTACCGGGCGGGCGGACACGGCGACATCGAGTCGTACGACTTCGGCGGCCGGCAGGACTTCTACGACGTCACGGACGACGGCAAGGCGCTGCTCAGGCGGAACGACTCGGCGGACGGCGTGAACCTGATCCGGCTCGACCCGGCCGTCTGGCGGAACACGCTGTGCCGGCTCACGGGACAGCGGAACTTCACCGCGGCGGAGCGCGGCGGAGTACCGGCGGAGCTGCCGACGGGGAAGGTGTGCAAGGGCTAGGGAGCGTCTTTCGGGCAACTTGCGTCTTTCGGGCAACTCGAGCAACGGGAAGGCCCCGCGAGGATCAACCTCGCGGGGCCTTCCGGTGTCGTGCTTCCCCTACGGGGGCGTCGCGTCGTCAGACGATCGCGCGGGCCTCCGAGCCGTCCGCCGGGACCGGCTCCTCGCCCGTCTCCGCCGCGTCCGCCGCCTCGGCGGCCTCCGCGGGCTCCGTGGCCGGGCGGGCCGGGTCGGTGGACTCCGACGGGTCCAGCTCCATCTCCTCGGCCGCCTCCTGGGCCTCGTTGGCCTCCGTGCCCTCCTCGCGCTGGCCCGGGACACCCGCCAGCCGGGCCTCCATCCGGACCTGCCGCTCCTCGGCCGCCGCGTGCAGCGCCAGCGCGGCCGCGTTGAAGCGGGCCAGCGACGGCGGGTCCGACGGGCCGAGCAGGTGCTCCTTCAGCTCCGTACGGGCCTGCACCAGCGTGTCCCGCTCCGGATTCCGCACCGTCTCCAGCATCCCGGCGACACCGTCCGCCTCCGGCGTGAGGATCGTCGCAGCCCGCACCGTCGGGAAGTTCGTACGGAACTCCTCCTCGCTCATCCCGGAGGTGTTGGCCACCGCGTACGGCTTCTCGCTGCTCAGGTAGTCCGAGACCACGCTGGAGACATCGCTGATCAGGACGTCCGCCTGGTTGAAGCACGCGAAGATCGCCGGGCGGGAGGTGGTGATGATGCGGTGCTCCCACTCCGGGAACGACGCCCAGTACGCCTCCTCCCAGGCGGCGGTCGCGGCCGCCACGGCCGCGGCACGGCCCTCGTCCGGAGCGCCCTGGACCAGCATCCGCTCCAGCTCGTCCGCGCTGCGGCGGAAGCCCGAGGTGGTCAGCGCGGCCAGATCGGCGGCGCGGGCCTCCAGCTCGGCAGCGGCCTCCGCGCCCGGGCGGGCACCATCACGCTGCGTGTTCGCCTCGGCGATCATCGCCTGGATACGGCTGTTCGCGGCACCCGCCTCCGGGTCCACCGAACCGGTCATCGGGTGCGGCTTGTACAGCAGCCGCACCTTCGGATCGGCCAGCAGCTCGCGCACGATGTTCTCGCCCGCCAGGATCACCGAGGTGTTGCCGGGATTGCCGTCCCAGCCCTCCCACGTCGGCGCGTACAGCACGGTCGTGTACTCGCCCTTGGGCGCGCCCTCGTACGCCTTGATGGGCGACAGCTGCGGGCGGCCCACCTCGACGACGTCCTTGTCCTCCACGCCGATGTCGGCGAGCTGGTAGCGGTCGCGCGCCGCCGGACCGGCCACCCACACCTCGTCGTACGCCTTGGCGTACGGGTTGCAGGAGGAGAGCTTGTCGCTCTCGCCGTGGTTGATGAACGCGTGCTTGATGGACGGGATCCGCAGGATCTGCGAGGTCTTGCCGGAGTTCGCCGGGTGCAGCAGCACCTTCAGCGCCGAGTGCTCCAGCCGCATCAGGTTCGCGACCTTCGGAATGCAGACGATCGGGATGTCCGTCGCGTCGATCTTCTGCACCATGAAGCGCTCACGCAGCACGATGATCGGCTTGCCGTCCAGCTCGGCGAGCGTGCTCAGCCACATGTTGGCCTGGTACGCGGAGGTCGTGCCGCCGGAGAAGTACATGCCGACCGACGGCTGGTACTCGGCGAGCCAGTTCTCCAGCCACTCCAGGGCCTGCGCCTCGTTCACGGCGCGCTTCTTCGGGAGCAGCCACGTTGCGAGGTAGACCGTGCCGCCGACCGCGAGAACCAGGGCCACGGCCAGGCCGATGCCGCCCCACAGGGCGTCCCGGGTGATCGCGGTGGCCATCATGCCGAGCGTGGTCGGCACGGAGAAACGCAGCAGGCGACGGCCGGTCTGGCGGGCCAGCAGCCGCGGCGGGGCCTTGGTCAGGCGCAGCGCGGAGGAATCGATGTTCCGGGTGAGGAACGGCAGCGTACGGGTGCGGCGGACCAGTACGGCCGCCGCCTGGCACGCGAAGTGCGCCACATAGAAGACGAGCAGCCCGATGGTGAGGGGGGCCTGCTCCTTGAGCGGGTTGATGCCCGGGATGTGCAGCAGTCCGACCAGGATCAGCATGTCGCGGATGAGCTGGCGGACCGTGATGTCCAGCCGGATCTTTCCCAGCAGGGAGAGCAGCCCGGGCTGCTTGTGCTGCAGATAGAGGTCGAGGCCGAGGTTCACCACGGACGCGGCGATGAACAACGGCACGACGGGCAGCAGGGCACCGACGAGCTGGGCCACGAACGCGATGAGCATCGCGAGCAGGGCCACGAGCTTGAGGGCTCGTCGGTTGGCGAATCCGGCGGAAGGCACGGGCGGGGCTCCTGGCGGCAAGTCGGTCAGGTGGGGGGCCGGTGGGGCGGCCGAGTGCCGGGCCACCGTGTGACCCGGACGACACTCCCTGAACACTCCCTGCGGGCCGTCGGGGCGGCAGAGAGGGACAGGTCGACAACCGACCGTATGACTTTGGCTGCCCCGGTGACAATCTGCTGTGGCTCGCATCACCGCGAATCAGGACGATTCGCTCGGAACCAAATGCTGCCCTTTTCCGTCTTGCGTAGGTTGCCCATAAGCATGATCACAGGGCCCGGAGGCGTACGCACCGCCTGTCCGGCAGGCGATATGCACAGGCGGCCGATGGTCCGTCTGCCGTAGATTTCGCCCGTACGGGCGTTCATGTCGGTACGCCGTACGGCATCCATATCCGTAGGCCGTACGGCAGCATCCACTGGTCCATACGGCACGGACACGGCGCGTACGGGCGAGTGCAGGGGCGTACGGGCGAGTACACAGCCGCGTACGGGCGAGTACAAGACGCGTACGGGCGAGCAGCGAGTACAGGGGTAATGGTGACAAGCGCAGGTCAGGCGGCAGAGGGGCGGCGGGACGTGAGGGACGGCCGTCGAGGGGTGGCGGATGGCCGTGCGGATGTCCGCGGGGATGGCCGCGGGGATGGCCGTGGGGACGTGACGGGTGCCCGGCGGGGTGTGACGGATGTCCCTGCGGGAGCGACGGGTGACCGTCCGGAAGCGACGGATGGCCGGCAGGGTGTGGCGGACGCCCCTGCGGAAGCGACGGATGGTCGTCAAGGTGTGACGGATGTCCGACCGGAAGCGACGGATGCGGGTCCGGATGTGACGAACGCCCGGCAGGGCCTGACGGACGCCCGTCCGGATGTGGCGAACACCCGGCCGGGTCTGACGGATGCGCGTTCGGGTGTGACGGATGGCCGTCCGAATGTGATGAACGCCCGGCAGGACGTGACGGACGCCCGGCGGATCGTGGTGAAGGTCGGGTCCTCGTCGCTGACCACCGCCGCCGGCGGACTGGACGCCGACCGCGTGGACGCACTCGTCGACGTCCTGGCCAAGCACCAGGACAAGGAGATCGTGCTGGTCTCCTCCGGCGCCATCGCCGCCGGCCTCGCCCCCCTCGGCCTGGAGAAGCGCCCCCGCGACCTGGCCCGCCAGCAGGCCGCCGCCAGCGTCGGCCAGGGCCTCCTCGTCGCCCGCTACACCGCCTCCTTCGCCCGCTACGGCCGCCGCGTCGGCCAGGTCCTCCTCACCTCCGACGACACCAGCCGCCGCACCCACTACCGCAACGCGTACCGCACCCTCGACCAGCTGCTCGCCATGGGCGCCGTACCGATCGTCAACGAGAACGACACGGTCGCCACCGACGAAATCCGTTTCGGCGACAACGACCGCCTGGCGGCCCTGGTGGCCCACCTGGTCCGCGCGGACCTGCTGGTTCTCCTCTCCGACGTCGACGGCCTGTACGACGGCGACCCCGCCACCCCGGGAACGTCGCGCATAGCCGAGGTCAGCGGCCCCGCCGATCTCGAAGGCATCTCCATCGGCAGCGCGGGCAAGGCCGGCGTCGGCACCGGCGGCATGGTCACCAAGGTCGAGGCCGCCCGCATCGCCGCGGCCGCCGGCATCCCCGTCGTCCTCACCTCCGCCGTACACGCCTCCGAAGCACTCGCCGGCGGCCCCACGGGCACCCACTTCCTGCGCACCGGACGGCGCTCCGCCGACCGGCTGCTCTGGCTCGCGCACGCCTCCACCCCGCGCGGCGCGCTCATCCTGGACGACGGCGCCGTCGAGGCGATCGTCGAACGGCACTCCTCCCTGCTCCCCGCCGGCATCGCCGCGGTCGAGGGCAGCTTCAGCGCGGGCGAACCGGTCGAGCTGCGCAACACCGCCGGCGACCCCGTCGCCCGCGGCCTCGTCAACTTCGACGCCCGCGAGATCCCCCGCCTGATCGGCCGCACCACCCACGACCTCGCCCGCGAACTGGGCCCGGCGTACGAGCGCGAAGTGGTGCACCGGGACGACTTGGTGGTGCTGGGACGCTGACCGGGACCCGGGAGCGCTGACCGGGCCCCGGGAGCGCTGACCGGCCTCGCCGGCGGGGGACTGGTGTCGCGGTCGGCGGGGGACCGGTGTCGTGGTCGGCGGGGGCTTGGCGCGGCGGCCGGTGGGAACTCGGGCCTGGTGCGGCGGCCGACGGGAACTCGGGTCCGGTGCGGCGGCCGGCTGTGGTGGCCAGCGGCTGTCGGGAGTCCGGGCCCGGTGCGGCGGCCGTCGGGAGTGCGTGCCCGGTGCGGCGGCCGGCGGGAACTTGGGCGGCGGCTGTCGGGAGTCCGTGCGGCGGCCGACAGAACTTTTGACGAGGCGGCCGGTGGGAACCCCGTACGGAGCCCGGCAGCACGGCCGAAAGACCAGCCTTTCAACGGAGACCTTCTCGAAAACGCCCCCGCGAAGGCCCGCGGGCTGGTCAACTTTGTTGCAGGGGCGCTGTAGGGGAGCGGCGCTCCCGGCGCAGTACGAGCGCGCTGTGCCGACGTGAGACAGCACCGATCGGCTCCGCCACGCGCGAGCGGAGCGATACGCATAACAGGAGGCCGCCGGTGAGACGAGGGCGCCGAGGGGCGCTGCCCCGAGGGACGGCGGAGCGGACGCTGACCAGCGTGGGGACCAGCATCCAGACCGGTGAGGAGACCACCGGGACGGAGCACGACGAACGGGCACAGCCGGGCGGCCGGACACCGCCGGGCGAAGGTGCGCAGCAGGGCGGGCGGCTCAAAGAGGCACCGCTCCCGCGCGAGCGGGAGGTGTCCCGGCTCTGGCACGTCACCCTCAGCGTCTCCGGCAAGGAGGCGCCGCTGAAGGAGGTCCGGCGGGCCCTGGAGCAGCTGGCCCACGACCATCCCTTTCTGCTGACCAGCAGGTACGCCAACGACCACGCGGAGATCCGCTACTGGGAGGAGGCCAGGGACCTGCACGACGCGGCGGCGGTGGCCCTGCGCCTGTGGGGCGAACACCGCTCCTCGGCGAAGCTGCCCCCCTGGGAGATCGTCGGACTGGAAGTCATCGACCGCGAGACCTACCACCAACGCATCGCCGAAGGCTACGGCCCACCCCCCGCCTCCCCAGTCGGCGTCCACCCCTACTGACCGCCCCCGTCCCCCTCGAAACTCATCACATCAGGCGACAAAAACAAGAAACGAACCACTCTCCGTAATCGTTGCCGGAGTAAGAACGAGGAGGCGCCGGCGACGACAAGCCGGACGACCCGCCCCGATGGGGCCCGCCCCGATGGGGGGAGGCCCCGATGGGAAGGGGAGGCCTGACCCGATGGGAGGGGGCGGTGAGCCCGGGCCCCGGGGCCGCGACACGAGGTCCACCACCCACCGCGCCCCGGGTGTTTCCACCCCCCGACCCCCGACCCCCGGTGTCCATTCCCAGGTCCCCGGCGCCCACCCCGCGCCCGCCGCATCCCCCGCCCCCGATGTCCACCCCCCCGGTGTCCACCCCCGCCCCCACCGCGTCCCGCACTGTGAAATGCGGGCCGGGCGCCCAGCCCGGCCCGGCTAGGCTGCGGGCCATGACCAGCGCATCCGACGCCCCGCAGACTGCCCCGAGCACGCAGACTGCCCAGAGCTCGCCCGTCCTCGACACCGCCCGTCGCGCCAGGGAGGCGGCCGCCGCGCTCGCCCCGCTGCCGCGCACGGCCCGGGACGGCGCGCTGCTGGCGGTCGCCGACGCGCTGGTGGCCAGGACCGACGAGATCGTCGCCGCCAACGCCGAGGACATCGCCAAGGCGCGCGCGGCCGGCACGAGCGACGCCATCGTGGACCGGCTCACCCTCACCCCCGAGCGGATCGCCGCCATCGCCGCCGACGTGCGGCACGTCGTGGCGCTGCCCGACCCGGTCGGCGAGGTCGTCCGCGGCTCGACCCTCCCCAACGGCCTGGACCTGCGCCAGGTCCGGGTCCCGCTCGGCGTCGTCGGGATCATCTACGAGGCCCGCCCGAACGTCACGGTCGACGCCGCCGCGCTCTGCCTGAAGTCCGGCAACGCCGTCCTGCTGCGCGGCTCGTCCTCCGCGTACGCCTCGAACACCGCGCTGGTCGCCGTCCTGCGCGACGCGGTGGCGGAGGCCGGGCTGCCCGCCGACGCGGTCCAGCTGGTGCCGGGCCAGAGCCGGGAGTCGGTGAAGGAGCTGATGCGCGCCCGCGGCCTGGTCGACGTGCTGATCCCGCGCGGCGGCGCCTCGCTCATCCGTACGGTCGTGGAGGAGTCCACCGTCCCGGTCATCGAGACCGGCACCGGCAACTGCCACGTGTACGTCGACAAGGACGCCGACATCGAGACGGCGCTCAAGATCCTCATCAACTCCAAGGCGCAGCGCCCCAGTGTGTGCAACGCCGCCGAGACCGTCCTCGTGCACGCCGGCATCGCGGACGCCTTCCTGCCGCGCGCGCTGGCCGCGCTCACGGAGGCGGGCGTGATGGTGCACGGCGACGAGACCTGGCAGAAGGCCGGGCCCGGTATGGTCGCGCCCGCCGCGGACGAGGACTGGGCGACGGAGTACCTCTCGTACGACATCGCCGCCGCCGTGGTGCCCGACCTGGACGCCGCCGTCGCGCACATCCGGCGCTGGTCCTCCGGTCACACGGAGGCCATCGTCACCACCTCGCAGGCCGCCGCCCGCCGCTTCACCCAGCTGGTGGACGCCACTACGGTCGCCGTCAACGCATCGACGCGCTTCACGGACGGCAGCCAGTTCGGTTTCGGCGCCGAGATCGGCATCTCCACACAGAAGCTGCACGCCCGCGGCCCGATGGGCCTGCCGGAGCTGACCTCCACGAAGTACATCGTCACGGGCGACGGCCACATTCGCGACTGACGAAGTCGGTTTCACTCCAGGGGCCTTGGGGCCGGGGCGGGCCGCCCTCGGGGCCGGCCTGCCCCAACCCCAAGGCCCGTGCTCCTTGAGGAGCCAGCCCCCGTGTCGGCTTGAGCCAAGCTCAGCCCCCATGGCCGAATTCCCTTTCACACTGCCCAGATTGGCCGCTTCCGGCTAATCTGGACGGGTGCCGGACGACGTGGGGGCCGGGCCGTTCCCGGACGGCGGCGAGCCCGACGAGCACCACAACGGGAACCACGGAGAGGCGGACGCGCACTCGCCCTACGAGGGCGAGGGTGACGAGTTCGCCGCCGTGGTCTTCGACGAGGAATTCGTCCGGTCCGCCCTCGTGCACGAGCCGACCGCCGTCGAGCGGATGGTCGCCGCCGCGCAGGCCCGCGCCGAGTCGGAAGCCGGCCGCGGCCACTCGCTGCCGGCCGCGGACCGCGACGGAGATTTGGGCGGCGGCCGACAGGGCCGGGACGGCCGAGAAGGGCCTGGAGGGCCCCCAGGAGCGCCGAACAGCCGTTACTTGGACGATGTCCCGGACATCTCGGCCTACGGCCCGTACGGACCGTACGGCGGCGCCCTGCGCCCGTACCGCGGCGCGGCCCGCTGGCACCGGCCCATCGCCTGGGTGCTCGCCGTCCTCATGGGCATCGGCATGGTCGTGCTGGCCTTCACGGCGGTCTACCGAGGCGCTTCGGGCCGTACTCAGAGCCCGGCCCCGCCGCCCGCCACCACGGGCGTCGACGGCAGGCCGCCCACCGCGCGCATCGGGCAGGCGCCCGCCTCCAGCGCCGAGCGCGGCAATCCGGCCCCGCCGGTCGTACCGCCCTCGGCCTCCGCCGACTCCGGCCCGCCCTCGGCACCCGCCGTGCCGCGCACGCCGTGATCCACCGGCTGTCGCGGACGCGCGCTCGCTCCATGAGGTCCGTGAGGGCGAGGGTCCTGCCGCGTGCGCCGGAGCGGTCCGCGCCCGCTTGAGCCATCTGTGCGCCGTGCCTGACCTGCACGGGGAAGTTGGCGCACACCTGGGCGTTTACCTCGGCCGCCGCCGACCTACTCTTGTTGTATGACCGGGCCAGGTGACCCTCCCGAAGGGACCCCAGAGGGCGCCCCGGGTGGTGGGGAGGATGAATACCGATCCGTCGTGTTCGACGAATCGTTTGTACGCGCTGCGCGTTTGCAGGAGTTCTCCGCTCAGGAGCGCATGGGGGACCACGCACGTGCCGTGCGCAGTCGGCATGCCTGGTCCCGCTTCGGCGGCTCCCGCCAGGCCCTGATCCTGGTCCTCCTGATAGCGCTGGCCTTCGGTACCGCGATCTACATGGGCGTGCGCCATCCGTATCGCGCCCCGGAGCCCACCCCCGCGCCGCCGCTGCGCAGTACGGTCATCCCGCTCGCCCCGGTGGGCACGGTGCCCGGCGGGCGCCCCGGTGACCTCTTCGACCGCAGTCCGGCGGCCGGTTTCCGGATCGGTGCCGCGGGCGTCAACCTCCCCGTCGTGCGGCGCACCGGCCAGTTCTCCGAGAGCCAGGTCATGACCGCCCTGACCACGGCGAAGGAGTACGTCGTGCGCTCCTCGCTGGACCCGGACACGCTGTCCGGCGGGCCCGCGCGGGGCGTGCGGCTGCTGCTGGACACCTCGCAGCTCGACCAGTTCGACCGGAGCCTGCGGCGGCCGTCCGACGACGGGCGGCACGCCGCGACCGGCTGGCTCGTCCGCCTCGACCCCTCGCAGGCCCGGCTCGCCGATCCGCGCGTACGGGTCGACGGCACCCTGGCGGTGGAGTCTGCCGCGGCCGGCAACGCCCTGGAGGTCACCGCGGACTACACCTTCGTGTACGCGGTACGGCCGCCCGACGACAGGCCCACCGCCGGCGGCTCCGGGAACACCGCACCGGCCGCCGCCGAGAGGCCGACCGGGAGCGCGGCAGGCCGCGCAGCCAGTAAGGCGGCCGGCAGCCCGGCCGGCAGTACGTCACCCGAGGCCGGCGGCAAGGTGCAGGCGGCGGCGCAGCAGCGTGCCGACGGCGCGTCACTGTTCACCGTGCGCCGTGAACTGCACTTCCGCTTCGACCGGGACGACCTGCGCGACCGCCGCTTGGAGCTGCAGTCGAGCTATCTCCAGGCGGGACCGATGTCGTGCAGCTCCGGGCCGGAGAGCGCGCTGCGGCCGCTGCTGGCGGGCGAGCGGGCCGGTAACGGCCGCCCGCAGGGCACCGACCCGTACGCCCACGGCAGTACGAACGCCTCGCTCTGCGGCGTCATGGCCCCGTCGGCGGAACCGAGCCCGCTGCGCTAGGCCGGCCGGACACCTCCGCCAAGTGGTTACTGGCAAGTGGTTACTGGCCCGGCGACGACTCGGGGCCCTCCGAGCCCTGCTGTCCCGGGTCCTGCCGGCCCGCGCCGCCCGCGCGGCCGCTGCCGAACACCGTGTCGCGCAGCTTGCCGCCCAGGTCACCGGCGCCGCCCGCGATGTCGCGCACGAGACCCATCAGCGGGTCCTTGCTGTTGCGCACCGAGTCGGCGTAGTGCGTCGCGGACTCCTTGAAGGAGTCGGACACGGAGGTGTCCTTGTCCTCCTCGCGGCGCGGGTAGTGGCCGTCCATGATGCGCTGGTAGTCGCGCGAGGCGGCCCACTTCTTGAGCTCGGCGGCGCGCACGGTCGTGAACGGGTGGCTGCGCGGCAGCACGTTGAGGATCTTCAGGACGGAGTCGCGCAGGTCGCCGCCGCGCTCGTACTCGTCCGCCTGGGCGAGGAACGCGTCGACGTTCATCTCGTGGAGGTGGTTGCCGCCCGCGAGCTTCATGAGGCCGCGCATCGAAGCCTGCAGGTCCTGGCCGGTCAGCAGGCCCGCACGGTCCGCCGACAGCTCGGACTTGCGGAACCACTCGCGCAGCCCGGTCACTATGGCCATGATCGCCACATTGCCCAGCGGGATCCACGCGACCTTCAGGGCGAGGTTCGTCAGGAACAGCAGTATCGTCCGGTACACCGCGTGCCCGGAGAGGGCGTGTCCGACCTCGTGGCCGACGACCGCGCGCATCTCCTCCTCGTCGAGCAGCTCGACGAGTCCTGTGGTCAGCACGATCACCGGCTCGTCCAGGCCGATGCACATGGCGTTGGGCTGCGGGTCCTGATTGACGTACATCGGCGGGACCTTCTTCAGGTCCAGGATGTAACAGGCGTCCCGCAGCATGTCGTTGAGGTGCGAGAACTGCTGGTCGCTGACGCGCACCGAATCCGAGAGGTACATCAGCCGCAGGCTGCGCTCGGGCAGCAGGCCGCTCAGCGCCTTGAAGACGGTGTCGAACCCGCTCAGCTTGCGCAGGGCAACCAGAGCGGACCGGTCCGCGGGGTGCTCGTACGCCCGGGAAGAGATCCCCGGGAACCGCCTGCGGTCCCTGCTCGGTACGCGTTCGCTGCCGTTCGGGCCATCCGTCATTGGAGCCTCCCCCTGATTCGACTGCGTGAATTCAGAGTAGAGGACGCCACTGACAGCGCTTTGGATGCTCGGCGTACGCTGGCGAAGGAACGAATCGCCGCAGATGCCCGCAAGGACAGCCGCTCGCGGCGGGGGCACCGGTCACGGCCGGGCCGCCCGAGGCCCGTGGCGCGTGGTGCGAACGGGCCGCACAGAACCCCCACAGCCGCACAGACCCCCCACAAAGGAGCCGACCCCTCATGGTGGACCCGAGCACGCTGCTCGCTCTGCAGACCTCCAACGCCGACGGCCCGGGCTGGATCCTGCGTGCCGTGATCATCGTCGGCGTGCTGGGTGCGATCTTCATGGCGTGGTTCCTGCTGCGCGGCTACGGCGGCGACCAGGACTGAAGCGGCCCCCCGGGCGCAGCGCCCGGGGAGGGCACGCACACGGCGGGCCTTCATAGAGGGGCACGCGTACGGCCTTCGGGGCACGCGAACGGGCTTCGAGGTGTACGCGTACGGCCTCCGAGGGGCACGCGTACGGCGGCGGAATCCACCGGAAAGATCCCCTGGTGGCCCGTTCCGGCGGAGTCGGCGTGAGCTCCGGACGGGCCCGCGCTTACGATGTGGGCAAGTCCCTGCCCGCATCAGCCCGGATTGGTCCTGCCGACGATGAGCCTGCACACCTCCGCACATTCCGTCCTGGTCGCCCTCGCCGAGGGCGGCGAGCACGGCGGCAACCACAACAGCCTCAATCCCGCCATCACCGGCGGCGGCGCCTTCATCGTGCTGCTGCTCCTGCTGTGGATCACCACCCGCTTCAACCGGGACCGCTGAGGCGGGGCACCGCTATCCCCTCGATGCGCGGCGCCCAGTAGGGTCTGCACGCATGGGAGAGCAGACAGGGCCTGTGAAGCGGCGGCTCGGAGTGATGGGCGGGACGTTCGACCCGATCCACCATGGTCACCTGGTCGCCGCCAGCGAGGTGGCCAGCCAGTTCCACCTCGATGAGGTCATCTTCGTACCGACGGGGCAGCCGTGGCAGAAGAGCCACAAGGCGGTGTCCCCGGCCGAGGACCGGTATTTGATGACGGTCATCGCGACCGCGTCCAATCCCCAGTTCTCCGTCAGCCGCATCGACATCGACCGCGGCGGCAAGACGTACACCATCGACACCCTTCGGGACCTGCGCGCCGAGCACACGGACGCGGATCTCTTCTTCATCACCGGCGCCGACGCGCTGGGCCAGATCCTGACCTGGCGGGACGCGGAGGAGCTGTTCTCGCTCGCCCACTTCATCGGGGTGACCAGGCCCGGTCACGTACTGGCCGACCCCGGTCTCCCCGAGGGCGGGGTCTCCCTGGTGGAGGTGCCGGCGTTGGCCATCTCCTCGACCGACTGCCGGTCGCGCGTCGCCCAGGGGGAACCGGTCTGGTACCTGGTGCCCGACGGTGTGGTGCGCTACATCGACAAGCGCCGCCTCTACCGGGACGACCGCCACAGCCATCGCCACGACCACGACGACGACCGCTGACGACGACCGCCGACGGGGCCGACGGAAAGAGGGCACCGGTGAACGACCGACAGGATCCGTACCCGCCACGGGACCCGTATGCCCAGGACCCCTACGAGGGGGGCCCGCAGCCCTACGAAGGGGGCCAGGGGCAGCACGGTGGACCGGGGTACGTCTACGACGCCTACGGGCAGCCGGTGTACCAGGAAGCGCCGCGCCGGCAGTACGACCCGTACGGCACGCAGCACCCCGAGGGGTACGGCCAGGGCTACGGCGGGCAGGCACCCGAACAGGGCTACGGCCAGGAGTACGGGCAGCAGGGCTATGCGCCGGGCCACGACCCGTACGGCCGGCCGGCGCAGCACCAGGCTGCGCAGCAGACGCAGCAGCAGGGGTGGATTCCGCAGCAGGCGCAGTACGGGCAGCAGGAGTACGCGCCGCCGCAGCCTCCGTATGCGCCGCCGCAGCCTCCGTACGAGGAGCCGCGGCCCCCGTACGAGGAGCCGCGGCCCCCGTACGGATCCGCGCCCTCCTACGACTCCGCGCCGCCTCACGGAGCCGCCGACGGGGATGACCGCCCCTCCGGAGAGGAGTACCGCACCGAACAGTTCTCGTTCATCGAGGAGCCGGACGAGGACTCCGAAGACGTCATCGACTGGCTGAAGTTCACCGAGAGCCGCACCGAGCGGCGCGAGGAGGCCAAGCGCCGCGGCCGCAGCCGCGTCATCGCGCTGACGGTGGTCCTCGTCCTCCTGGTCGCGGGCGGCGTCGGCTACCTGTGGTGGGCCGGCAAGCTGCCGGGGCTGGGCGGGGCCGCCTCCGGGGACGCGGCCGCCGCCGCGGGCCAGAAGCGCGACGTGCTGCTGGTCCACCTCCGCAGGACCGGTACGGACGAGAGCTCGACGGCGCTGCTTGTGGACAACGAGACCACCCACAAGGGCACCACCGTCCTCCTCCCAAACAACCTCGCCATCACCGGGGACGACGGCCAGGCCACCACCTTGGGCAAGTCCGTCAAGGACGCCGGCGCGGAGCCCACCCGCGACTCCCTCAACACGCTTCTCGGCGCCGACATCAAGGCGAGCTGGCGGCTGGACACGCCGTACCTGGAGAACCTCGTCGAGACGGTCGGCGGCATCACCGTCGACGCCGACACCACCGTGCCGGGCGCGAAGAAGGGCGACGGCCCGCTGGTCAAGGCGGGGAAGGGGCGCGTACTGAACGGCCAGGCGGCCGTCGCGTACGCCACCTACCGGGGCCCGGGCGAGCTGCAGACCAAGCAGCTGGCGCGCTTCGGACAGGTGATGCAGGCGACTCTGAAGCGGGTGTCCAGTGACGCGGGCGGGGCGACCGCGACGGTGAAGTCCCTGTTCCAGGTCCTGGACCCGCCGCTCACCGAGGGGCAGCTGGGCAGCTCGCTCGCGCAGCGCGCCGAGCTCGCGAAGACCGGTGCGTACCGTACGACGGTGCTGCCCGTGCAACAGGACGGCACGCTCAGCGCGCAGACCGCCTCCGAGGTGGTCAAGGACGTCCTGGGCGGCAAGGTCAAGAAGACCGACCCGAGCGCGACCGCGCGGGTCAGCGTCCGGAACGCCTCGGGCAGCCAGAAAGCGGTCGGGCAGGCGCAGGCCGCGCTGGTCAACGGCGGGTACTCGTTCGTGGACAGCGGCACCGCCTCGGGCTCGCTGTCGGCGTCGCAGGTGACGTACGGGGACGAGGCCCACCAGCCGCGTGCCGAGGAGGTCGCGAAGACGCTGGGCCTGCCATCGAGCGCCGTGCGGAAGGGCAAGGTCGCCTCGAACGCGGACATCACGGTGGTGCTGGGGCACGACTACAAGGGGTGATCGGCCCGTGGGTGCGGGCGGCGGCGGAGCTTTGGCCAAGGCTCTGCCTGCCGTCGGCATCCTGCCGTCTCCACCGCCCGCGTCCCGCCGCTTCCGCCGCAGGCCCGTCCCCCCTCTGACCAGCTCGGATGCCCCGTTGTCCACAAGCCCGCCGGGGTGTCAGCGGTCCGTGAGACCCTTGAGGGGTACTTGACCGCTGACTCGGCCGCGGCCGACGGGGTTTCCCGCGGACGGGGCCGGGCAGCGTCGCCATCGACCCGGAAGTTTGGCTTGTGACCGCCACGGACCGCTCCACCGAGCTCATCACCGCCGCCGCGCAGGCGGCCGCCGACAAGCTCGCGCACGACATCATCGCGTACGACGTCAGCGACGTCCTCTCGATCACCGACGCCTTCCTGCTGGCGTCGGCGCCCAACGACCGCCAGGTCAAGTCGATCGTCGACGAGATCGAAGAGCGGCTGAGCAAGGAACTGGGCGCCAAACCGGTGCGCCGCGAAGGCGACCGCGAGGCCCGCTGGGTGCTCCTGGACTACGTCGACATCGTCGTCCACGTCCAGCACAGCGAGGAGCGCGTCTTCTACGCGCTGGAGCGTCTGTGGAAGGACTGCCCCGAGATCGAGCTGCCCGAGGACGCCAAGGCGACCCGCGGCAAGGCGGCCGCGCACGCCGAGGAGACCACCGCCGAGCAGGACGGAGAGCTGCACTGAACGGCACGAAGGGGGGCCGTGGCCGCAGGATCGTCCTGTGGCGGCACGGCCAGACCGCCTGGAATCTGGAGCGCCGCTTCCAGGGCTCCACGGACATCGAGCTGACCGAGGCGGGCGTCGAGCAGGCCCGCCGCGCCGCGCGGCTGCTCGCCGCCCTGCAGCCGGACGCGATCATCGCTTCGGACCTGCAGCGGGCGGCGCGGACGGCCGCCGAGCTGTCCGCCGTCACACGCCTGGACGTGACGCACGACGAGGCGCTGCGCGAGACGTACGCGGGTGCCTGGCAGGGCCTGACCCACGAGGAGATCGTGGCGCAGTACCCCGAGCAGTACGCCGCCTGGAAGCGCGGCGAGCCGGTGCGCCGCGGCGGCGGTGAGCTGGAGACCGAGGTCGCGGACCGTGCGGCGCCGGTCGTGGGGCTGGCCGCCGACAAGCTGCCCGACGGGGGCACCCTGGTCGTGGTCAGCCACGGCGGCACGATCCGTACGACGATCGGGCGGCTGCTGGGCCTGGAGCCGCACCACTGGGAGGGCCTGGGCGGCCTGTCGAACTGCTGCTGGTCCGTCCTGGGGGAGGGCGCCCGGGGCTGGCGCCTGCTGGAGCACAACGCCGGCACGCTTCCCGAGCCGGTGCTGGGCGACGACGACTGACGCCGCGGGCCGGGCCGGCGGCGGCTCTCCGGGGGCCGTCCGGCGGCCGGCCGGACCCG
This sequence comes from Streptomyces sp. NPDC026301, assembly GCF_055567935.1. NCBI lineage: Bacteria > Bacillati > Actinomycetota > Actinomycetes > Kitasatosporales > Streptomycetaceae > Streptomyces > Streptomyces sp. NPDC026301. The sequence continues at coordinate 36,936 of NZ_JBVHPN010000003.1, read as the reverse complement.
GATTTCACATCTGGGCAGGTCGCAGGCTAAAGTTCTTCTTGTTCGCGGCGCCGCCGGGGGAAACCCGGAGGGGCGGAACAAGACCCGGGGCTATAGCTCAGTTGGTAGAGCGCCTGCATGGCATGCAGGAGGTCAGGAGTTCAATTCTCCTTAGCTCCACAACCCGGATGATCCCGCCCTCTGGCGGAGACGGAGAGACTGTTCTCCGCCTCACCAGGAGGCGGGATCACTGCTGTTTCGGGGCTTTCGGGGCGCGTGCGTCGCTGTGCGCGCCGGGGTGAGTGCCCGCGCAACGCCTCGTGCTCGGCTGCGCGGCGGTAGCGGGCAGCCCGTCCGTACTCGTAGGGCTGCGGGCCTGACCTGGTCGTCGGTCCGTGGCAGAATCGGACGGCGCCGGCAGGGGAGGAGAGAACGCGATGCCCACGAGCATCATCGAGGAGGTCCGCGACCTGCTCGGCGTGGCCACCTCCGCGCTGCAGTGCCCTTCCTGCGGCTCGCCTCACGTGGCGCAGATGCTGGGTGACGACGGTGGCGTCTCGTTCGTCTGCACGGCCTGCGGCCACAGCTGGAGCTGACTGATGGGGGCACACAGCCGGAAGTGCGACTGGTGCGGCAGCGGTACGCCCATCGTTCGCGACATGGAGCCGCTGAACCCCGAATTCCAGTACTGGTGCGAGGAATGCGCCCGGGCGCTGATCATAAAAGGCGACCCCATCGAGACCTACCGTGAGCTGGACGGCGAGCCCATCTACGGCCGCCTGCTCGACGAGCACTGCACGCTGAAGCGTTTCTACTCCTTCGCCACCGCCTGAGAACCGGCCCTGCCGCCCGGCCCGCTGAGGGCCCGTCACTCCGTTTCGTGAGGGCGCACGACCGCGCCCGAGAACGACCGCCGATCTCTGAATGACCGTTTCTCCACAACCTCGGCGCATTTTCCGCTCCCTGAGCTACTTTCAGTTCCGACGCCCCGGACCGGACCGGTCCGCTCCTCTATGTGCGGACTGCGGACGATTGGCCGGAAAATTCACGGTGAGGGTGGAACTCCGGTCGTACCGTGAGGCGTTGTAGGACTCAGAGCTGCCGCCGCGGAACGGTCGGCGGCACGGGGGAAGCGACGGGGGTCGCAAGTGACAGACACAGTTGTGGGGGCCGCACCGCAGGCAGAGACCATCGCGGAGCGGGACGGACAGGCCACGGCGGCCGGACTCACGCCGTTCGTCGACGCGTTGCGCGTGCCGCCTGTCGTCAAGCCGGGTCGCGCAGAAGCCCTGCGTGGCATCACCATCGAGCAGAAGACCAGTTGGGTGCGGCTGCACTCCGAGCTGCCGCCCACCAAAGTGTGGGCGTACGAAGGGCACTTCCCGGGCCCGACCATCGAGGTGCGCCGCGGTCGGCGCCTCCGGGTGTCCTGGACGAACCGCATCACGGGCACCTTCCCGGTGACCGCGGTGGAAGTGGCGGCGACGCCCGAGGTGCCCGCGCCGCTGAACGAACCGGGGCGCGGCGGGGCCGAGCCCACCGCCGGCGTGGCCGCACTCCCGCCCTGGCTGGTCACCCACCTGCACGGCGCGGTGACCGGCGGCGGCAACGACGGCTGGTCGGAGAACGCCGTCTCGCCCGGCGACGCGCAGCTCTCGGAGTATCCCAACGACCACCGCGCGACGACCTGGTGGTACCACGACCACGCCATGGACATCACCCGGTGGAACGTCTTCTCGGGCCTGGCCGGCATGTATCTGGTGCGGGACGACGAGGAGGACGCGCTCCGGCTCCCCTCGGGCGGGCGGGAGATGCCGCTCATCATCCAGGACCGCAACCTCGACACGGACGCCGAAGGCCGGCTGACCGGTCAGCTGCTCCACAAGACCCTCATAGTCGGCAAGGACAACGGCGGCAAGAACATCACCATCCCGTTCTCGGGCCCGTACACGCTCGTGAACGGCACGGTCTGGCCGCACGTGGACGTCGATGCCAGGTGGTACCGCTTCCGCCTGCTCAACGCCTCCAACGCCCGGACGTACGCCCTGCAGCTGGTGGACGAGGAGACGGGGCAGCCTGTCATCGGCGCGGTGCATCAGATCGGGACGGACGGCGGCCTGCTGCCGCGCCCGCTGCCGGTCGACGGCACCCTGTCGGTGGCCCCGGCCGAGCGGATGGACCTGCTGGTCGACTTCGGCCGGCTGCGCGGGCGGCGGCTGCGCCTGGTGAACGCCGCGGCGGGCGTGGCGTATCCGCAGGTGATGCAGTTCCGGGTCGGTTCGAAGAAGGTGGCTGATTCCTTCGTGCTGCCCGCGGTGATCTCGCCGACGTTCGAGCGGATCACCCACGACACCGCACCGAAGCACGAGCACCGCCTGATAGCGCTCACCCCGCCGGGCCCGATCGGCAACGGCCACCCGGAGATGTGGGAGCTGCACGAGGTCGACCCGGCGGACGTCACCATCCCGTCCGAAGGGATCATCCAGGTCAAGGGGGCCAACGGCACGACGCGTACGTACCAGCGCGGCGCCCGGATGTTCGACGACGCCCTCGGCTTCATGGTCCGGCACGACGACTGGGAGCAGTGGAGCTTCCTGAACCTCGGCGGCGCCGGCACGCACCCGATGCACATCCACCTGATCGACTTCCAGGTGCGCAGCCGCGACCGGTACCCAGCGGTGCCGGACAGCCCGTACGACAACGCGCTCGGGGGCACCCGCAGCCCGCTGGAGTACGGGGGCCAGGCGCCGATAGCCCCGGGTGATCAGGGCTGGAAGGACGTCATACAGGTGCTGCCGGGGCAGATGGTGAACGTGATCGGCCGGTTCCACGGCGCCAAGGGCCGCTTCATGTACCACTGCCATCTGTTGGAACACGAAGACATGGGCATGATGCGTCCGTTCGTGGTGATGCCTCCGGAGGTGCTGGCGTTCCATCACCAGCACCCGGGTGGTGGTCACGACCACGGGGCGCACTGACACCGGGCGCGGCGGTCCGGCGCAGGCGGGCGGCGGCCAGCAGCAGGAGCGCGACACCGGCGATCGGGTAGCCGGCCGAGAGCAGCATCTGGCCGCCGTTCTGGTGCAGTTCCGCGTGGCTGTGCGGGCGGTGCGGCACCCACCACAGAGCGAAGGAGGCGAAGAGCAGCCCGAGGGCTGCGGCGGCGGTCCACAGCCGGCGGCCCGTCCGGGTGGCCCGGCCGCCGCGGCGCACCGCCTCGGTGCCGAGCAGGATCAGCATCGGTACGGCCCACACCCAGTGGTGCGACCAGGAGACCGGGCTGACCAGCAGCGCGGTGGTGGCGCAGACCACGGCCGCCCAGGCGCGCTCCCCGCGCAGCAGGGCGGTGGTGGCGACGGCCAGCCCCGCGATCGCCGCCGCGGCCGCGGCGGCGGGCCACCACAGTCCGGTGTCGGGGGTGTGCAGCAGCCGGGCGAGGACGCCGCGCAGCGACTGGTTGGCGGTGATCTCCACGTCGCCCGGCCGGTCGGAGGCGAAGACGATCTCGGTCCAGAAGCGGGCCGAGTCACGGGGCAGGACCAGTGCGGAGAGGAGGACGGTGCCGAGGAAGGACAGGACCGCGACGCATGCCTGGCGCAGCCAGGGGTTCCAGGTGCCGCGCAGCCCCTGCCCGGGCTCGTACAGCCGGCGGGCGCGCAGCAGCCCGGCCAGCGCGAGCCACACGGCGAAGAGGGCGGGCGTGAGCTTGATCCCGGCGGCGATGCCGATGCCGATGCCGGCCCAGCGGTTGGTGTCCCGGCGGGTGACGTCCCAGAGCACGAGGACGGTGAGGAGGAGGTTGATCTGCCCGTAGCGCAGCGTGGTCCACACGGGCTCGCACCAGACCAGCAGCGCGGAGAGGGCGAGCGTCGCGGCGGCCTGCCGTGTCCGGGGGGCGCGGGTTCCGCGCGCGAGCGAGGGCAGGCCGGTCAGGCGCAGGGTGAGGTGCACCACGGCGACCAGGAGCAGCAGGTTGCCGAGCGTGGCGAGCGTGCGCATCTCCGGTACGCCGAGGAAGGTCAGCGGCAGGAACAGCAGGGAGGCGAAGGGCGGGTAGGTGTTGGGCAGCCGCGCGGAGGTGGCGAGCATGTCGTAGAGGTCGCCGCCGGTGCGGGCGGTCCAGCCCTCGGCGCGGTAGACCATGAGGTCGAGCATGGTCACGGCGGCCAGCCGCTGGGCGATCCAGAAGACCGTGAAGGACAGGGCACAGGCCAGTGCGGCCGCCAGGACGCGGCGGCGGTGGACGCCCTCACGGGAGGACGGGCCGCGGCGTCCGACGGATTGGTCGAGCTTCGGCGCGGTCACGTCCAGGCCCCCGGTTTCCTTCGAGCACGGATTGTCGACAGTACCGCTGCCGAGTGCGTCGCCGAGTGCGTCGCCGAGTGCCTCGCCGGGTGCGTCCCGGCTGCCGCTCCGGCTCCTCGGAGATCTTCGGCAGACCGCCGCCGCAGGGACCCGGGAAAGCGATTTGGCAGAAGCCCGGGGCAGCCGTGTAATGTAGTCGATGTCGCCGCGAGGGAAACCCCCGAGGAAAACTTCCGGAGACGACAACAGAACACGGGGCTATAGCTCAGTTGGTAGAGCGCCTGCATGGCATGCAGGAGGTCAGGAGTTCAATTCTCCTTAGCTCCACAGTGATCAGAGCGGCCCGTCCGAAGAGGACGGGCCGCTTTGTCGTATCCCCGCCCGCCGTCACGGCTTCTCGAGTCGGAGCGCGAGGGCTGGGCAGCGGCGTACGGCGCGTTGTGCGCGGGCGCGCAGCGCCCCCGGGAGTACGTCGTCGGACAGTACGGGGAAGCCGTCCCGGTCGAGCCGTACGGCCTCGGGCAGCAGCCCCGCGCACAGCCCGTGCCCCTCGCACAGCGTCCAGTCCACCGCCAGCCGCTCCCCGGCGGCACCGATGGCCCCGGCGTCCTCTCCGGCGCCGGTCGCCGCCCCAGCGCCCTCCTCGCGCGGCAGCGGCAGCAGCCCGACCGTGGGCCGCCCGCAGCCGTCGCCCAGGACGTGCGCGGCCAGGTCGTCGGGGAACGCGGTGAGCGCCGACAGTACGAACCGCGCCGCACCGTCGGGGTGTTTGCACGCGCCCCGCCCCCGTACGCCGCGCGCCGCTTCCTGTACCGCCTCCAGGGCCGGCTGCCCGCCGCCGCCCAGCGCGTCCGCGAGCATCTCCGCGAGCGACGGCAGCCCCAGCCGGCACGGGCCGCACTGCCCCGCCGACTCCGCCGCCAGCCACCGCGCGATCCGCAGCGCCTCGCCCAGCGGGCACGTCCGCGTGGACAGCGGCAGCACCGCCCCGGCGCCCAGCGCCCCGCCGCGGGCCGCCAGCGCCTCGCGCGACAGCGGCGTCCCGTACGCGGTGGCCGGGTCCAGCCAGGCGCCGTGATAGCCGCCGACCAGGACGCCGGACGGTGCCGGTTCCGCGCCGCACGCCTGCAGTACGTACGGCAGCGGCACACCGGAGGGGACCTCGACGACGGCGGGGGCGGGGACCGCGCCGGAGACCGTCAGCAGGAGCGTGCCCGGCTCGCCGGGGAGACCCGTGGAGGCGTAGCGGTCGGGGCCGAGGCGGGCGGCGACGGCGAGTTGGGCGAAGGTCTCGGCGTTGGAGAGCAGCGTGGGCGCGCCGCCCAGGCCCGATTCGGCGGCCCGTGCCCGGCGGCCCGGCGGTACCGGCGGCCCGCCCTCGGCGGCCCGGATCAGCGCGGACGCCTCCCCGGACACCAGGCGCTCGGGGGAGCGCACGACCTGTGCGCGCAGCGCACGCCCACGTCGCCTGCGCCCCAGCCCTCGTTCGGCGAGGGCTTCCCGTACGGAGTTCTTCGTCGTGGCCTTCGTCACGCCGACGACCAGGAGGTGCGCGCCGAGCGCCGCGGCGGCCAGCAGCGCGCCGTCCAGGACGAGGTGTGGCGCACGGCACAGCAGCACGGTGTCCTTGCGGCAGGCGGGTTCGCCCTCGCAGCCGTTGACCACGACGACGGGGCGCACCCCGCGGCGGGCCGCGGCGTCGGCGACGGCCGTCAGCTTGCGCGCGAGCGGGAATCCGGCGCCGCCCCGGCCTCGCAGCGCCACGGCCTCGGCGACGGCGGCCAGCCGCTCCCCGGAGAGCGCGGGCAGTGAGCCGTGGAGGAGCAGGTGCCGCTTGCGGTCCAGCCGTTCGGCCTCGTCGAATCCGGCGCACAGCCGCGGCAGCCCGAGTACGCGTACGCCGGGCACATCGGGCAGCGGCCCACCGCCCGTATACGGGACCAGCGCGGTACTGGTCATGAGGTCCGGCCGTTCGGGGCGTGGGGGAGAGGCGCGCCCTCGGTGTGAGTGTCGGAGGGCCGGGGCTGCACCAGAGTGGGTGGACCGCCCCACTCGGGGGCGGCGTCGAAGCCGGCGAAGGGAATGCGTTCCGTGGGTGCCCCGTCCGCTCCGAGGGCCAGGGGTGGTGCGTCGGTGACGTAGGGGAGTGTCTCTGTAGGGGCGTCGGCCAGCGCAGCCCAAGAAGGCGCTTCCCGCGCGTCCCCTGGTGGGGTGGTCGCCGCCCCCGTAGGTCGCCCGTCGCCCGCATGGGCGCCAACAGAGGCAGCCACTCCCGGTGCCTCGGAGGCGGAGCGCGTGTCCGTACGGCCCGCCCCCCTGCGCACCGCCCGCTGCCGGTCCCGCTTTCGTGACCGGAACGGCAGCTCCCGCCGCAGTACGAAGTACGGGAACTCCGCACACGGGGTGAACAACAGACGAGCCAGCAGCGCGCCCATGACCGCCGCAAGGGAGAGCACGTACCCGGTGGTGACCCACCCCGAAGGCGCGCGACCGGACTTGAGACCGTGCAGGAGGGCCAGGCACCACGCGGCGTACGCGCTGGTGTGCAGGGCGCGCCAGCGCCCGGAGACGCGCCCGCGCCCCGCGAACGCGCTGCGCAGTGCCCCGGTCGCGGCGGCCAGCACCATCAGCAGCCCGGCCAGGGTGCCGAACCCGATGAGCGGTGCGGTGCCGGGCGCGACGGGCCCGCCGAGCACCACGGAGGCGAAGGGCAGGAACGCGTCCGAGAACAGGGCGTGCGTCTCGGCCACCTTGACCGCGATGTGCAGCACAAGGAAGCCGAGCGAGGCGGTGGCGAGCGCCCGGTGGACGCCCTGCGCCAGGAGCCTGCTGCGCGGCGCCAGTACGGTGCGGCCGGCCGCGAGCAGGCCCCAGACCACGGCGGCGGTGAGCGAGACGAGCGTGAGGACCCCGGCGGTGTAGTCGAAGAACGCGCGGAAGGCGGGGGCCGCGCCGAGGAGGGGGAGGACCAGTACGGCGCCGGCCCCGGTGGTGAGCGCGGGGCGTGGCCTCTGGAGACGGTGGGGGAGGCGTAAGCGGCGGGGGCGGCGGGTGCGGGCCGCTCGGCGCGCCGCCGGGCCCGTGAGCGGTTGCATGCCCGGCAAGCTAGGGGCCGTCGCGAGGGCCCGCGGCGGCCTTCGCGTATCCCGCCCGCCCGGCGTGACCCGCTGCTAACGTCGGTCCGTTCGCGCCCCGCACACCAGCTCGGTCGCCCTTCTGTACACGCGAATTGCCGTGTGCATACAGGCCATTTGATGCACTTTCCATGGCTATTTCTTGTCCGTCCTTGGGTGCTTCTTGGTCATCCCATGCCCCTGACGTGAACAGATCATCGAAAGAGTGACGCAGCGCGTGCGTGTGGCCGCCACCGCGTACACCGTGCGCCACCGCGGAGACCGCGTGCACCGCACGCGACGCATCGCATCGCAGGGGGTTTCATGAGATCAAGCCGCTCCAGAGCGCGTCGGGGACGCGCCGGGCTGGCCGCGGCGGCGACGCTGCCGCTGGTCGCCGGCGCGCTGGCGCTCGGTACGCCCGCCGCCGGTGCCGCCGGCCACGACGGCCGGGACACGCTGCACGGCACGAAGCCGCAGTGGGCCACCCAGCAGGCCGACCGCGGCAGCACCAGGAACGCCGACCGGGTCACCGCCCGGGTGTTCCTGGCCGGACGGGACGCCGAGGGCCTCGCGGCCTACGCCAGGGCCGTCTCGGACCCGTCCTCCGCCTCGTACGGGAAGTACCTGAGCGCCGACCGCGCGCAGGCACGTTTCGGCGCCACCCGTGAACAGATATCCGCGGTCACCGACTGGCTGACGGGGGCCGGCCTGAAGGTCACCGCCACCGACCGCCGTTCCCTCACCGTGGCCGGCACCACTTCGGAAGTGGAGCGCGCGTTCGCCACGGACCTGCACAACTACCGCAAGGGTGGACACACTTACCACGCCCCGTCGCGCACCGCCTCCGCCCCGGAGTCGCTGCACGGTGCGGTCCTCACGGTCACCGGTCTGGACAACGCGCCGCACATGGCGCAGCACCATGCCCAGCTGCCGCCGCCCAGTCAGATCTTCCGCAACTCCGGCCCGTTCTCCAGCTACTACGGCTCGAGGACGAACAAGGACCTGCCCTCCGCTTACGGGGCCAAGCAGCCGTACGCCGTGAAGGGCTACACGGGCAAGCAGCTGCGCGCCGCCTACGGAGCGGGCAAGCGCACCGGTAAGGGCGTCACGGTGGCGATAACCGATGCGTACGCCTCGCCGACCATCGCCGCCGACGCCCGTAAGTACGCCGACCGCAACGGGGACGCCGGGTACACGAAGGGGCAGCTCTCCCAGGTGCTGCCCAAGAAGTACACGCACATCAAGGAGTGCGACGCGGCCGGGTGGTACGGGGAGGAGACCCTCGACGTCGAGGCCGTGCACGCGGTCGCTCCGGAGTCCGACATCGTCTACGTGGGTGGCGCGTCCTGCATGGACGACGATCTCCTGGACTCCCTGGGCAAGATCGTCGACGGCCGGCTCGCCGACATCGTCTCGAACAGCTGGGGCGACATCGAGGCCAACGAGACCCCGGACGTGGCAGCGGCGTACGACCAGATCTTCCAGAGGGGCGCCGTCGAGGGCATCGGCTTCTACTTCTCCTCGGGCGACAACGGTGACGAGGTCGCCAACACCGGCACCAAGCAGGTCGACACTCCGGCGAACTCCGCCTGGGTGACCGCCGTCGGCGGCACCGCGCTGGCCGTCGGCAAGGGTGACAAGTACCTGTGGGAGACCGGCTGGGGCACCCAGAAGGCCAATCTGGCGGCCGACGGCGGCAGCTGGCAGGACTTCCCCGGCGCCTTCACCTCCGGGGCCGGCGGCGGCACCAGTAGGACCGTCGCGCAGCCCTTCTATCAGCGCGGCGTCGTACCGAACGCGCTTTCGAAGGCGAACGGCGGTACCGCGATGCGCACCGTCCCCGACGTCGCCGCGGTCGCCGACCCGAACACCGGCTTTCTCGTAGGCCAGACCCAGTCCCTCCCGGACGGCTCGCTCACGTACGACGAGTACCGCATCGGCGGCACCTCCCTGGCGGCGCCGGTGATCGCGGGCGTGCAGGCGCTGGCCCAGGAGGCCCGGCACGGTGTCCCGATCGGCTTCGCCAACCCCGGGATCTACCAGCGGTACGGCACCGCCGCGTACCACGACGTCACCGATCACCCCCTGGGTGCCGGGCGGGACCTCGGGGTGGTCCGGGTGGACTACGTGAACGGCATCGACGCCAGTGAGGGCACGACCACCTCGCTGCGCAGCCTGGGCAAGGACAGCTCGCTGCACGCGGTCGTCGGCTACGACGACGTCACGGGCGTGGGCACACCGGGCCGGGGTTACGTGGACTCCTACCGGCGCTGAGCGCCGCGCATACCGGGGCGCTCGCCCGTCCCGGCATGTGGGACGGGGCCCGCGCGGGGGAATCCTCGGCGCGGGCCCCTGGTGGCCTGCGGTACCCTGACGCCATGCGTGCCGTACGCCTTCTGCTTAGCGGGCCGCGCTGATCAGTACCGACCGGATCACGGACTGCGGGTCCAGGTCGGCATCGGCGCGGCGTCCCCTCCTGTGCGAGGGGCCTTTTTGTTTCAGGCGCCAGCCGGCAAGAAGGTGCCCGCAAGGGGTGCGTTTCCGCAGGCAGAGACGATCGATGGAGCTTTGAGGACGATGAGCGAGACGACCACGGCCGCCGAGGCGGCGGCCCCGCACCGCTATACGGCCGCGCTGGCCGCGGACATCGAGGCACGCTGGCAGGACTTCTGGGAGGCGAACGGCACCTACGAGGCGCCGAACCCCAGCGGTGACCTGGCCGGCGACCCGGAGCAGGTGGCCAAGCCCAAGAAGTTCATCATGGACATGTTCCCGTACCCCTCGGGTGCGGGTCTGCACGTCGGCCACCCCCTGGGCTACATCGCCACCGACGTCTACGCCCGCTTCCAGCGCATGACGGGCCACAACGTCCTGCACACCCTGGGCTTCGACGCCTTCGGCCTGCCCGCCGAGCAGTACGCCGTCCAGACGGGCACCCACCCGCGGGTCTCCACCGAGGCCAACATCGTCAACATGAAGGCGCAGCTGCGCCGCCTGGGCCTGGGCCACGACCAGCGCCGCTCGATCGAGTCGATCGACCCGGCGTACTACAAGTGGACCCAGTGGATCTTCCTGCAGATCTTCAACTCCTGGTACGACACCGACGCCAACAAGGCGCGCCCGATCGACGAGCTGGTCGCCCAGTTCGAGGCGGGGGAGCGCGAGACGCCCGACGGCCGCGCGTGGGCCGACCTGAGCGCCATCGAGCGCGCCAACGTCCTGGGCGAGTACCGCCTGGCGTACGCCTCGGACGCGCCCGTCAACTGGTGCCCGGGCCTGGGCACCGTACTGGCCAACGAAGAGGTCACCGCCGACGGCCGCTCCGAGCGCGGGAACTTCCCCGTCTTCAAGGCCAAGCTGCGCCAGTGGAACATGCGCATCACGGCCTACGCGGACCGCCTGCTGGAGGACCTGGACGGGCTGGACTGGCCCGAGGCGATCAAGCTGCAGCAGCGCAACTGGATCGGCCGCTCCGAGGGCGCGCGGGTCGACTTCCCCGTAGGGGACCAGCACATCACGGTCTTCACCACCCGCCAGGACACCCTGTTCGGCGCGACCTACATGGTGCTGGCCCCGGAGCACGAGCTGGTCTCCGGTGAGGACTCGATCGTCCCGGACGCCTGGCCCGAGGGCACGCACGACGTGTGGACCGGTGGCTACGACACCCCGGCCGAGGCCGTCGCTGCCTACCGCAAGCAGGCCGCCGCCAAGTCGGAGGTCGAGCGCCAGGCCGAGGCCAAGGACAAGACCGGCGTCTTCACCGGCGCGTACGCGATCAACCCGGTCAGCGGCGAGCGCGTCCCGGTCTTCATCGCCGACTACGTCCTGATGGGCTACGGCACCGGCGCGATCATGGCGGTCCCGGCGCACGACTCCCGTGACTTCGCTTTCGCGCGCGCCTTCGAGCTGCCCATGCGCTGCGTGGTCGAGCCCTCGGACGATCGCGGCACCGACCCGTCCACCTGGGACGAGGCCTTCTCCTCGTACGACGCGAAGATCGTCAACTCCTCGGACGACACCATCTCGCTGGACGGCCTGGGCGTCACCGAGGCCAAGGCGAAGATCACCGAGTGGCTGGCCGCGCAGGGGATCGGCGAGGGCACCGTGAACTTCCGGCTGCGCGACTGGCTGTTCAGCCGGCAGCGCTACTGGGGCGAGCCCTTCCCGATCGTGTACGACGAGGACGGCGTGGCGCACGCGCTGCCCGAGTCGATGCTGCCGCTGGAGCTGCCCGAGGTCGAGGACTACTCGCCGCGCACCTTCGACGCGGACGACGCGGACACCTCCCCGGAGACCCCGCTGTCCCGCAACGAGGACTGGGTCAACGTCGAGCTGGACCTGGGCGACGGCCGGGGCGTGCGGCGCTACCGCCGCGAGACCAACACCATGCCCAACTGGGCCGGTTCCTGCTGGTACGAGCTGCGCTACCTGGACCCGAACAACGACGAGAAGCTGGTCGACCCGGCCGTCGAGCAGTACTGGATGGGCCCGCGCGACGGTCAGCCGCACGGCGGTGTCGACCTGTACGTGGGCGGCGCCGAGCACGCCGTGCTGCACCTGCTGTACGCCCGCTTCTGGTCCAAGGTGCTGCACGACCTGGGGCACATCGCCTCGGCCGAGCCGTTCCACAAGCTGTACAACCAGGGCATGATCCAGGCGTTCGTCTACCGGGACAAGCGCGGCATCGCCGTCCCGGCGGCCGAGGTCGAGGAGCGCGACGGCGGGTACTTCTACCAGGGCGAGAAGGTCAGCCGCGTCCTCGGCAAGATGGGCAAGTCCCTGAAGAACGCCGTCACGCCGGACGAGATCTGCCAGGAGTACGGCGCGGACACGCTGCGGCTGTACGAGATGGCGATGGGCCCGCTGGACGTCTCGCGCCCGTGGGACACCCGCGCCGTCGTCGGCCAGTACCGCCTGCTGCAGCGCCTGTGGCGCAACATCGTGGACGAGGCCACCGGCGAGGTCACCGTCACGGACGCGGAGCCGGACGAGGACACCCTGCGTGCCCTGCACAAGGCCATCGACGGCGTCGGCCAGGACATGGCCGGGCTGCGCTTCAACACCGCGATCGCCAAGGTCACGGAGCTGAACAACCACCTGACGAAGGCCGGCGGCAACGTGCCGCGCGCGGTCGCCGAGCAGCTGGTGCTGCTGGTCGCGCCGCTGGCCCCGCACATCGGTGAGGAGCTGTGGCGCAAGCTGGGCCACACCGACTCCGTGGTGCACGCGGACTTCCCGGTGGCCGACCCGGCGTACGTCGTCGACGAGACCGTGACCTGCGTCGTGCAGATCAAGGGCAAGGTCAAGGCCCGCCTGGAGGTCTCGCCGGCCATCTCGGACGCGGACCTGGAGGCGGCGGCGCTGGCCGAGCCGGCGGTCGTGACGGCGCTGGGCGGCGCGGGCATCCGCAAGGTGATCGTGCGGGCGCCGAAGCTGGTCAACATCGTTCCGGCATGATCCGGTTCCCCCGCGCGCCTGCCCGGCAGGCGCGCGTGGGGGATGACCATTACGGGCAGGTTGGGGGTTCTCGGGGAACCGCCGACCTGCCCGAGGCGTTTACGGTGGGAGAAGGAAGTACTTCCGTCCGTCGGTCCGACCGAGCCCACATGAGGTAAGCCCATGATCGCTGTGATCGCGATCCTCGCCCTGCTCTTCGTGCTGTTCGTCGCGGCCGGGGTCATCGCGACGGTCAAAGTCGTCTCGGCGACCAAGCGCGGCGTGGACCGTACGGTTGCCCAGGCCCGCCGCACGGTCGAGGACACCACCCTGCGCGCCCGGCAGTACACCCAGTCCGGCTCGGCCGGTCAGCTGGCCCAGATGCGGCTCTCCCTGCGCGCCTCGATGCGCGCCACCCAGGAAGCGCTGCAGGAGGCCGCCCCCGAGGACCAGTCGCTGAGCGAGGCGCTGAACTTGTTCGCACGGCTCAGCGCGCACGGCCACGAGCTGGACGCCGACCTGAAGCGCCTGGAGCGCGAGCCGGACCGGGCGCGGATCACCGACTGCCTCCCTGAGCTGCGAGAACGCCTGGAGCGGATCACGCACTCCGCGGACTCGCTGCGCTGGGCGGCCCAGGACCGCGCCCAGAAGTTCGCCGAGGACGATCTCTCGGCGCTGGCCGGACAGATCGACGTGGAGGCGGGCGCGCTGCGGCACTGGACGCCGGCGCCGGACGAGTGCGACACCACGTCCCGGCCGGGTGCGGGTGCCGCGCCGGACCCGCTCGCCAGCTGGCCGCCGCCGTCGGAGGAGCCCGGTACCGCCGCTGCTCCCGAGGGCCCGCAGGCGATCGACGCCCCGGCCCCGCGCATGCGGAGGCCGTACCCGTGGGAGAAGGCGGCCCGTCCGGAGAGCGCGGGCTGACGTGGGCGGAGAGCGGTGCTCGATACGGCCGGCTGCCGGCCGGGGACCTGCCGGAGCGTCGGCGGGCGAGCTCGCCGACCGCGCGAAGTTGGCTGTAGCGCATCGCCGGGTAATCGGAGAAGATCTTGAGACGGGGGCCGCACTGTCGGGCACCGGGTTCTCTGGATAACCTCCCAGTCATGTCCCGCCATGTCGCGATCGTCACCGATTCAACGGCCTACCTGCCGCGGGCGGCGCTGGAGCGCCACGGCATCACGGCGGTGCCGCTGACCGTGGTCCTCGGCGACGAGGCCCTGGAAGAGGGAACGGAGATCTCGGCCAGGTCGGTCGCCCAGGCGCTGCAGAAACGCAAGTACGTCACCACCTCCCGGCCCGCTCCCGAGGCGTTCGCCGAGACCTACCGCGAGGTCGCGGCCGCGGGCGCCGACGGCATCGTCTCGCTCCATCTCTCCTCGGAGTTCTCCGGGACGTACGACGCGGCCGTACTGGCGGCCAAGGAGGCACCGGTCCCCGTGCGGGTGGTGGACACCGGCATGGTCGCGATGGCGCTGGGCTTCTGCGCCCTCGCGGCCGCGGAGGTCGCACAGGCCGGCGGGGACGTCGACGAGGCGGTGGCCGCGGCCGAGAAGCGCGCCGAGGGCACCTCCGCGTACTTCTACGTCGACACCCTGGAGTATCTGCGCCGCGGCGGCCGGATCGGCGCGGCACAGGCCCTGCTGGGCTCCGCGCTCGCGGTCAAGCCCCTGCTCCAACTCGCCGACGGACGCATCGAACTGCGGGAAAAGGTCCGTACGGCCTCCAAGGCCATCGCGCGCCTGGAAGAGATCGTCGCGGAGCGGGCGGGCACGGACCCGGTCGATGTCGCGGTGCATCACCTGGCGGCGACGGAGCGCGCCGACGCCCTGGCCGATCGCCTCCGCGCCCGCGTGCCGGGCCTGATGGACCTGCACGTCAGCGAGGTGGGCGCGGTGATCGGCGCGCACACGGGGCCGGGGCTGCTGGGGGTTGTGCTGTCGCCGCGGTAGGGCGGTAGGGCGGTGGGGGTGGTGGGGACGGTGGTGCAGAGGTCGCCGTGACGGCGTTGTCGCCGCGCTGATTCCCTCGTCCGGGTGGCCGGGATATCCACAACACGGCGGTTATCCACGGAATTTGGTGGTGATCGGCGGGATTCGCGAAATCGCTCTAGCGTCGTCGACATGACTCCGCGATCTCGCAACTCCGCCTATTCCGCTGCCTCTTCCTCTGCTTCCCACACCGGCCGGCCACCGTCGCATCCACCTGATCCGCATGGTCCACCTGATCCATTAGGTCCATCTGATTCTTCTGCTTCATGGGGTACCGGCCCGTTGTCGTCGGCGCGTTGGCGGGTGGCGCTGCAGGAACGACTGCCGTTGTGGATCCAACTGCGGTGCGGCACGGACCCGAAGGCGCTCGGCGCGCTCGCCGTCGTGCTGCTGATCGCCGTGGCCTTCGCGGTCCACCATTTCTGGACCGCGCGGCCCCAGACCGTACGGGCGCCGACCGCACAGCACGCCTCTGCGGCCGCAGCGGGCAGCGGCCCCACCGCGGCCGAGCGGACGGGGCCGGCCGGACTCTCCGGCCCGAGTGGCGCCGCAGCCGGTGCGATGTCCGGCGCCTCGGACCGCCGCATCGTCGTGGACGTCGCGGGCAAGGTGCGCCACCCCGGCATCCACCGCCTCGCTCCGGGCGCCCGCGTCGCCGATGCACTGCGGGCCGCGGGCGGGGTGCTGCCCGGGACGAACACCCGCACGCTGAACCGCGCCCGCCTCCTGGCGGACGGCGAGCAGGTCGTCGTCGGCGCTCCGGCCGCCGCCCTTGCGGCATCAGGCGGCGCCGCTGCCGGTGCGACGGGTACCGCAGGTGGCGGGGGTACCGCGGGAGGCTCCGCAGCGGCCGGTGGCGCCCCGGCCGGTCCGATCAGCCTGAACTCCGCCACCGCCGACCAACTCGACACCCTCCCGGGCGTCGGGCCCGTCCTCGCCCAGCACATCATCGACTTCCGCACCCAGCACGGCGGCTTTTCCTCGGTCGACCAGTTGCAGCAAGTGAACGGAATCGGCGATCGCCGCTTCGCCGACTTGCGCCCTCTGGTGCAGCCATGACCACCCCACACGCTCCGGCCTCCTCGTACGGCTCGGCTGTTGTGCAGTCGACGAGCGACGCCGAGGGAGGGCGGGCCGACTCGCGGCCGATGCCTGGCGCATCACAGTCGTCGGCAGGGCCTGGCGCCCAGCAGGCGCAGACTCCGCAGGGAGAGGGACCGGCCGATCTGCGGCTGGTTGCGCCCGCGCTCGCCGCCTGGGGAGCCGCGGCGCTGGCCCTGGACGCCCCCGTACGCCCGCTGCTCCTGTCCTGTGCCGCCGCCTTGGTGCTGGCCGGCCTCGCTGTCCTCCGGGCCGTACGCCGCCGCACGGCCGGACCAGCGGCCTCCGCTGACCCTGACCTTGACCCTGGCCCGCACCCCCGCATCGGTCTTCCCCGCGGCGGGTGGCGCCGACGGCGTACGGCATGGGAGGCGGGGACGCTCGTCGCGGCGGCCGCTGTGCTGCTGTGCGCGGTGGGCGGTGCGGCCTCGGCGGCGCTCCAGGGAGCGGACCTGCGGCGCGGACCGGTGCCCCGGCTGGCGCATCAGTACGCGCAGGCCACCGTCGAGTTGGAGGTGACCGAGGACCCGCACGTCGCCCGGCAGCGGGTGCGCGGCGCACAACGTATGCCGGCCGCCGTCGTGTTCGCCGCCGATGTACGCCGCATCACCGCGCCGGACGGTACGGTGACCGCCCTCCGCACCCCCGTCCTGGTCATCGTTCCCCAGCACCAACACCAGCACCAGCACCAGCACCAGCACCAGCACCAGCGCCTGTACCGGCCGCAGCCGGAGCGCACGCCCGGTGCAGGAGACGGGCAGGACGAGCGAGAGCGCGCCCCCTCGACCGCGCAAGCCTCCGACAATGCCGCCACCGGCCCCTGGCGGGCGCTGCTCCCTTCCACGCGCATCCGGGTCGAAGCGCGGTTCGCACCCCCGCTGCCGCCCACCGGCCGTATGGCCGCCGTACTGCGCGTAGCGGCAGATGCGGCCGATGCGTCGCCGCGGCGCGTCGGTGGCCCCACCCCTCTCCAGCGGCTCGCGGGCTCCCTCCGGGAAGGGCTGCGCGAGGCGTCCGACGGGCTGCGGCCCGACGCCCGCGCGCTGCTGCCCGGGCTCGTCGTCGGCGACACCTCCCGCCTGACGCCCGAGCTCGACGACGCCTTCCGGGCCACCGACCTGACGCACCTGCTCGCCGTCTCCGGCAGCAACCTCACCATCGTGCTGGCCCTGCTCATCGGCCCACCGCACCTCGCCGTACGTGCCGAACGCCGGGGCATCGCGCCCCGCCTGGGCCTGTCCCTGCGGACCACGGCGGTGATCGGCGGCGCGGTCGCGATCGCCTTCGTCGTCGTGTGCCGCCCCGACCCCAGCGTGCTGCGCGCCGCCGCCTGCGGCCTGATCACGCTGCTGGCCATCGGTTCGGGCCGCTGCCGTACGCTGCTCCCCGCGCTCGCCGCCGCCGTTCTGCTGCTGGTCCTCTACGACCCCTGGCTGGCCCGTAGTTACGGCTTCCTGCTCTCCGTACTGGCCACCGGGGCGCTGCTCACGCTCACCCCGCGCTGGAGCGCCGCCCTCCAGCGGCGGCGCGTGCCGCCCCGGCTCGCCGAGGTGATCGCCGCGGCCGCCGCCGCGCAGGCCGTGTGTGCGCCGGTCATCGCGGTGCTCGCCGCCCGCGTCGGCCTGGTGGCCATCCCCTGCAACCTGCTCGCGGAGCTGGCCGTGGCCCCCGCGACCGTGCTCGGGTTCGCGGCCCTGGCCACCGCGCCTCTCCTCCCGCCGCTCGCCATCGCGTTCGCCTGGTGCGCGGGGTGGCCGGCCGAGTGGATCGCGGCCATCGCCCGGACGGGAGCCGCGCTGCCCGGCGCCGAGTTCGGCTGGCCCGGCGGCTGGTCAGGGGGTCTCCTGCTGGCCGCGGCCGTCGCCGCCCTGGTACCGGTCGCCCGGGCCGTGCTGCGGTACCGCTGGTTGTGCGTCGTCTGCGCCCTGTTGCTGGTCGTTCTCGTCGTCCGGCCCGTGCCCCTGACCCGGATCATCACCGGCTGGCCGCCGCCCGGCTGGCGGCTGGCCGTGTGCGACGTCGGCCAGGGAGACGGCCTCGTAGTGGCCACCGGCCCCGGCAGCGCGCTGGTCGTGGACACCGGACCCGACCCGCGTGCCATGGACCGCTGCCTGCAGGAACTGGGCGTACGCCGCATCCCGCTCCTCGTCCTGACCCATTTCCACGCCGATCATGTGGACGGCCTTCCCGGCGCGCTCCGGGGCCGCAGCGTCGGCGCGCTGGAGACCACGACGCGCGACGATCCGCCGGACCAGGCGGCGTTCGTACGCAAGGAGGCGGCCGCCCATGAGGTACCGGTGGTCCGGGCGGCGCCGGGCGAGCGACGCCGTACGGGTCCGGTGTCCTGGGAAGTCCTCTGGCCCCCGCAACCGACACCGTGGCCGCCCCAGCTCCCGGCTTCCGGCCCGGCCGCACGCACGGCGATCGGTCCGTCGCCCCCTGTTCCCTCCACCGGACCGATGCCCGAGGGCCCCAACAACGCCAGCGTCACCCTCCTCGTACATACGGCAGGGCTGACCGTCCTCCTCCTCGGCGACCTCGAACCGCCCGCTCAGCAGGAACTGTTGGCCGCCCACCCCGGCCTGCGGGCGATCGACGTCCTCAAGGTCGCCCACCACGGCTCCGCCTACCAGGACCCGGCGCTCCTCCGCGCGCTGGCGCCGCGGCTCGCCCTGATCAGCTGCGGTGCCGGGAATCCGTACGGACACCCCGCTCCCAGCACGGTCGCCGCGCTGCGCGTACAGGGGGCGAGGGTGCTGCGTACGGACACCGATGGCGCGATCGCCGTGACGGGCAGCGCCACCACCGGGCTCGCAGCGGCCACCAGCAACGGCCGACGACGGCAGCCGGTCCGCAGAAGCCCGGCCCGCAGAAACCCGGGCGGCAGGAGCCCGGCTCGCAGGCGTCCGGGGCGCAGGCGGGCAGCTGTCAGGGACGGCATACGGAGGCCGACAGGCTCCGGTCGTCGGCGCAGGGCACGCGTTTGTGCAGTACCAGCATGCGCTGCTTGCTCTTGGGGTGATGGCCGCAATCCAGGGAGCCGTCGTCGTGGGCGAGCACGCTTCGGCAAGCCTTCAGCAGAGGTTCAGCCGTCGGTACCGGGCGGTGGAGCCTGTGGAGACGGAGGAGAGGGGAGGGCCGGTGGAACCCGGATCTGTAAACTCCAGAATATGAGGATGAGTGAAGGCGTCGAGTGGGGGCTGCACTGTTGCGTGACGCTGGCCTGGCTCGGGGACGAGCGGCCGGTGTCCACGGCGAGGCTGGCCGCCTTCTTCGACCTGCCGGCCGCGTACCTCAACAAGCGGCTCCAGGCGCTCGTACGGGCCGGAATCCTCAGCTCGACGCCGGGTGCCCGCGGTGGTTTCCGGCTCGCCCGGCCGCCGGAGGCGATCACGCTGATGGACGTGGTCACCGCGATCGAGGGGCCGGAGGAGGCGTTCCGCTGTATGGAGATCCGGCAGCAGGGCGCGGGCGCCGAGGGGGCGGGGCGCGACTTCAGGGGGCCGTGCGGCATCGCTACGGCCATGCGCCGAGCCGAGCTGGCCTGGCGCCGCGAGCTGGCCGCGCAGACCCTCGCCGACGTGCTCGCCGCGGCCCCGGCCACGTCGGCGGACCGTACGCGCCGGTGGTTCGCGATGGAGAGGACGGGGAGCTGATGGCCACCGCGAACTCCGCGGGCAGTGACCGCGAGGGCCGCGAGCCCGAGGGCAGTGATCGCGAGGGTCGTACGGGCTGTGAGCGTGGTGATCGTGGCTCCGGTGGTGCGTACGGCGGGGCAATTGACGCCGTTGACGCCTACCTCGGGCGGATCGGTGTTGGGCGGCCCGCCGTGTCCGATGTCGCCGCGTTGCGGACGTTGCACCTTCAGCATCTGCGTACGGTTCCGTTCGAGAACCTTTCCGTCCATCTCGGGGAGGAGATCGTCCTTACCGAGCAGGCGTTGCTGGACAAGGTCGTACGGGACCGCCGTGGCGGGTTCTGCTATGAACTCAACGGCTCGTTCGCGTTCCTGCTGACGGCGCTCGGGTACGACGCCGAGCTGCTGTCCGGGCGGGTCTACGGGGAGGACGGGCGGCTGGGCATCCCGTACGACCACGCGGCCGTGCGTGTTCGTACGCCCGATGGGCCGTTGCTGGCCGACGTCGGGTTCGGGCGGCACAGTCACTATCCGCTGCGGTTGGACACGGCCGAGGAGCAGGCCGAGCCGGGCGGGGTCTTCCGGGTCGTGGAAACGGCCGAGGGCGATCTCGACGTGCTGCGGGACGGGGCACCGCAGTACCGCCTCGAACTGCGGCCGCGCGTGCTCGCCGACTTCGAGGCGGGCTGCTGGTGGCAGACCACGTCTCCGAAGTCGCACTTCACGCAGTCGCTGGTCTGTTCGCGGCTCACCGATGACGGCGGCCGGATCACGCTCTCCGGCCGGACGCTCGTGATCACCGCGCCCGACGGGGGCCGGACGGAGCGCGAGATCCCCGAGGCGGAGGTGCTCGCGGCCTACCGTACGCACTTCGGCATCACCCTCGACCGCGCTCCGAGCGCCCCGAGCGCCGCCCCGAGCGCGTCGAGCGCCCCGGCCGCGGGGGGGGGGGAGGGGGGGGGGGGGGGGGGGGGGGGGGGAGGGGGGGGGGAGAGGGGGGGAGGGGGGGGGGGGGGGGGGGGGGGTGGAATCTCCCTGGAAAGGAAAAGAGGGGGGGTGGGGGGGGGGGGGCGTGTTTGGCTCCCCCAGGAGCCGCACGCGCACCGGTTCGTCCCGGCGTCGGCCACCGGAGCAGGCCGGACGGTGCGGGCGGTGTGCCGTGTCCGGACCGGATCGGACCTCACGATCCGGGCCGGGCACGGTCACCTCCCGTACCGCGGTCGGCCTGTATCACCTCCCGGTCCGCGGTCGACGCGTACCGGAACGAACCTGATCAGGGGCGGCGGGCCGGACGGAGCCGGGCCACCGCGGGGATGACGCGCTAGCAGATGAGGAGGCTCAGGGTGCTGTCGCAGTCCAGCAAGCTGTCGGTACTGTCCTCGCCGCTCCCGTGCTCCGGGGCCTCCAGCATCTGCAGATCGAGCAGTGCCACGTGGCACGTCCTTCCGTTGGTCGGTTTCAGTGCCGCAGCCCGTCCGGCGCCGGCAGCGGCGGGAGGAACGGCAGCTGTACGGGGTCCTCGTGCAGGGCCGAGCCCAGGGCCAGCAGGCAGCCGGCCGTGCCCGTGGACAGGTCCATGGAGAGCCGCATCATCTGGTCGCCGGGGAAGGCCAGTTCGCCGCGGTAGGGCATGGCGTACCAGCTCAGGTCGGCGATCTGTGCGGCGAGCGCGGCCTCGACGTCGGGGTCGGGGGTCGTCGTGCGGGCCAGGTGCAGCACCATGCCGGCGCGGCCCCTGAAGAGGCCGGGCTGCGCGTAGAAGCGGGCCTGGGTGGCCGGCAGGATCGCGGCCCTGGCCTCCTCGAACTCCGCGTCGGCGCGGTGCGTCAGATAGTCGTCGAGCACCATCGCGATGCCCGCCGAGCCCGCGCCGAGGTACGGCATGGTGCGCCAGCCCTCGTCGACCAGCAGGGTGCCGCGTTCGTTGCGCACGCACCGGGCGAGGTCGCTGCGCAGCGCCTGCGCGGCGAGATCGAGCAGCCCGGGGTCGCCGGTGCCCTCGTACAGCCGCAGGAAGAGCAGCGCGGGGCCGCTCGCGCCGCGCAGCAGTCCGGCCCGGTTCGCGCAGCTCTCCAGCCGGTCGGCGGCGTGTCCCGCCGCCTCCAGCGCCCGGTCGCGCAGCTCGCGTTCGCCGCGTCGGCGCGCCAGGTGGTCCAGGGTGAGGCCGATGCCGGCCAGCCCGCCGTACAGGTCGGGCGCGAGGCGGTACCACTTCTCGGCGAGCACCCGCTCGATCAGCTCGTCGGCCCGTTCGCGGTGGCCGAGCCGGTCCAGTACGTAGGCGACGCCGGCGAGTCCGTCGTAGCACCCGAGGGGGGTGCCGAGGGGAGGCGGAGCGGTCTGCCGCAGTAACCACTCCTCGCCCTCCTCGAACCCCTCGGCACCCGTCTCGTGGAGCGCGTACAGGACACCGGCCGCCCCGTGGGCGATGCCGAGTCCGCCGCCGTCGGCGAACTGGGCGATGTCGCCGGGGAACAGGCGGTCCGTGCGCTCGGGCGTGGCCGAGGCGAGGATGCCCCGGACCATGGACTCGCGGCTGCGCGGCCAGTCGGCCGGGTCGCAGACGTACGGTTCGCGGGTGTCGACCGCGACGAGGTGGCGGGCCTGCGCGGGGCGCCGGATGCGCGGCCTGGCGGGCCGGTGCGCGCAGATCGTCCGCACGGCCTCCTCCAGGAAACCGGCCGGCACGCCGGGGAATTCGCGGACGACGATCTCGGCGAGGTCCGCCGCCTTCTCCCGCTCGATGGTCAGCAGCGTGGTCATCGGCAGGAAGAGCGCGAGGCGCAGGCAGGCCAGCGCGTACCGGTCGACGTCGTAGCCGGTGCGCTCGCGCGGGGCGAGGAAGCCGGGGTGCGCGAGGGACTGCCGGGTCCCTTCGCCGCTGCCGGCGGCGGCCTCGAAGTCCAGCAGCGTGACGCTCTGTTCGTCGGGCGCGACCATGACGTTGAACATGTGCAGGTCGTTGTGGACCAGGCCGCGGCGGTGCACCGCGGCGACGGCCTGCTCGACGGCGTTGTACATGCCCAGCGCCCACTCGGTGTACGAGGTGAGCGCCTCCGGGTCGGGGTCGGCGGTGAGCAGCGGGTGGCGCTCGGCGAAGAAGGAGTTCAGCGGCTTGCCCGGGATGTGCTCCAGGACCAGGAAGCGGTGGTCGCCGACGGTGAGCCAGTCGCGCACCTCGGGGGCCACGCCGAGGCCCGACAGCCGCTCCAGCGCGGCGCGTTCGCGCTCCAGGCGGGTGACCGCGTCGGCGAGGTCGGCGGCGAGGCCGGCGTGCGGCCTCGCCTCCTTCAGGACCACCCTCTCACCGGTGCTCCGGTCCCGGCCGGCGTAGACGCCGCCCCCGTTGGAGAAGTGCAGCGCCGACTCGATGGCGTACGGCAGGTCGGCGACGGTCGTGGCGTTGCGGGCCGCGAGCTGCGGGGCCAGGAAGCCGGGCAGCGGCACCCACTCCGGCGGCCGGAAGGCGGGCTCGCGGCGGTCCGGGACCAGCCGTCCTTCGGCGTTCTCGATGGCGGGCACGAGCGCGCCCGTGCCGTCGACGCAGTACCGCCGGGCGAAGCCGCCGTACCGCACGTACAGCGGTCCGTCGTTCCACCGCAGGTCGCTCAGGATGTAGGGGCCCGGCTCGCCGTCCAGCAGCGAGCCCAGCTCCTCCAGAACGCGGTGGCATTCCGCTTCGTCCAGCGGGTAAATGGTGGCGAATTTGCCGCTGGCGGCCCGGTCGGCGTACTTGGAATTCCGCAGGTGCAGCGGGCGCGGGCCCGGCACGAATTTGAACGGAATGGACCTGGCGACGCAGTAGTCCCAGACCTTGGACGCTATCTTCTCCGCATTGTCCGGGCAGGCCGACACATGTATCTTCCACCCCTGCTTCGGCCTGCCCGGACGCGGGTTCCCCTCGCTGTCCACGGGATTGACGTGGAGCCAGTCCCCGGAGAGGAAACAGCGCCACCCTTCGGGGACCGCGCGTTGCGCCGCTTCGTAGACCGCACTGTCGTCAGCTGCGGCACTTTCCCCGACGGACAAACGGTCCGGGGTTTCATAGAAATACCTGTCAGCCAGGCAGTACACCTCGTACCGCTTATCCATCGTCTCCCCCCTCGGCGGCGTGGAATAGAGATTTCCACGCAACGGGAGGGACGGACAGTCACAGATGTCATGAGATCACCGTGAGGAACGCACAGGTAACTCTAAGTACGGACCAGGGGCTCGCTCATCCGTTCGACGGGGCGGGCGGGGCGTACGGGGCGGCGCTACTCCTCCGGCGGGAAGACTGATTCCCCGGAGTCCGCCTCCGTAATCAGGATCGCCTCGACCGGACATCCCTCGGCGGCCGACAGCACGGCCTCACGGGCGTCCGTCTCGCCCGCCACCGGGTGCGACTGCCGCGCGGAGTCCAGCCGGAAGTCCCCGGGCGCCATGCTCGCGCACAGCCCCGAGCCGATGCAGACCCCGCGGTCCACCTCCACCTGCCAGCGGTCGCCCATGCGCTCACTCCCCCGCCGGGAGGTGGATCATCTTGTGCTCCAGATACGCGCCGTACCCCTCGGGGCCGAACTCCCGCCCGATGCCGCTGTTCTTGTAGCCGCCGAACGGCCCGAGCATGTCCAGGCTGAAGGTGTTCACGGAGTACGTGCCGGTGCGCACCCGGCGCGCCACCTCGATGCCGCGCTCGGTGTCCGCCGTCCACACCGATCCGGAGAGCCCGTAGTCGGAGTCGTTCGCGATCCGTACCGCCTCGTCCTCGTCCTCGTACGGCAGCAGGCAGATCACCGGGCCGAAGATCTCCTCGCGGGCGATCCGCATACCGGGCGTGACCTCGCCGAAGAGGGTGGGCTCGACGTACCAGCCGGTGGCCTGGTCCGCCGGGCGGCCGCCGCCGGCCAGCACCTTGGCGCCCTCCTGCTGCCCGGCCGCGATGTACTCCAGCGACCGGCGCCGCTGCCGCTCGGCGACCAGCGGGCCGACCTCGGTGGCCGCGTCCAGCGGATCGCCGACCTTCAGGGCGGTGGCCGCTGCGGCGAACCGCTCGGCGATCTCCTCGTAGTGGGAGCGCGGCGCGAGGATGCGGGTCTGGGCCACACACGCCTGCCCGTTGAGCATCCAGGCGAAGGGGGTGATCCCGGCGACCGCCGCGTCCAGGTCCGCGTCCGGCAGGATCACCGCGGCCGACTTGCCGCCCAACTCCAGTGTCACGCGGGTGAGCCGGCGCGCGGCCACCTCCATGACGCGTTTGCCGGCCGCGACCGACCCGGTGAAGGACACCTTGTCCACGCCCGGGTGCCCGACCAGGTACTCGCTGACCTCCCGGTCGGCCGGGAGGATGGACAGCACACCCTCGGGCAGCCCGGCCTCGGCCGCGATCTCCGCGAGCAGATACGCGTCCAGCGGCGTCTCCGGCGACACCTTCAGCACCGCCGAGCACCCGGCCAGCAGCGCGGGCGCGAGCTTGGCGGCGGCGGTGAACTGCGGGACGTTCCACGGCACCACGGCCGCGACCACCCCGACCGGCTCGCGGCGGATCAGCAGCGGCCCGAGGAGGCCCTGCCGCCGCTCCTCGTAGGCGAAGTCGCGGGCGACCGTGATCGCCGCGTCCCAGGCCAGCATCGCGGCGAGCGACTGCACCATGACGCCCGCGGTGTACGGGGTGCCGTTCTGCGCGCTGATGAGCCGCGCGAACTCCTCGCTCCGCACGGCGAACGCGTCCTTGATCCGCGTGATCACCGCGATCCGGTCGGCGAGCGGGGTGTCCGCCCAGACGCCGGAGTCGAAGGACGCGCGGGCCGCCGTGACGGCGCGGTCCACGTCGGCCCGGGAGGCGTGCGGCACCCGGCCGATGACCTGCTCGGTGTGCGGGGAGACGACCTCGATGGTGTCCCGCCCTGCGGGATCGACCCACTCGCCGCCTATGTAGAGCTGTCCGTGCTCGATCAGATCGGCCATCGACTCCGCCTCCCGCGGTCACCGCGATACGTGACGTAAATCTGACGCTGCATCAGAACTGATACCAGTTCTAGCTATAGTGGGCAACGGTGAGGCACGCGACGGCGTGCGGGCCGGGAGGGGCAGGACATGCCGCACGTGATCGACCACCGGGGCGGGGTGTGGAGCATCGCCGTGCCCATACCGGACAACCCGCTCGGGCACACCCTCGTCCATGTACTGGAGACGGACCGCGGCCCGGTGCTGATCGACACCGGCTGGGACGACCCGGACTCCTGGGACGCCCTCGCCGCCGGGCTCACCGCCTGCGGCACCGACGTGGCCGATCTGCACGGCGTCCTGGTCACTCACCACCACCCGGATCACCACGGTCTGTCGGCGCGGGTCAGGGAGGCGTCCGGCGCGTGGATCGCGATGCACGCGGCCGACACGGAGGTCGTCCGCCGCACCCGTGAGGCCGAGCCGGGCACGTGGCTGACGTACGTCATCGCGAAACTGGCCTCGGCTGGCGCGCCCGAGGACCACCTCGCGCCGCTCTACGCGGCCCGCGCCGAGGGGCGCACGCGCGGGCTCCCGGACCAGCGTCCCGCGCTCCCGGACCGCGAGATCGTCCCCGGCGAGCTGCTGGACCTCGCGGGGCGGCGGCTGCGCGCGGTCTGGACGCCGGGCCACACACCGGGCCACGTCTGCCTCCACCTGGAGGAGGCGCACCCGGCGGCGCGCCCCGGGCACGGCCGGCTCTTCTCCGGCGACCACCTGCTGCCGGGCATCACGCCGCACGTCGGCCTGTACGAGGACCCGGACGACGCGACGGTCACCGATCCCCTCGGCGACTATCTGGACTCCCTGGAGCGGATCGCGCGGCTCGGCGTCGCCGAGGTCCTCCCGGCCCACCAGCACGCCTTCACCGGCGCCGCCGAGCGGGCGGCGGAGCTCGTCGCGCACCACGAGGAACGGCTCGGCGGCCTGCGCGCCCTGCTCGCCGCCCCGCTCACGCCCTGGCAGCTCGCCGAGACCATGACGTGGAACCGCCCGTGGGAGGAGATCCCGTACGGCTCGCGCACCATCGCCGTCTCCGAGGCCGAGGCGCACCTGCGGCGCCTGGTGAAGGCGGGGCTGGCCGAGCCGGTGCCGGGCTCGGAACCGGTGACGTACCGGGCGGTGTGAGGCACGCGGCTGCCGGAGGCGGTGGGCCCGGGCGGCCACGCAGCCCTTCTGCACGTGCCGGAGACCGGCCGCTACCCGCCGGTTAAAGTGGTCCGGACAAGTTCATTCGTGCCCGACCGGGGGAAGCCGGTGGAAAACCGGCGCTGACCCGCAGCCGTGAGCCCTGGCGCGCATCCGTGCGCCGGAGCGAGCCGGAACGCCCGGCGGGGCACGCCCAAGGCTCCCGCGTACCGTACGGCCGCCCTTCATCGGCCGTCCGGCGCGCGGCACCGTCGAGGTATACGGAGCTGAGCCCGGTGCCACCGCGCCCGCGCGCCGCGCGCGACGTGGTGCGGCGGAGTACGGCTGCGTGACCTCCCACCTCGCGCACCCCGCGAACCGACCGAGAGGCACCGACCCCATGGCCATCACGGCCCGCTCCCTCGCCGCCCCGGCGCGCCGCTGCGCCGCGGCCCTGGCCGCCGCCGTGCTGTGCGCGGCCGCTGCCCCCGCCGCGTTCGCCGCCGACCCCGCGCCCGCCGCGTCCCCCAAGCTCCCGAAGGGCCTGTACGGCAGCACGGACCCGAAGTACGACGGCGTCTGGCGGCAGTCGCTGGCGCTGCTGGCGCAGGACACCGCGGGCGTGCGCCCGGCGGACTCGGCGGTGGACTGGCTCGCCGGGCAGCAGTGCGCCGACGGCGCGTTCACCGCGTACCGCGCCGACCCGAAGCAGGGCTGCGACGCGAAGACGATGCGGGACACCAACCAGACGGCCGCCGCCGTGCAGGCGCTGGCCGCGGTCGGCGGGCATGCGGACGCGGTGCGCAAGGGCGTCTCCTGGCTGAAGTCCGCCCAGAACGACGACGGCGGCTGGGGCTCGGCCGCCGGCGCCCCGAGCGACGCCAACTCCACTTCGGTGGTGATCGGCGCGCTGGCCGCCACGGGCACGAAGCCCGAGTCGGTGACGGCCAAGAAGGGCGGCACGTCGCCGTACGACGGGCTGCTCGCCTTCCGGCTCGGCTGCGACGCGAAGAAGAAGGACCGCGGCGCGTTCGCCTTCCAGGCCAAGGACGGGAAGCTCGCCGCCAATGAGGACGCGACGGCCGCCGCGGTACTGGGGGCGCTGGGGAAGGGCTTCGTCGTCGAGCCGGGTGCGGACGCCGCGAAGCCGGCGTCCTGCGAGGACGCCGCGAAGGACCCGCACGCGGCCGCCGCCGACGGCGCGGCCCACCTCGTCTCCGTCCTGGACGCGCACGGCCACCACCTGATGTCCGCGATGCCCGGCGCCGAGGCGCAGCCGGACGTCGGCAACACCGCCGACGCCGTCGTCGCGCTGGCCGCCGCGGGGCGTGCCGACGAGGCGAAGCGGTCGCTGGGCTGGCTGCGCGGGCACTCGGCGGCCTGGGCGAAGCAGAGCGGCCCGGCCGCGTACGCGCAGCTGATCCTCGCCACGCACGCCACCGGCGGCGACCCGCACGACTTCGGCGGCACGGACCTGGTGACGAAGCTCAACGCGACCGGCCCGAAGCCGGCGGCCGCCTCGGCCCGGCAGGACGGCAAGGACCAGAAGCAGGACGAGGGCGGCATCTCCGTGTGGTGGGTCGTGGTCGTCGGCCTGGCGGCGGGCGCCGGCATCGGCTTCCTGGTGAGCGGCCGCCGGAAGCAGAACCAGCTGTGAGCAGCGCCGTCCGTATCGCACGCGGCATCGGCGCCCTGGCCCTGGCCGGCACGGCCACGGGCCTGGCCGCCGCGCCCGCGCACGCCGAGGAGTACCGCTACTGGTCCTTCTGGACGGCGGACGCGGCGGCCCACGGGGGCGGTGGCTGGACGTACGCCACCGAGGGGCCCTCGACGGCCCGCCCCGCAGACGGCGGCGTGGCCGGCTTCCGCTTCACCGTCAGCGCCGACTCCGCGCGCGCCACGAAGCCGCGCGCGGCCGCCGACTTCGACGCGGTCTGCGGCGGCACGAAGGCGGCGGACGGCCGCAAGCGGGTCGCCGTCGTCCTCGACTTCGGCACGGCGGCCGACGCCCCGAAGGGCGAGAACCCGCCCGCGGCCCGTACGGAGTGCGCGCGGGTCCCCGAGGACGCGAGCGCGGGCGACGCGCTGGCCGCGGTCGCGGCGCCGCTGCGGTACGACTCCAGTGCGCTGCTGTGCGCGATAGCCGGTTATCCGGAAAAGGGCTGCGCCGAGCAGGCGGGCGGGTCGTCGAAGGGCTCCGGCGAGTCCACCGGGTCCACCGGGTCCGCGGCGCCCGATGGTGGCGCGTCCGGCTCCGGTGCGTCCGGCTCCGGCGAGCACACCGGTGCCGGTGGGCCCTCCGCCGGCCTGATGGGCGGCATCGCCGCGGTTGCCGTCCTCGGCGCCGCCGCGGTGTGGCAGGCCCGGCGCCGGCGCGGATGACCGGCACCCGAGCCCCCGCCCGGCTGCGCGCCCCCGCCCGGCTGCGTGCTCCCCTCGCCACGCGGGGGCGTGCGCTGCACGCCGGCGCGTGGTGGCTGTGGGCGCTGGGCCTGGCGACGGCCGCGTCCCGCACCACCAACCCGCTGCTCCTCGGCCTGCTCATCGGCGTCGCCGGATACGTGGTCGCGGCCCGCCGCTCCGACGCGCCCTGGGCCCGGTCCTACGGCGCGTTCGTCAAGCTCGGCCTGGTCGTGCTCGCCATCCGGCTGGTCTTCGCCTTCGTACTCGGCTCGCCCGTCCCCGGTACGCACCTCCTGGTCACGCTCCCCGAAGTGCCGCTGCCCGACTGGGCGCGCGGCGTGCGGATCGGCGGCCGGGTCACCGCCGAGGGGATGCTCTTCGCGCTGTACGACGGGCTGAAGCTGGCCACGCTGCTGATCTGCGTGGGCGCCGCCAACGCGCTCGCCAACCCGGCCCGCCTGCTGAAGTCCCTGCCCGGCGCGCTCTACGAAGCGGGCGTGGCCGTCGTCGTGGCGATGACCTTCGCCCCGAACCTGGTCGCCGACGTCCAGCGGCTGCGCGCGGCGCGCCGGCTGCGCGGCCGCCCCGACCGCGGTGTCAAGGCACTGCTCCAGGTCGGACTGCCGGTGCTGGAGGGCGCGTTGGAGCGTTCGGTGGCGCTCGCGGCGGCGATGGACGCCCGCGGGTACGGGCGTACCGCGCAGGTGGCGCGCGCCGTCCGGCACACCACCACGGCCCTCACGCTCGGCGGCCTCCTCGGCATCTGCGCCGGCACGTACGGACTGCTCGCGGCCCAGGGCGCCGGTTACGGACTTCCGGTGCTGGCCGCCGGGCTCGCCGCCGCGCTCGCCGGGCTGTGGCTGGGCGGCCGCCGCTCGGTCCGCACCCGCTACCGGCCCGACCGCTGGGGCCCGCGCGCCTGGCTGGTCGCGGGCTCCGGCGCGGCGGTGGCCGCGCTGATGATCTGGGCGGGCTCGTACGCGCCCGCCGCCCTGCACCCGCCGGCCGTACCGCTGACGGCCCCGGAGCTCCCCCTCTGGCCCGCGCTCTCGGTGCTGGTCGGGCTGGTGCCGGCGTTCGTCGCCCCGGTACCACCCGACGAGCGGCGTACGAAGAACCCGAAGGAGAAGACGACGTGATCCGGTTCGAGCAGGTGTCGGTCACCTACGGGGACGCGGGCGCGCCCGCCGTCCAAGGGGTCGACCTGACCGTCCCCGAGGGCGAACTCTGCCTGCTGGTCGGCCCGTCCGGTGTCGGCAAGTCGACCGTGCTGAACGCCGTCTCCGGCCTCGTACCGCACTTCACCGGCGGCACCCTGCACGGCAGGGTCACCGTCGACGGCCGCGACACCCGCACCCACCGGCCGCGCGAACTGGCCGACGTGGTCGGCACGGTGGGCCAGGACCCGCTGTCCCACTTCGTCACCGACACCGTCGAGGACGAGCTGGCGTACGGCATGGAATCGCTCGGCCTCGCGCCCGACGTGATGCGCCGCCGCGTCGAGGAGACCCTCGACCTCCTCGGCCTCGCCGGCCTCCGCGACCGGGCCATCTCCACCCTCTCCGGCGGCCAGCAACAGCGCGTCGCGATCGGGTCCGTCCTCACCACGCATCCCAAGGTGCTGGTGCTGGACGAGCCGACCTCGGCGCTGGACCCGGCCGCCGCCGAAGAGGTACTGGCGGTCCTCCAGCGCCTGGTCCACGACCTCGGCACGACGGTCCTGCTGGCCGAACACCGGCTGGAGCGCGTCGTCCAGTACGCGGACCGGGTCATCCTGCTGCCCGCGCCCGGCGCCGCGCCGGTCATCGGCGAGCCCGCGGAGATCATGGCGGTCTCCCCGGTCCACCCGCCGGTCGTCGCCCTCGGCCGGGCGGCCGGCTGGTCGCCGCTGCCGCTGACCGTACGGGACGCACGCCGCAAGGCCGGCGCGCTGCGCGAGCGGCTGGCGGGACGGTCACCGGCATCCCCCGAGGCGGCCGGTGCGCCGTCCGTCCCGCCGGTCGCCGAGGGCGCCCCGCCGGTCGCCGAGGCCGCCGGGCTGTCCGTGCGCCGCGGCCGCATCGACGCGCTGCACCGCGTCGACCTGGCCGTACGCCCCGGCGAGACCGTCGCCCTGATGGGCCGCAACGGCGCGGGCAAGTCCACGCTCCTGAACACGCTCGTCGGGATGCACGAGTCGGCCGCCGGATCGGTACGCGTGGGCGGCGCGGTGCCGCACCGCACCGGGCCGCGCGACCTGCTGCGCCGGGTCGGCCTGGTACCGCAGGAGCCGCGCGACCTGCTGTACGCGGACACCGTCGGCGCCGAGTGCGCGGCGGCGGACGCCGACGCGGGCGCGGCACCGGGCAGCTGCCGGGCGCTGGTCACCCGGCTGCTGCCGGACGTCCCGGACGGCACCCACCCGCGCGACCTCTCCGAGGGCCAGCGCCTCGCGCTCGCGCTCGCCGTGGTCCTCACCGCGCGGCCGCCGCTGCTCCTCCTCGACGAGCCGACCCGCGGCCTGGACTACGCGGCCAAGGCCCGCCTGGTGGCGGTGTTGCGCGGCCTCGCCGCCGAGGGCCACGCGATCGTCCTCGCCACCCACGACGTCGAACTGGCCGCTGAACTCGCCCACCGCGTCGTCATCCTCGCCGACGGCGAGATCGTCGCGGACGGCCCGACCGCCGAGGTCGTGGTCGCCTCCCCGTCCTTCGCCCCGCAGGTCGCCAAGGTCCTCGCGCCGCTTCCCTGGCTCACCGTGCCCCAGGTCACGCACGCCCTGGCCGAGCTGGAGCACACGGCATGAGCCCACGGACGGACAGGAGGGTACGGGCGGTGCGGCTCGGGCCGCGGTCGGTGGCCGCGCTCGTACTGGTCTCGGCCGTCGGCGTGCTGGCCTTCGGCTGGCCGCTGCTGGCGGACTCCGCGTCCGGCCTCGCGCACTCCAAGGACGCCCCCTGGCTGTTCGCCGCCCTGCTCCCCCTCCTCCTCGCCGTGGTCGTGGCGACCATCGCGGACGTCGGCCTGGACGCCAAGGCCATCGCCATGCTGGGCGTGCTCGCGGCCGCGGGCGCGGCGCTGCGCCCGCTCGGCGCCGGCACGGCCGGCATCGAGCCGATGTTCTTCCTGATGGTGCTGTCCGGGCGGGTGCTCGGGCCGGGCTTCGGCTTCGTGCTCGGCGCGGTCTCGATGTTCGCCTCCGCCCTCCTCACCGGCGGTGTCGGCCCCTGGATGCCGTTCCAGATGCTGTCGATGGGCTGGGTGTCGATGGGCGCGGGCCTGCTCCCGGGGCCCGACCGGCTCCGCGGCCGCCGCGAGATGCTGCTGCTGGCGGTCTACGGCACGCTCTCCTCCCTCCTGTACGGGCTGGTCATGAACCTCCAGGGCTGGCCGTACATCGCGGGCCTCGCCTCCGGCGTCTCCTTCGTCCCCGGCGACCCGCTCCCCGACAACCTCGCCCGCTTCGTCACCTACTGCCTGGCCACCTCCCTCGGCTGGGACCTCCCCCGCGCCCTGGTCACGATCGTCCTCACCCTCACCGTCGGCCCCTCCGTCCTGAAGGCCCTCCGCCGCGCCACCCGCCGCGCGGCCTTCGACGCACCGGTCTCCTTCGACGCACCGGTGCCCGCCGCCCCGAGAGACGCGCCCTAGAGCGCAGCCCTCCTGTGAAGCCCCGCACAGGGACCTTGGTCACATACGAGGCCCGATAGGAGGAACCGGCGCGGGCCCTCGCCCGGCTCCGGCCGCCGTTCCCGGGGCCTGCTACGAAGCCCTTACGTACCGGCGGTGCTTGCGGGAACCCCGAGCCACCTCCCACGGTGAAGTGGTCGCCGGGTCCGCAAACCTCACCGCGCCCCGGCGACTCGGCTCGCCCCCGCGACTCGTCTCGCCCTCGGCGGCCTCCCCCCTTGTCTCCGTCGGAAGGTCCTTCCTCCGTGCTGTCCCCCGTGTCCTCGGCCACCGGCCGCACCACCGGCCGTACCGCTCCCCGTCTCGTCACCCGTCAGCGGGCCGCGGGCGCCGCCGCCGTCGGTGCCGTGGCGCTCGGCGCCGCCGCGGCCGCCTTCGCCGCGACCCCCGCACAGGCCGCCGAGCGGGCCGGCGCGAGCGAGGCCCAGGCCGCGGCGCACCAGCAGATCCCGGACGCGCGGCAGTTCCAGTGCTTCAGCAACATCGTGGAGCGCGAGAGCGGCTGGAACCCCCAGGCCACCAACGCCTCCTCCGGCGCTTACGGCCTCGTCCAGGCGCTGCCCGGCTCGAAGATGTCCTCGGCCGGCGCGGACTGGAAGACCAACCCCGCCACCCAGGTCAAGTGGGGCCTGAACTACATGAACGACCGCTACGGCAGCCCCTGCGGCGCCTGGACCTTCTGGCAGTCCCACAACTGGTACTGAGCCAGGGGCGGCTCCTCCCCCTCACCATCTGTCCCCCGACGGCGTGCCCGGGTCCTAGACCCCGGTCGCGCCGTCGAGGCGTTCACGGAGGAGGTCCGCGTGGCCGTTGTGCCGGGCGTACTCGGCGATCAGGTGCACCAGGATGCGGCGGAGCGAGACCGGCTGCCCGCTGGCCGCATGGGTGCCCGTGACGTCCAGGGAGGGCGCGGCGGCGACGAGCTTGCGGGAGTGCGCGCACTCGGCGCGCCAGAACGCGAGCTCTTCTTCGACGTCCCCCTCCAGCATCTCGAAGTCCTGGTCGGGGTCGTCGTCGGAGTAGTACGGGAAGTCGTCCCGCTCGCCCGCGAACTGCACGCGGAACCACCAGTGCTCCACGCCTGCGAGGTGGCGGACCAGGCCGTGCAGGCTCAGCCCGGACGGCGGGACGCCCTTCTCGGAGAGGCGCTCGGGCGGCACCCCTGCGCACTTCAGCTCGAAGGTCCTGCGGTGCCAGTCCAGGAACGAGGTGAGGATCTCGCGCTCGTCGCCGACGAGGGGCGGGGCCGGGCGCTCGTCCGGCCCCGCCCAGACCGGTGGCATGTTGTCAGCAGGGATCTTCGGTGGTCCTGTCGGGCCCGCCGGGTCTGTCGGTTCCGTCGGTTCTGTCGTCATGGCAGGAGTGTGACAGGCGCCACTGACAATGGCCGTCGGGCCGCGAGCGCGGCCCCCGTCACAGTCGCTGGATGATCGTCCCCGTCGCCAGCGCCCCGCCCGCGCACATCGTGATCAGCGCGAATTCCTTGTCGGCGCGCTCCAGTTCGTGCAGCGCGGTGGTGATGAGGCGGGCCCCGGTCGCGCCCACCGGATGGCCGAGGGCGATGGCGCCGCCGTTGACGTTCACCTTCTCCAGGTCCTGCTCGAAGACCTGCGCCCAGGACAGGACGACGGACGCGAACGCCTCGTTGATCTCGACGACGTCGATGTCCTTGAGGGACATGCCGGCCTTGCCCAGGACGGCCCGGGTCGCGTCGACCGGTCCGTCCAGGTGGAAGTGCGGGTCCGCGCCGACCAGCGCCTGGGCGACGATGCGCGCCCGGGGCTTCAGCTTGAGCGCCCGGGCCATCCGCTTGGACGCCCACATCACGGCGGCGGCCCCGTCGGAGATCTGCGAGGAGTTGCCCGCCGTGTGGACGGCGGTCGGCATGACCGGCTTGAGCGAGCCGAGCGCCTCCATGCTCGTGTCGCGCAGCCCCTCGTCGTGGTCGACCAGCCGCCACATGCCCTGCCCGGCCGCCTGCTCCGCCTCCGTGGTGGGCACCTGGACCGCGTACGTCTCGCGTTTGAAGCGCCCCTCGGCCCATGCCTGCGCGGCCCGCTCCTGGGAGATCAGCCCGAGCGCGTCGACGTTCTCCCGGGTCAGGCCGCGCTTACGGGCGATGCGCTCGGCCGCCTCGAACTGGTTGGGCAGGTCGATATGCCACTCGTCCGGGAAGGGCTTGCCGGGGCCGTGCTTGGAGCCGCTGCCCAGGGGGACGCGGGACATCGCCTCGACGCCGCAGCCGATGCCCACGTCGATGACGCCGGCCGCGATCATGTTGGCGACCATGTGGTTGGCCTGCTGCGAGGAGCCGCACTGGCAGTCCACGGTGGTCGCGGCGGTCTCGTACGGCAGGCCCACGGCCAGCCAGGCGTTGCGGGCCGGATTCATGGACTGCTCGCCGGCGTGGGTGACCGTCCCGCCGACGATCTGCTCGACGCAGTCCGGCTGTATCGCCGTTCTCGCCAGGAGTTCGCGGTACGTCTCGCCCAGTAGGTAGGCGGGATGGAGATTGGCGAGCGCGCCCCCGCGCTTGCCGATCGGCGTGCGGACGGCTTCGACGATGACGGGTTCAGCGGCCATGACTCGTCCTCTCCTGGCTGTCCGGGCGGCCCGGCACCCGGGCAGAACTAGTACGCGTTCTAGTTCTGCGCCCAGTCTCACGAGCCACACGCGCCCGCGCAAGAGTGCCGCGTCGGCCGCACCCGCAAGCATTTCCCGCGTGAGCCTTGCCACTTGTAGAACTCGTTACTACCTTCGCGGCAGATTCTGATGGCTCGTCAGGACGAGCGGGCGAGCCGGAAACAACCCGGACCTGGAGTCGCCGATGCCTTGTCCCGCGCTGCCCGACGGGTTCGACTTCACCGATCCCGACGTCTACCAGGAACGCGTGCCCCTCCCCGAGTTCGCCCGGCTGCGCCGGACCGCGCCCGTGTGGTGGAACGCCCAGCCGCACAACATCGCGGGCTTCGAGGACGACGGCTACTGGGTGGTGACCCGGCACGCGGACGTCAAGGAGGTCTCCACCAGGCCCGACGTCTTCTCCGCGAACCGCAACACCTCGATCATCCGCTTCAACGAGTCGATGACCCGCGACCAGATCGACGTCCAGAAGCTGATCATGCTGAACATGGACCCGCCCGAGCACACCCGGGTACGGCAGATCGTCCAGCGCGGCTTCACGCCCCGGTCCATCCGCGCCCTGGAGGACGCGCTGCGCGAGCGCGCCGCCCGGATCGTCGCGGAGGCGAAGAAGAACGGCCGCGGCGACTTCGTCACCGACATCGCCTGCGAGCTACCGCTCCAGGCCATCGCCGAGCTGATCGGCATCCCCCAGGAGGACCGGGCCCGCATCTTCGACTGGTCGAACAAGATGATCGCGTACGACGATCCCGAGCTGGCGATCACCGAGGAGGTCGGCACCAACGCGGCGATGGAGCTCATCTCGTACGCGATGAACCTGGCGGCGGCGCGCAAGGAGTGTCCGGCACAGGACATCGTCAGCCGGCTGGTGGCCGCGGAGGACGAGGGCAATCTCGGCAGCGACGAATTCGGCTTCTTCGTGCTGCTGCTGGCCGTGGCCGGCAACGAGACCACCCGCAACGCCATCACGCACGGCATGCACGCCTTCCTCACCCACCCCGAGCAGTGGGAGCTGTACAAGAGGGAGCGGCCGGCGACCGCGGCCGAGGAGATCGTGCGCTGGGCGACCCCGGTGGTCTCCTTCCAGCGCACCGCCACCCGCGACACCGAGCTGGGCGGCGCGCGCATCAAGGAGGGACAACGGGTCGGCATCTTCTACGCGTCGGCCAACAACGACCCCGAGGTCTTCGACCGGCCCGAGGTCTTCGACATCACCCGCGACCCCAATCCGCACCTGGGCTTCGGCGGCGGCGGGCCGCACTTCTGCCTCGGCAAGTCCCTCGCGGTCCTGGAGATCGACCTGATCTTCCGCGCCGTCGCCGACGCCCTGCCGGACATCGCGCTGACCGGCGCCCCGCGGCGGCTGCGCTCGGCATGGCTCAACGGCGTCAAGGAGCTGCGGGTCAGCTACGGGTAACTCCCGTGCCCCACAAGGGCGGTGGGGGGAGGGACACGGCGGGCACAACCCCCATCTTCTTGCTTAACAAGAAGCACCCTTGTGTCGAAAAAACCCAACGCGTACCACCAGCAACCCCCCCCGGCACAC